>JBOHIU010000261.1:0-25502 GCA_050725855.1 Xanthobacteraceae bacterium | reverse complement strand
TCCCTGACCCTCCCCCGCAAGGGGGGAGGGAACAGAGGAGCCGCGCCCCGCGTCGGCGCCGCCTCGTTCGGCCCCGCGGTCTACACCCCCTTGCATCACTTTCAGCCGGTCGGTGCGCGAGCGGGTCAAACCCTTGGAGACGAAGCGCGCGTCAGGCGCGGGCTTGCCTTCGGCGACGCCCTTGCCGAGCGCATCAAAGCCTTCGCCGGACGGATCGACATGGGCGAGGTCGAAGCGCTCCAGGTAGCTCACCGCCAATTCGCGGAACACGTAGTCGATGATCGAGGTGGCGTATTTGATCGAGTCGTTGCCCTGCACCGGGCCGGACGGCTCGAAGCGGGTGAAGGTGAAGGCGTCGACATATTCGTCGAGCGGCACGCCGTATTGCAGGCCGAGCGACACCGCGATGGCGAAGTTGTTGAGCAGCGAGCGGAGCGCTGCGCCCTCCTTGTGCATGTCGATGAAGATTTCGCCGAGCTTGCCGTCGTCGTATTCGCCGGTGCGCAGATAAATCTTGTGGCCGCCGACCACGGCTTTCTGGGTGTAGCCCTTGCGCCGGTCGGGCATGCGCTCGCGCTCGCGCATCACAACGATGCGCTCGACGACCTTCTCAACGACCTTCTCCGCTAGCGCCGCAGCACGTGACGTCGCCGGCTTGTCGAGGAACGCCTCGATAACATCGTCGTCCTCGGTCTCGTCGACGATAAGCTGGCTCTGCAGCGGCTGCGACAGCTTCGAGCCGTCGCGGTAAAGCGCGTTGGCCTTGAGCCCTAGCCGCCAGGAGAGCAGGTAGGCCTGTTTGCAGTCCTCGACCGTCGCCTCGCTCGGCATGTTGATGGTCTTGGAAATGGCGCCGGAAATGAACGGCTGCGCCGCCGCCAGCATGCGGATGTGGCTTTCGACCGAGAGGAAGCGCTTGCCGGTGCGGCCGCACGGATTGGCGCAGTCGAACACGGCATAGTGCTCGGATTTGAGATGCGGCGCGCCCTCGACCGTCATGGCGCCGCAGACGTGGACATTGGCCGCCTCGATCTCGCGCTTGGTGAAGCCAAGGTGCGAGAGCAGATCGAAGTTCGGCGCAGCGAGATCGGCCGCCTCGACGCCGAGAGATTGCTGAAGGAAATCAGCGCCGAGCGTCCATTTGTTGAACACGAACTTGATGTCGAACGCGGTCGGCAGAGCCTTTTCCACCTTTTCGATGGCTTCATCGTCGAAGCCCTTGGCCTTGAGCGTGCCGTGATTGACCGCCGGCGCGTCGGCGAGCGAACCGTGGCCGACCGCGTAGGCGATGATGTCGGCGATTTCCTTCTCGCCGTAGCCGAGCACGCGCAACGCTTCGGGCACCGCGCGGTTGATGATCTTCCAATAGCCGCCGCCGGCGAGCTTCTTGAATTTCACCAGCGCGAAGTCGGGCTCGATGCCGGTGGTGTCGCAATCCATGACGAGGCCGATGGTGCCGGTCGGCGCCACCACGGTGGCCTGCGCGTTGCGGTAGCCATGCTTGTCGCCGAGCGCGACGGCGCGATCCCAGGCAAGTTTTGCATGTTCGGACAACGCAAGGTAAATCCGCGCGGCAGAGGCGAGCGCCTTGTGGTCGAGCGGTACCGGCGGCGTGGTCATGTGCTCGTAGCCGGTGCGTTCGCCATAAGCGGCGCGGCGGTGGTTGCGCATCACGCGCAGCATCGCATCGCGGTTTTCGGCATAGCGTGGGAAGGCGCCAAGCTCGGACGCCATTTCCGCCGAGGTGGCATAGGCGACGCCGGTCATGATGGAGGAGAGGGCGCCGCAGATGGCGCGGCCGGCATCGGAATCGTAGGGAATGCCGGACGACATCAGAAGCCCGCCGACATTGGCGTAGCCGAGACCCAGCGTGCGGAAATCGTACGAGCGCTGCGCGATCTCCTTCGACGGGAACTGCGCCATCAGCACCGAGATTTCGAGCACGACGGTCCACAGGCGAACCGCGTGTTCGTAGCCTTCGACGTCGTACCCTCCTTCACCTCCCCCCGCTGCTGGGGAGGGTGAGCGATGAAATGCCAGCAAATTCAGCGACGCCAAATTACAGGCCGTGTCGTCGAGGAACATGTATTCCGAGCACGGGTTCGAGGCGATGATCGGCCCCGACGCCGCGCAGGTGTGCCAGTCGTTGATCGTGGTGTGGAATTGCAGACCGGGATCGGCGCTGGCCCAGGCCGAATAGGCGATTTTTTCCCACAGATCGCGCGCCTTGACGGTCTTGGAGATTTTTCCGGGCTTCGTTCGCCAGAACAAATCCCAGTCGCGATCGGCCTCCACCGCTTTGAGAAATTCGTCGGTTACCCGCACGGTGTTGTTGGAGTTTTGCCCGGAAACCGTGAGGTAGGCCTCCGAATCCCAATCGGTATCGTAGGTCGGGAAGTGGATGTCGCTATAGCCCTGCTTGGCGAACTGGATGACGCGTTGCACGTAATTGTCTGGCACGTAATTCTTCCGCGCCGCCTTGATCTCACGGCGCAGCACCGGGTTCTTCTCCGGATCGAAGCAGTCGTCGCCCGAGCCCTCGCAGTTGATGCACGCTTTCATGATCGCGCGCAGGTGCTTCTGGTTGATCTTCGAGCCGGTGACGAGGCTGGCGACCTTCTGCTCCTCGATCACTTTCCAATCGACGAATTGCTCGATGTCGGGATGGTCGGCATCGAGAATCACCATCTTGGCGGCGCGGCGCGTGGTGCCGCCCGACTTGATCGCGCCGGCGGCGCGGTCGCCGATCTTGAGAAAACTCATCAGGCCGGACGACTTGCCGCCACCGGAGAGCCTTTCGCCTTCGCCGCGCAGCTTGGAAAAATTCGAGCCGGTGCCGGAGCCGTATTTGAACAGGCGCGCCTCGCGGACCCACAGGTCCATGATGCCGCCCTCGTTGACGAGATCGTCGGCGATCGACTGGATGAAGCAGGCGTGCGGCTGCGGGTGCTCGTAGGCGGTGGCGGACTGCGTCAGTTCGCCAGTCCGGTAATCGACATAGAAGTGGCCCTGGCTCGGCCCGTCGATGCCGTAGGCCCAATGCAGGCCGGTGTTGAACCATTGCGGCGAGTTTGGCGCCACCATCTGCATCGTCAGCATGTAGCGGTGCTCGTCAAAGAACGCCTGGGCATCGGCCTCGGTGGAGAAATAGCCGCCTTTCCAGCCCCAATAGGTCCAGGTGCCGGCGAGCCGGTCAAAAACCTGTTTGCAGGAGGTTTCGCCGACAGTGCGCTCGTTCTCCGGCAGTTCGGCGAGCGCCTTCTCGTCGGCGACTCCGCGCCACAGCCAGGACGGAACGGTCTCTTCCTCGACCTTCCTCAGGCGCGCGGGCACGCCGGCTTTGCGAAAATATTTCTGCGCCAGCACGTCGGAAGCGACTTGCGACCATTGCTCCGGCACCTCGACGTCATCAGCGTGGAAGACGACCGAGCCGTCGGGATTGCGGATTTCGCTCGTGGTGAGGCGGAAGACGATCTCCGCATAGGGTGATTGTCCCGCTTTGGTGTAGCGCCGCTCGATCCGCATGTCTGGCCCCTTTCCGTTTCCTCTTTGCGTCGGCGATCCAGCGGAAGCCCGCTCCAAATATAGGTCGCCGACAGTTTTCTCGCGACGCGGCTTAAGCGTGCCGCGCCAACTCGCCCTGCCGTTTGTCCGACACCCACCACCCACGTCCGGCTGACAGAGCCGGATCTTTGTTTGCAACGCGCCCGGACGCCTTCGCAAAGGGGACGACGGACCCCGTGCGTGCGCCGGGGGGCGGCGCGCAGCTCTGTCCCGCAAAACCCTTTGTGGAGAGCCCGGCGGACTGCTCTACCTGCGCGCCGAACTTGCCAAAGCTAGGACAAGCTCGCTGCACCCGTCAAGCATTAGTATGAAAATCTGAATCAACCGCTAAATGTGGGGATAGCGGGGACGAATCGCCACCGCCTGCCAAGTATCGGAGATTCGTAGGGAATCCCAAAGCCGGTGCGGGTGAGCCGCCGGGTTTATGCACCACCAGGTCGCACCGGCCGGGCCTCGCGAACGACTTTGGCGTCGCTCCCTCGTCGGGCCGACGGGCGCGCGGTTCACGTCCGCGCCATGTCCCGTCATCGATCCGTCACGCAACGGCGCGGGTTTCCGCCTGATTCTGCGTCAAACATGCCGCTGCCATCGGCATTTTCGCGCTGGCCGCCCCGTAACCCATTGAGTCCTTGAAGGGACTCAGTGATCGCGCGCCGCGGCCTGCATCATCTCAATAGGTGAGTCTCTATTTCGCCCACGCTGCTTGGTCCAAAATCCTTGCATCTCGGCGACGATGTTGGCCTTCACGTCGGGATGGCAAGGGAGCAACACCAGACAACGCCGGAGCGCCACGAATTGATGGAGTCAAAACCGCTCTGCGATTGGCAGGAACGTCAATGAACTTACCGAAGTCACTCCGCCGCCGCCTGCCCATGCCCGAGCCGCTTGTGGAGCGTGTCGAGCAAGGACTCGGCGGCTTCGGCGATCACCGTGCCGGGCGGAAAGATTGCTTCGGCGCCCGCAGCCTTGAGCGCGGCGTAATCCTGCGGCGGCACCACGCCGCCGACGACAATCATGGTATCGGGCCGGCCGAGCCGGTCGAGCTCGGCCTTAAGCTGCGGCACCAACGTCAAATGCGCTGCGGCCAGCGAGGAGATGCCGAGAATGTGCACATCGTTCTCCACGGCTTGGCGCGCGGCCTCGGCTGGCGTCGCGAACAACGGTCCGATGTCAACGTCGAAGCCAAGGTCCGCGAACGCCGTGGCGATCACCTTCTGGCCGCGGTCGTGGCCATCCTGGCCGATCTTGGCCACCAGAATACGCGGCCTGCGGCCTTCGTTGTCTTCGAATTCGGCAACGCGCTTTAGCACCTGCCCGACCGCATCCGCCATGCCGGCCTCCCGCCGATAGACGCCGGAGATGGCCTTGATCTCCGCCTGATGGCGGCCGAACACCTGCTCCAGCGCCAGCGATATCTCGCCGACCGTGGCCTTGGCGCGTGCTGCGTCGATAGCGAGCGCCAACAGATTACCATTGCCACCCTCGGCGTTGCGGGTCAGCGCGGCAAGCGCGTCGGCAACCGCGCGCGGATCGCGCTCGCGCCTTAAACGCGCCAGCTTGTCGAGCTGCAATTGGCGGACCGCGCCGTTGTCGACTTTGAGGACGTCGATCGGCGCCTCGTCGCGCGGCCGGTATGTGTTGACGCCAATCACCGTCTGCGCACCGGAATCGATGCGCGCCTGGGTGCGTGCGGCGGCCTCCTCGATGCGCAGCTTCGGCAGGCTGGCCTCGATCGCCCGCGTCATGCCGCCGAGCTTTTCCACTTCCTCGATGTGGCCGAAGGTGCGTGCCGCAAGATCGTGCGTGAGCCGCTCGACATAGAACGAGCCGCCCCATGGATCGATGCTGCGCGTCGTGCCGCTCTCGCGGGCCAGCACGATCTGCGTGTTGCGGGCGATGCGGGCGGAGAAATCGGTCGGCAGCGCCAGCGCCTCATCAAGCGCGTTGGTGTGCAGCGACTGCGTACCGCCCTGCGTCGCCGCCATCGCTTCGATGGCGGTGCGCGCCACGTTGTTGAACACGTCCTGCGCGGCCAGCGACCAGCCGGAAGTTTGGCAATGGGTGCGCAGCATCAGCGAGCGCTCGTCGCTCGGCTTGAACTCGGCCATCAGCCTCGCCCACAGCAGGCGCGCGGCGCGCAGCTTCGCCACCTCCATGAAGAAATTCATGCCGATGCCGAAGAAGAACGACAGCCGCGGCGCGAAGCGATCGATATCGAGGCCACCCGCAAGTCCCGCGCGCACGTATTCGACGCCGTCGGCCAGCGTATAAGCGAGTTCGAGATCGGCGGTCGCCCCGGCCTCCTGCATGTGGTAGCCGGAGACCGAAATGGAGTTGAACTTCGGCATATGCGTCGAAGTGAAAGCGAAGATATCGGAAATGATGCGGAGCGACGGCTTTGGCGGATAGATGTAAGTGTTGCGCACCATGAATTCTTTGAGAATGTCGTTCTGGATCGTGCCCGACAATTTTTCCGGCGGCACGCCCTGCTCTTCGGCCGCCACGACATAAAGCGCCAGCACCGGCAGCACGGCGCCGTTCATGGTCATCGACACCGACATCCGGTCAAGCGGAATGCCCGAGAACAGCGTGCGCATGTCGTAAATCGAATCGATCGCCACGCCGGCCATGCCGACATCGCCCGCGACGCGCGGATGATCGCTGTCGTAGCCACGATGGGTGGCGAGATCGAATGCGATCGAAAGGCCCTTTTGTCCGGCCGCGAGATTGCGGCGATAGAAGGCGTTGGAATCCTCCGCCGTAGAGAAGCCGGCGTATTGGCGAATGGTCCACGACTGCGTGACATACATGGTGGGGTAGGGCCCGCGCAGGAACGGCGCCACGCCCGGATAGCTGTCGAGGGCGTCGAGACCTCGCAGATGGTCGCTGCCGTAGAGCGGCATGACGGCGATTCCTTCCGGCGTCAGCCAGGGCGAACTCGCTCCCGTTTGCGCGGGCGCCGCGTCGGCCGGCTCGGCGAGGGTTACGTTGGCAAAATCAGGGATGCGGCTCATGGGATGGCCCGCTGCGCTATGCCGAGAATATCGTGCGCCGCGCGCAATGTCGCCAGCGCGTCGCAGCCGTCATATATAAATGTTTGCACACCGGCCGCTTGCAACGCGGCTTCGCCCTTGCCGGGCCGTCCCGCGAGATAGATGTGACGTGCGCCGGCCGCCTTGAGCGCTTCGGCCGCGGCTGCGCCCTCACTGCCGTAAATCTTGTCCGCGGCACACAAGCACGCGAGCGTCGCGCCAGACCCCGCGAGTGGGCCAGCGCCTTCTCCGCCGACCGCCTCGATGCCGCCCGCTTCGAAAAAGTTCCTGGCGAAGGTCGCGCGGGTTGTGAACTCGGCCGGCGCGCCGAGACAGGCGAGGAAGATTTTCGGCCTTGAGCCGGTTCGCGCGAGAAAAGCATCGGATGCGTCACGCAAAACTTCGAACGGCTCGGCAAGCCGAATTCGCGGCAACGCTGCGGCCGTGATGTTCGGCCCGGTTTGTCCCGGCGGTGTCACCGGTGCGACGTCGAGGACCGCCGGCCTGCTTTCGTGGATGTTTGGAAATTCGTTGGTGCCCGTGAGAATGTCCGTGCGACGGGCGATGGCGTTCTGCCGTCCGGTGCGTACTGCCGCGACCTGCTGTTGGATGGCTCCGGATTCCAGTGCCGCCCACACGCCGCCGATCTTTTCGATTTCTTGGAATTTCGACCAGGCCACGCGACAAAGCTGCTCGGTTAGGGCTTCGAGGGCGCCGGAGCCTGCAGCGGGATCGGCGACGCGAGCGAGATTGGATTCTTCGAGCAGGATCAGCTGCGTGTTGCGCGCGATGCGGCAGGCGAACGGATCGGGCAGGCCGAGCGGGGCGGTGTGCGGCAGGACCGTAATGGCGTCGGCGCCGCCGAGGCCGGCTGCGGCAACGGCAATCGTCGCGCGCACCATGTTCACGTACGGATCGCGCTTGGTCATCATGCGCCATGCCGTCTCGGCCGTGACCATCGCGGGCTTTGGTTGAAGACCGCAACTCTGCTCGATCATGGCCCAGAGTTTCCGCGCGGCGCGGAATTTGGCCATGGTCAAAAACTGGTCGGCGTCCGCCGTAAGGCGGAAGTAGATGGCCCCGCGCGCGGCTTCGAGTGTCATGCCGCTTGCCTCAAGCGCGCGCAAATAGGCCACCGCACTTGCCAGCGCGAACGCAAGCTCCTGTGCCTCCGATCCTCCGGCATCATGAATGATACGGCCATCGGCTACCAAAAAAGGACCACGGAAGCCCGCGTCAGCAATTTTGATGATGACGCCGGCCAAATGCGGGATCATCTCGTTCCACGGCGCCGGAGCACGGCCCGATATCGCGAAGCCGCCGATCGCGTTGAAACCGGTGCGCAGGTTGACCGCTGCCGGCGCAAGCCCGCGATTTGTGATCAGTTCGCCGAGATCGTGCACCACCTGGCGGGATTGTGCGGACAGATCGAGTTCGATCGCTGCACCCTCAAAGCGGACGCCGTCAAGCACGCGCGCAAGCGCGGCCGTTGACGGATCGAGACCGAAGCCGTTGGCACTCACCGAACCAGCGAAGACCAGCACTAGTCCGGTCGCGCCATTTTTGAGATCCTCAAGCGCCTGCGCGTTGGCTCTGGCCGGATCGGGATGATCGACACGTTGCATCAAGCTCCACGCCGCACCAGGGGCGCGGCCGGCGACGGCGCGCGCGGCCGGAACGCGGTCATAAAGCGGCTCGATCGTCAGTCCGTCATAGGTGCGGCTTTCAAGCCGCTCGAATGGTCCGCCCTTGAGCGCGCCGTCGACGAGTTTTCGCCAATCCGTCCGGGTTGCCGGCGGAAACTCGGGCGCGAGGGGCTCGCCCTTTTCATTCTCAGTCATTGGAGCAAAATGCCACGCCTGATCGCACGGGCCAACCGGCCCTGCGATGCAGCCGTGGGCCGCGACGGGAGAGGCGATCAGGACGCCTTGATCTTCTCAATGCCGGCGGTATCGATCCGACCGAGGGCGTTATGTACGCGGATACCGGCGATCAGGCGATGCGGGGCAATTTCGTCGAGCGGCACCAGCACGAAGGCGCGCTCGAACAGGCGCGGGTGCGGCAACGTCAGTTCGGCATCGTGCATTTCGACCTCGTCATAGGCGAGGATATCGATGTCGATCCGGCGCGGTCCCCAGTGAGGTTCATCGGCGCGGTCGCGTCCGAGCGTTCGTTCGCAATCGAGTGCGCGCGACAGGAGTTGACGCGGCGACAGTGAGGTTGCGACCTCGATGACGGCGTTGATGAATGGCGGCTGGTCGGTCACGCCCCAAGCCGGCGTGCGGTAATCGGACGAGCGCGCGACGAGCCGAACATCGGCACCGTCGCACAATATCGCAATGGCCCGCCGAAACACCGCGCGCACATCGCCGATATTGCCGCCAAGCGCGAGGAACGCCTCCGGCATCGGCTCAGCCCGGCGCCGCGGCCCGGAGCGCGATCATCGCGCCCGCTCGATGGTGACGCCGACATCGTCGAAAGTGGCGGCGATCGGTGCGTGCGGCTTGTGCACGGTGACGCGCACGGTGCGTACGTCTGGAAAGTTGTCCAGCACCGCCGCGGCGACGGCGCCGGCCGCGGCTTCCACGAGCCGGTAGCGACGAGCGCGGAACGCCTCGCTCGCGGTCTTCACGACCAGATCGTAAGAGACGGTGTGTTTGAGCTTGTCGCTGCGTGACGCCTCGGCGAGATCGATCGAAAGTGTAAGGTCAAGCCTGAAAGTTTGGCCGACCTTCGCCTCGTGTTGCATGACGCCGTGGTAAGCGTGCAGCACTAGGCCTTTGACGAAAATCGCGTCGCTCATCGCGCCCGCCTGATGGCCGCAGCCACCGCCAGCGCCTGCACGGTCGGCGCGACATCGTGGACGCGCACGATCGCCGCGCCATTTTCGACCGCGAGAAGGTGCGCCGCCAGCGAACCGCCGAGTCGTTCCATCGGCTCCGACGGCGTGATCGAATTGATGAAACGCTTGCGCGAGGCGCCTACCAGAAGCGGCAGGCCGAAGCCCGCGAGTTCATGAAGCCTGGCAATGCAGGCCACGCTCTGCTCGGGCGTCTTGCCGAAGCCGATGCCGGGATCGAGCACGATGCGGTGGCGACGGATGCCGGCGCTCCAGGCGATTTCGAGCGAGCGCGAGAAGAATTCCGCGACGTCCTTTATGATGTCAATCGCCGGATCGGCGGAGTCGCGATTGTGCATGATGACGACCGGCGCGCCGTGGTCGGCCACGACCCGCACCATGTCGGGATCGCGTTGCAGGCCCCAAACGTCATTGACGATCGCCGTGCCGGCTTCAAGCGCCCAAGCAGCGACGGCGGCTTTGAGCGTGTCGATCGAGAGCGGAACGCCGAGCGCCACGACGGCGCGCAGGACCGGTTCGAGCCGGCTTTGCTCCTCTTCCCGGGATACGCGCACCGCGCCGCCATAGGGCCGCGTCGATTCTGCCCCGACATCGAGAATGTCGGCGCCTTCGGCAACGAGGCGTTCGGCTTGCGCGATTGCCTTGTGAGGATCGAGGAAATGTCCGCCGTCTGAGAACGAATCCGGCGTCACATTAAGAACGCCCATGACGAGAGGGCGTTTCTTGGCCAGGAGCCGCGCCAGCACGTTATCGTCCGCGGGTTCGGGCGAACCTGAAGATCGAATAAAGTCGGTGGCGGCGCCGTCGGCCATGCGTTCGGCCTTGCCCAACAACATTCTCAGGGTTGGCTTTGCGCGGGCGCCGGCGCGAGTCAAGCCGATGGCATGCGAGGCAGGCACCTGCGCGGCCCTTGCCGACGGAAATTTCGAGACCTTCAATAGCTGATAAGCGGCAAAAGCTTTTTTGCGCTCTCGATCCAGCGCCCGACCGTTTTCTCTTTTGGCAACAGGCGAACACGCTTGTCCTTGTTGGCTTTCTGCATTCGGTCGACCAGGTTGCCCGGGTTGCGAAACTGCAGGTCGTTGACCGTCTTGACACCGGCAGCGCCCAGGAGCTGCGCATATTCCGAACCGATGCCTTTGATCCGCATGCGGTCGCACGCGGTGGCCCAGTCAAGAATGCATTTGGGATCGGTACCGGTCTTTGTCGCGATCTTGAGGCGCTGCTTTGGTGTTTGGGCGGCACGCAAAAAGCCAACCGTCGTACGAATCCCGTCTTTTTTCAGGATGGTCGCTACATCCGTCCCCATTCCAGGAATTTCGGTGATCGGATACGCCATCGATGATCTGCCCTCGAAGCGGTTTCACACGCAATGCAGCAAGGCATCCGCCCCGCAGAGCTTCGCCAACAACTCGCAACTGTGCTTCTGGCCCTTCCCCGACCAGAAAGCCGGGGATGATGGCGGTGGCCGCTCTAAAACCGGCTGTTCCACGCCGGTGGTGCGACATCCGCGGTCTTCGTCCATTGTCCCCACGCCCCTCCCGCACTATCGGCGGATTTGAGCCATAATGGACATTCAGGTCCGACGTGACAAGAAAATGTCGGCCTGAGAGACGCCATTGGGTTGAAACGCGGCCGAAGCGTTGCAAACTTGCAACGGTTGTCAGTGTCGGCAGTCGTGGAAATGGCCTTTTGGGCCATTATTAAGAGGACGGACGGTGATCTCATGACAGAATCTCAAGTTCTTCCGGCAGTGCTCGACCGCATCGATAGCGATCTCAATGCCAGTCTTGACCGGCTTTTCGCTCTGTTGCGCATCCAATCGGTCTCGACCGACCCGGCCTACGCGCCATATTGTCGCGAAGCGGCCGAGCACGTTGCGGTTGACCTGCGCAGCCTCGGCTTCGATACCGACGTGCGCTCGACCGAAGGTCATCCGGTCGTGGTCGGCAAAAGTAACGGACACGCCGGCGGTGCGAACGGCAAAGCACCGCGCGTTTTGTTCTATGGTCATTATGACGTGCAGCCGGTCGATCCGCTCGATCTGTGGCGCACACCGCCGTTCGAGCCGCGCATCGAGGCGCTGGACAACGGGCGCAAGATCATTGTCGCGCGGGGCGCCTGCGACGACAAAGGCCAAGCGATGACCTTCGTCGAGGCCTGCCGCGCCTTCAAGGCCGTGACCGGCAAACTGCCGCTCGACATCACCATGCTGATCGAGGGCGAGGAGGAGTGCGGCTCCAAACATCTGTTCGACTTCGTGCGCGACAATGCCGCGGAATTGCGCCGCGATCTGGCGCTGGTCTGCGATACCGGCATGTGGGACGCCCAGACGCCGTCCATTACGACCTCGTTGCGCGGGCTCGTCTACGAGGAAGTTCGCCTGACCTGCGCCGATCGCGACCTGCACTCCGGCCTGTTCGGCGGCGCGGCGCGGAACCCGATCCACGTGCTGGCGGATGTGCTTTCCGCGATGCACAGGGCGGACGGCTCGGTTGCCATTCCGGGCTTCTATGACGGTGTTCACGAATTGCCGGCGGATATCAAAGCCGATCTGGCCGGGCTGCAACTAAGCCCGGAAAAATTCCTCGGTCCGATCGGGCTGAAAATTCCCTCCGGCGAACAGGGCCGTTTGTTGATCGAGCAGATTTCAACGCGGCCGACAGCCGAGGTCAACGGCATCATCGGCGGCTATACGGGGGAGGGGGCAAAGACCGTCATCCCCGGCAAGGCCATGGCGAAAGTCTCGTTTCGCCTCGTCGGCGCGCAGGACCCCGAGCAAATCCGCAAAAATTTCCGCGCCTTCGTGCTGGCCCGGCTGCCGGCCGATTGCCGGGTCGAGTTCGGCAATTTCACCAGCGCGCCGGCCTTCAACGTCGCTTTCGACAATCCGGCCTTGACCAAGGCGCGCGCGGCGCTCGCGGAGGAGTGGGGCAAGAAGACCGTGACCGTCGGCGCCGGCGGCTCGATTCCGATCGTCGGCGATTTCAAGACCGTGCTCGGCATGGATACGCTGATGGTCGGCTTCGCCCTCGACGACGACCGCGTGCATTCGCCCAACGAGAAATACGACCTGAAATGCTTTCACAAGGGCATTCGCAGTTGGGCGCGGATTTTGGCCGCGCTGGCAAGTGCGTAGGGTGGGTTAGCCGCGAGCCGCCTTCTCGCTCGGCGAGCTACGGCGGGTATGAGTCTGCCGAAGCGCGGTGCGCGTAGGCGGAAGCGGCGTAATACCAAGTTTCAGAAGTGCTGACTCGTCATGCCCGGGCTTGTGCCACGGCTTTCGAAAGCTGAGTCGTATCAATGTGATGGTGTCAGTCGGCAAAATTCGTGCCGGACAGCCGTGGGACAGGCCCGGCCATGACGCGGAGAGGGTCGGCCATTACGAATGTTGGTATAACCACCAGAAAACGCGGTGGGTTACGCGCCTTTCGGCGCTAACCCACTCGACGAACAACAAAATCAATAAACCCGGTCGCCAAGCACCGTGTAGCGCCGCAGCAGCCTGCGTTCCTTGTCGGAAAAATCCGTGCGCGCGTGCAGCGTGCAGCGATTGTCCCAGAGAACAAGATCGCCGACGCGCCAATGGTGCGCGTAAATAAAGCGATCCTGCTCGACGTGATCAAACAACTGCTTCAGGAGCGCGCCGCCCTGGTCGTCGTCCATGCCCTCGACGGTGAACGTCATCAGCCGGTTGACGTAGAGCGCCTTGCGTCCGGTATCGGGATGGCTGCGCACGATCGGCTGCACGTAGTGCGGATGCGCGGTGAAATCGACTTTCGATCCGTTCACGGCGCGCGTCGTCGAATCGTACAGATACGCGTTGAGCGCCTTGCGGCCGTCGATGCGCGCCTTCAGCTCCGGCGGCAGCGCCTCGTAGGCCTTGTACATGTTGAGGAACAGGGTGTCGCCGCCGGACGACGGGACTTCGAGCGCATAGAGGAAGGTGCCGGTCGCCGGCTTTTCGAGGTAGCATTGATCGGAGTGGAAATGCATTTCGCCGTCGGGCAGCGAGCCGATCAATTTGCCGTTCTCGCGAATATTCGAGACCAGCATGGTCAGTTGCGGATACTTGGTGTGGCCGGATTCGTTGATCGCCTCGGGCGGCCGGGTGCGTTTCTGCAACGTGCCAAAACGCTGGGCGAAGCGAATCTGGTCGTCCTCGGACAATGACTGGTCGCGAAACAAAATCACCAGATGTTCGTGCCAAACTTCAAGAATCGCGGCGAACGTTTCGGCGGGCAATTCGTCGCGCAGATCGACGCCGCTTATTTCAGCGCCGAGCGCCGGCGATAGCGGCGTCACCGTGAGCGGCCCCGCTGGCGGCTTCACAGTTGCTGTGGTTGTCATGGCATTGCCTCCTTCTGGGCTGGCTGGCGCACCACCAGAACCGAGCAGCCGGCGTAGCGGACCACGTGGCCGGCATTGGAACCGAGGAAATGGGTGCGGATCCCGGCGCGGTGCGAACTCATCACGATGAGGTCGGCTGCCATCGCCTGCGCCTCGTCGAGGATTTCGCGGTCGATATTGTCCTGGCGCACGATGGTGGAGATGCGTCCGGGCGGCGCCCTGGTTTCCTTTGCGACGATGGCGATCGCCTCCTCGGCGGCGGCGCGCTGCTGAGCCTCGAAATCCGGCGGCACGTATTCGACGAGCGTCACCGGCGTGACCGGCAGAACGTTGACGAGGCGGACGATGCCGTCCGCTTCATTCGCGATCATCAGCGCGCTTGCGATCGCCGGCTTGGCGATGTCCACATCGGAGAGATCAATCGGCACCAGGACGCGGTGATACATGGCTTTCATTCCGTCATCGCTTCGATCAGGCGCGGACTGACGAACCGCTCCAGCCAGCCAGCATGCGGGTGCAGCCGCGACCAGTCGTCGAACGCAAGATCGATGACGACCAGGCCCGACGTCGGCAATCTCTCGGCCACCCGCTCGCGCGCTTCGCTGTCGCCCGTGCCGATCAATTGCACAGCGAGATCATGCATTCCGGGATTGTGGCCGACGACGAGCAGCGACCGCGCGCCGCGTGTCGCGGCGACAAGGCCGATAAGTTGCTCCGCGGCGGCATTGTAGATGCGCTCCTCGGTTGCGCTCCTCGGCGTCTTGCCGAAGCAGGGGGACATGAGTTTCCAGGTTTCCTGGGCACGCGCCGCAGGCGACACCAGCGCGACATCGGGAACGAGACCGTGTCGCGCCATATAGGCGCCGATGATCGGCGCGTCGGCGCGGCCGCGTTTGGTGAGCTTGCGCGTGCGGTCGGCCTCGCCCGGTTCGGCGCGTTCGGTCTTGGCGTGGCGCAGCAGCATCAGACGGCGCATGGCGGCGGAATGTTCGCTTTCCTGGGCGCACGAGTCTAGCATGAGCGTGATGCGATGGCGGGAAACAAACCGGTGAACACGCGAACTGGAAGCGCGGATTACCCGCCGAGCTGGTACGCCGCGACCGCGGTGCAGACGCCGGCACGGCCGCCGCTCACGTCCGATCTCGACGTCGATGTGTGCGTGATCGGCGGGGGGCTCGCGGGCCTCACCACCGCGCGCGAGATCGCGCGCAGCGGCTGGTCCGTGGTTGTGCTGGAGGCGGGCCGGCTCGCAGGCGGCGCCTCGGGCCGCAATACCGGTTTCGTGCTGCCCGGCTTTGCAGCCGAGCCCGATAAGCTCATCGCTCGCGTCGGGTTCGAGCCCACCAAGGATCTGTGGTCGTTGTCGAAGATGGGCCTCGACTATGTGCGCGATACCGTCGCCGCCGAAGCCGCGGCGGGCATTGATGCTCAGGACGGCTGGCTCTACATCTCCAAAATCGACAACGGGGAAGAATTCTTGCGTCTCTCTGCCTTGCTCGGCGATCTGGGTTGTGAGGCCGAATACTGGCCGACCGAGCGGGTCCGCGCGTTTCTTCGCAGCGAACGCTACTTCCATGCCGTGCACTATCTGCGGGCGATCACGATCCATCCGCTCAATTATGCGCTTGCGCTCGCCGCCGCCGCCGAACGCGACGGCGGGCGTATTTTCGAAGATACGCCGGCGCTGTCGATCGACCCGACCGGCGTACGCAAACGAATCGCGACGCCGCACGCGCGCGTGCGCGCCAGCCAAGTCGTGCTTGCGGGCAACGTTCAGATCATGGGCTTGATGCCGCGGCTTGCGGCGACGCTTATTCCGATCACCACCTATGTGATCACCACGGCGCCGCTCGGTTCGCGGCTGGCCGAGGCCGTCACCTATCGGGGTGCGGTGAGCGACACCGATCTCGCCGACAATCATTACCGCATCGTCGGCGGCGACCGCCTGATGTGGTCGGGCCGCGCGACGGTATGGCGGCGCGCCGCGCGCCGTTACCTGCGCGCGCTGACCGGCGACATTGCAAAAACCTATCCGCAGCTCGGCAAGGTCGAGGTCGACTATGCGTGGGCCGGCACGCTGGGCAACACCGTGCATCGCATGCCGCAGATCGGCGAACTCGGTCCGGGCGTGTGGCTCGCCTCCGGCTTCGGCGGCCACGGACTGAACACGACCGCGATGGCGGGCAATCTCGTCGCCCATGCGGTGGTCGAAGGCGATCAGACCTGGCGCCAGTTCACGCCGTTCGAACTGGTTTGGGCCGGCGGCTTGGCCGGCCGCGCCGTCGTGCAGATGCGTGTCTGGACCAAGCGGCTCGCGGATGCCAGGGCCGAGCGCCGGGCGCACGCGCGCGACGCCGTGCAACATCAACCGCGCGAACGCGATCCGCGCGCGGCGAGACCGTCCGCGGCTGAAGCGGCGGATTCGCAATCAATCGCACCAGACGATTCGCGCCTCGACCAAGGCGGCGAGGCGGTGTCGTTGCCGAACCCGCCGGTGGCGGTGGGCGCGAACCGGAGCGGGGATGCCGGCGAGTGAGTCGTGTGAAGGAACGGCAATTGTGCCGGCGCGGCACAGCGACCATATTGTATCATCATGGACGCGCCAAATCCTTCGGCAATGCCCACGGCGGCGAGCCGTGCGCCGATGCACATCGGCGCCGTCGGCATGATGGTCCGCGATCTCGACCGGCTCACGGCCTACTATCGTGACTTGCTCGGTCTCACCGTGCAGGAGCGCTCGGCGCAGGCCGCCACGCTCGGCGTCGGCGGCGTGCCCTTGCTTGAACTGATGCAGAAACCCGACGCTTTGCCCGACGATCCACGTGAGGCCGGCCTCTACCACACCGCGTTCCTGATGCCGACACGCGCCGATCTGGCGCGCTGGATCTTGAACGTGGCGAAGAGCCGCGTACCCGTGACCGGTGCCTCCGATCACGGTGTCAGCGAAGCGATCTATCTCGACGATCCGGAAGGCAACGGTGTCGAAGTCTATTGCGACCGGCCGCGCGAGATGTGGCGCCGCGACGGCGCTCAGATTTTACAGAAGACCGACCCGCTCGACGTCGACGCGATCATCCGCGAGGTCGACAAGGCGGTCGCGACTTACCATGACGCGCCCGCAGGATTGCGCATCGGCCACATTCATCTGCGCGTCGGCAATGTCGCCAAGGCGGAAGCCTTTTATAATGGCGCGCTCGGCCTTGACGTCACCCGCCGCCGCACTGGAGCGACTTTCATGTCCTCGGGCGGCTATCACCATCGCGTCGCCGTCAACGTCTGGCACAGCGATGGCGCTGGGGCACGGAATGCCAGCCGCGCGGGCCTCGATTGGTTCGCGATGGAGATCAATGGTCAGGCGCAGATAGACGCTTTGAGTCAGCGGCTCAGCGCGACCGGCGTGACAATCGAGGCCATTCCGGGTGGCTTCGCCACGACGGACCCGTGGGGCACTCGCATTCGTTTCGCCCTTGCGTCTTAAGCGCTGGCCGCGGTTCGAGGGCCGGCGAAAAAATCGGATAAGAGCAAAAATTTCTTTGGTCGCAAGCAATGCGACGAGGGTTCACCAAATTTAGCCAATGCCGCTCCTGGATTCGGAGACTCCAAATAGCCATTGGCCTGCGCCAGCGATTCGTTGTTGAGGACAACAGAAAAAATGTCGCAGATCGGTTATTTCTCCATTATCCTGAAGCTGTCCTCCGCGCGTGATTCGTGCGCGCGGAATAAAAGGGTGCTTCTCAGGGATGATCCGGATCGACAACGACGTATAGCTCATGTGCTTTGGCGTGCTCCAGTTCAGGGGGGACCAGCCGTTTTTTGGTCCGCGCAACCGATCTACTGGAGGCCGGAATGCACAGACCTACCATTCCAAGCTATGCCTTTGTAGCGGCGTGCATCGCTGCGTTTGTGCCCAGCCAATTGCTGGCGCACGATGACGACCGCTTCGGCAATTCACCATTGAAGGCCTGGTTCGATCAACTCGCCAGCGGCAAGGGCTTGTGCTGTTCGTTCGCCGACGGCGTGAGCGTGCAGGACGTTGACTGGGACACGAAAGACGGACGCTATCGCGTCCGTCTCGGTGGTCAATGGATCGTGGTGCCCGATGCGGCCGTGGTCACCGAGCCGAATCGCTTTGGACCGGCCGTGGTGTGGCCGTACGAGGATTCGTCCGGCGTCACGCAAATACGCTGCTTCATGCCTGGCGCCGGTGCCTGAAAACCGGGCACCGGCCGATGGCCGCCGGGAGCGGAAGCAGAGTTGGTTGTCAGGGCGGTGATGCCGGCCTCGTGTGATGGCAAGCCTCTATGCTGCCAAGCCTCGTGTCAGCGGGGAGGGGCAGCCGGTGCCGATCCGCCGAGCGCGCCGTGGCTAAGCAACCAGCCGCGAGAACAGCTCCGGATCGATATTGCCGCCGGACAGTACCGCCACGGCGACTTTTCCTTTTACGCCGACTTTGCCGGTCATGAGGGCGGCCAGCGCAACCGCGCCACCCGGCTCGACGACGAGCTTCAATTCGGCAAAGGCAAACGCGACCGCGGCCGCGACTTCATCGTCGCTCGCCGCGACCCCGCCGCCGACCAGAGATCGGTTGATGGCGAATGTCAGTTCGCCCGGCGTCCGCGCCATCAGCGCATCGCATATGGTGCCCGTGAGCGCGGCGTTCTCCTCGCGCTGGCCGCTCTTGAATGAACGCGCGTGATCGTCAAAGCCTTGCGGCTCCGCGGTGTAAAGGACCGCTGAAGGTACGCGGGACTTGACCGCAAGCGCGATGCCGGCAGTGAGGCCGCCACCGGAGGCGGTGACCACCACGACGTCGGGCGCAAGGCCGAGTGCGCTCAAATCCTCGACGATCTCGCGCCCGGCCGTGCCTTGGCCGGCGATGATCAGGGCATCGTCGTAAGGCGGCACCAAAGTGGCGCCGCGCTGTGCCGCGATCCGCTGGGCAATGGCTTCGCGGTCATCACGCAAACGATCGTAAAGCACGATTTCGGCACCGAGAGCCGCGGTGCGCTCGCGCTTTGCGCGCGGTGCGTCCCCAGGCATCACGATGAGGCACGGCATGCCGAGAAGCCTTGCCGCCGCCGCGACGCCTTGTGCGTGATTGCCGGACGAGAAGGCCACCACGCCACCGCCGCGCCGCTCCGGCGGGAGGGCGGCGAGCTTGTTGTAGGCGCCGCGAAACTTAAAAGACCCGGTGCGCTGCAAGGTTTCGGCTTTGAGAAACACGCGTCCGCCCGTCATGGCGTCGAGTGCGGCCGAGGACAAAAGCGGCGTGTGCAAGGCGACGCCAGCAAGCCGGCGCGCGGCCTCGTCTACGTCTGCGACGGTCGGCAATGAAACCGCAGCGTCCATGGGTGCAAGGCTAGCGCGGGGATCGCGGCGCGAGCAAGAGCGCAGTTTATCGCCCGGTCGGCACCGCCGCCTCGTCGGCAGGGCCGCAACATGCTGTCGGCTATTAGTCGAGCCGTCCGGCCGCGTGCGCCAGCATGGTATAGACCTTGCCGGTGTCGGACGTCAGGTAATTGCGCGTCACTGCCGGCCCGCGATCACCGCGCGAGACATCTTCGAGCAGCCGCTCGAATTCATGAATGTAGTGCTCCACGGTTTGCCGGAATTCAGGATCGGCCCGATACTTGTTTCGGATCTCCTCGAACGCTTTTTGGCCCTGCGCCGTATACAGACGCCGGGCGCCCATGCCGCGTTCGCCGCGCTGATAACGTTCCCACAAGTCGGCAGTCGCTTCGTGGTCGATCATGCGGGCGATATCCACTGAGAGCGATTCGAGCGAACCGACGGAATCGCGGGACGCTTCCCGTGAACCGGGGGGAGCAATCGGCGGACTGTCGTCGCGCGATGCCCGCGTCAATAGCTCGCTGAGCCAGCCGCCGCTCGGTCCGCGGCCATTTCCGGAGTCCTTGCCGCCTTGGATCGGACTGAGTGACGGCGCATCGGGGCGGCGTGCGGGGGCGCCGGTAATGTCGCGCGCCGACCGGGCAGGGCCGCCGCCGATATCCTGGCGCACTGGGCGCGGCTGCGCGCGGCCGCCAGCCGCGGCGTAAGCCGGCTCGGCCTCGCGCCGAACCGGTTCGACCGCATCGAGCGCGCGGCCGTGCCGGGCAACGATGCGATTGAGTTCGGCGAGGGCTTCGATCTGATCGACGATAACGCGGCGCATTTGCGCTGCATTCTCGGCGGTCTCCTGGGGCAATTCGAGCACGCCGCGGCGCAGTTCGGCACGTGTCGCTTCAAGCTCGCGCTGCATTTCCGCCGCCATCTGCTTCATGCCGTGCATGATTTCGGCGAAGCGCTCGGCGGATTGGTTGAACATGGCCTGCACCTCGCCGGCGGTCTCCGCATAGACCGTGCCGAGCGTGTCGCTTGTGAGCCTGCGCTGTTCCTCGGTGCTGGCGCGCACGACGTCAAACTGCTGCTCGATCGTATGCACGCTTTCATTGCTGCTCTCGGCGACGAGGCTGGCGATCTCGCGGGCGCGCGCGGTCGCCGAATCAAGCGATTCGTCGAGTAACCCGGAGAAGCGGCGCAGCCGCTGCTCGAAATCGTCGGTACGGGCGTCGAGCATCGCCACCAGTGTTTCGATGCTGGCCTGGCGCGCTGTGACGGAATCGTCGGCGCGGCGGTTGCTGTTCTCCAGAAGCTCGACTGCCTCGGCCAGCGAGCGGCCGTGCGTTGTGAACTGAGTTGCGAGATCGCCAAGGTCGCCCAGCACCCTCGTCGTCGTGGTGTTGAAGACGCCGAGGTGTTCTTCCACCTTGCCCGTGGCGGCTCCGCTCCTGCTGTTAAGATCGTTCATGGCGGTGACGAATTCGGAAACGCGCGACACCATCGTGTGTTCGATTGCGTTCATGTTTTCGTGCGCGCCCGAGAGCACCTCCTGCAGAAGAATATTGGCTTCGCGCAGGCGCTCGAACAGGGCGGTCGAGTCGGTGCGCAGCATGCTGTGGGTCTGCAGCATGTCGGCAACCGTCGCGGCGGCGGTCTGCTTCGATTCCTCGATCGCCGTTCGGGTCGCGGCGTGCAGTTCCTGCAATGTGCGCGTGACGCTCGATTTCGCCGCGTCGGCTACACCCTGCGTACCCTCCTGGAATTGTCCGAGCGTTCGAGTGAAGGCCGTGGTGGCGTTCTGGCTCGCTTCGTTGATCAGGCGGGCGATTTCCTCGCTGTTGTCCATCATCGTCTGGGTGAAGACGAAGCCCTTGGCCTCGATCGACTTCACCGTCTGGTCGGTAATGCGTGTCACCTCGCTGGCGAACTCCGTGCCCTTGTCGGATAAGGCATCAAGGAGTTGGTTCGATTTTTGGTCGAGTACCTGCGTCATCTCGCTCACGCGCTGCGAGACCGCCGTGTGGATACCGTCGGCTTTCTCGACAATGTTGCGCGCAATGTCGGTGCTGACGCCGGTCAGGATACGTTCGGCATCGGCGGCCGAGCGGCCGATCGTGTCGGCGCTGGAGCGAGCGGTTTTCGCCATCAATTCGGCGGCGGTGGCGGTCGTCTTTCCGACTGTTTCGCTGGCCGCCGCCGCGCTCTTGCCGAGCAAGTCGCTGGCGGTTGCCGCCGTTCTGCTGACCGCCTCGGTAACGCTCGCCGCGTTTTTGGCGAGTGTCTCGCTGCTGCCGGAGGTCGATTTGTCGATCGCCTCGGCGGCCGCCGCCGCGTTTTTGACGATCGTGCTGTTCAGTGCCGCTGCGGCGCGATTAAGCGAAGCGGTGGCGTCAGCGGTGCTCTTGCCAACCAGGCTCGACAATACATCCGTGCTACGCGTAAGTGAGGCGGCAGCTTCCGTGGCGCTTCTGCCGACCGTGGCACTCGCTCCATCCGCGCTGCCTTTGAGTGTGGCGGCGGCGTCCGCGGCGCTCTTGGCGAGGGTGGTTCCGATCGCGTCGACACTGTGCTTGACCATCGCGGCGGCCTCGGCCGTGCTCTTGTCGACTGCGGCGCTCAGCGCGTCAGCGCTGCGACGGAGTTCAATAGTGGCTTCCCCGGTACTCTTGCCAATCATGCCGGTCAGCGCATCGGCGCTTTGATTGAACGTTGCGGCGGTGGACGCCGCGCTACGGTTGAGCGCCTCAGTCACCTCGGTCGTCGCCGCCGCACTCCTGCCGAGCGCTTCCGTGGTGTTCGAGACCAGCGCGGTGAGCGTTCGCTCGGCGCTGCTCGTGTTGGTTTTGATCGTCTCGGACAGTTCCTCTAGACGGCCGTTGAGCACGTCGGCCGCGGCACGGCTGCGCGTGTCCATCTCCTGGATCACGGTCTCGGCGCGCCCGATCAGCAGCTTCTCAAGTTGTTCGATGCGGACGTCGAGCGTCGAGGCGACCTGCATCGCTCCGGCGCCGAGTGTCTTGTCGATAGTGGCAACGCGTTCGCTGACGGATTCGACAAGCTTCTGGCCGCGGCTGTCGATCACCGTGGCAATCTCGCTGACGCGCTTGTCGACCGAGGCGACGACCTCTTTGCCGCCCTCGGCGAGCGTCTTCGCTATGTCCAAAACGCGCGTGGAGAGCGCTTCCGTCAGCGATTGGGTGCGGCTGTCGAGCGTCTCCTGGAAGCGCGCCAGGCGCTGGTCCAAGGATGTGGTGACCTCGCCGGCGCGTTCGGATACGCGATTGTCGAAACTGTCGATGTAGCTGCGCATCGATTCGGAGACGTCCTGCGTGCGCGCGCCAAGCCGTTCGACCAGTTCGGAGCCGTAGGTCTTCACGGTCCGGTCGAATTCGCTCAAGTGTCGCGTGATGAGATTGCCCAGCGCGGCGGAGTCACGCGAGATTTTCTCGCCGAGTTCAACGCCGGAATGGTTGAACATCTCCTCGTAGGCGGCAAGCCGTGTCGCCAACATGTCCTTCATGGCGTCGCTGCGGGACGTGATCACCGAGACAAGGTGCTCGGCGCTCTCGTGTACCGAGTCGGTCAGCTTTGTACTGCGCGAAACGAGCGATTCGGAAATTCGCGAGCCGGCCTGTTCGAGTTTGGTCGCGACTTCGCCGCCCCGCAGATTGAGATCGAGCACGAGCGACTCGCCGGAGGTTTTCAGCGTACTATTGACCTCCTCGGCGCTGGCGGCGATCCGGTCCGCGATCCGGCTCGACGTCTCAACGATGGATTCGGTTAGTTCCTGCGCGCGGCCATTGACCAGATCGGTGAGCTCTTGCGAGCGCCCGACCATCATGTCGACAATGCCAAGGGCCTTTTCGGAGAAACTCTCGGTGACGCGATCCAGCTTCGACGTCATCATGTCCTCGAGGCCCTGTGCGATCTCGGCGAACTCGTCACCGATGTGGTCGGTCTTGAAGCTGAGACTTCCAGTCAGCCCGTCGCTTGCCGTCGCAATCGCGCGCGAGGTCTCCGCGCTCGCCGTTTCCAGCCGATCGAGCAGATCGCCGCCGCGATCACTCAGTTGCTGGATCATGTTGTCGCCGATCTGCCCCAGCGAGAGCGTAATGTGCTCGCCTTTTTCGGCCAGAGAATTAGTGATGCGCTGCGCGGCTTCGTCGACCTGCTGACCTACGAGATCGCTGATCGTCGAAAGATCCTGGGTCAGGTCGATGTGCACGTTGTTGATCGCCGAGCGCACCTGCTCGGCCTGGCTCACGAGGCTATCGCGCTGATTGGCGAGATCCTGAATAAGGCCGCGGATGCGCCCTTCATTATCGCCGTAGGCGCGGGCGAGTTCGGCGACCTCGTTTTGCACCATTGCTTCGAGTTCGCCCGCGCGCGCAAGCGCCCGCTCGACGCCGTCGCCCATGGCGGCGACTTCGCGGCGAATGGCTTGACCGACGCTGACGACCGAATCCCGCGCCACGCCCTCCGGTTCGGCCAGTCGCATGGCTACTCCTGCCATGGATTGCGCGATCAGGCGCAATTCCTGGGCGCGCCAGGCCATGTGGGCAACGCCGAAGAAAAAGATGATGGGCAGCAGTGCGGCGGCCCCGAGTCCGATCATGACCGGGGCGGCCGAGTGGCCGGGGCCGAGGGCGGCGTTCAGGCCTGACAGATACGCCCAGGACAGGGCGAGGCATCCCACGACCCAAGCGGCGGAAAACACCGCAGCAACGACGTAGGAGGTGTGGGCCGGCCGCCGCTGCAGCGCCTGCAGGATCTGGCCGATCGATTGCTGATCGTCATTGGCGGCATGCGCAGCCTCCGCGTGCAGGTCGCGCGGTCGGGTCGTGTCGGAATCGAGGATGTCGTCGAACTTCGGCAGCGCCACGGGGGCGGCGGTCCGCCCATCGGCTGGGATAATGGCAGGCTCGATGCGCTCTGGCGGGCGCGGCGGCCCAGCCTCGTCGTCGGGGATATTCAAAGCCTCCTGGATCGCCGACAAGGCCGCCTCTGTCGGGTCGATCGTCTTCTTTGGGTAGTTGGCCATCTCGGTCGTCGCCTCGCGTGTTTACGCTGGACTAGGACGGCCTGAGCCAAGCTCAGGGCCGCGCCACGAGCGCGTGATCTTTGAAGTCAGCAGTGCAAAGGGCTCCCCCGCCTCATAATGCACTCTCATACCGCATCCTATCGGTCTGGCGCGCCGATGGAAACCAGAACCGTTAACGACCTTTTAATCATCGTTAACGGATTGGTTACCATAGCATCATTTGCCGCCGCCGAAGAATGGATTTGCCATTCTGCTGCCAACAATGCGGCCAGCGTTGGGCCGGAATAGGCAAAATGTCCGGTCCGTCCACACCTCCCGAAAGTGGATGGAATGCGATGCCGACCCGGCGCAAGTGGAACTCGGCACGAGCAACCGCATGCAGGATTTGCTCACCAGTCGGATGAAAGAAGCCGGGACCGGCCACATTCTCCAACGCCTTTTTACCACGTTTTTGCGGTTCAGGATCAAAATCAAAGGCCGCGCAATGATGCGAAGTTCGGAATTGGGACACTGGGACGAACGTTGAAATGGGGAAGTTATGAGCTCATCGGGCGCTGAAATTGCCGTTTGCTCTCGCGAGGACGGCGATACGACAATGATTGATCGGGAATGTGTGATCGACGACGAGCATCTGGAGCGAATCACACTCAGCGATCGAGACCTCGAACGAGAGATCTTGCAGATATTTGTCCGCCAAGCCGCCATTATGATTGGCCGTATCGCCGGGTCGGACCCTGCGGTCGCCGCTGCGGCCGCCCATACCCTGAAGGGCTCGGCGCGCGGCATCGGCGCGTGGCGTGTGGCGCTGGCGGCGGACCGCATCGAGCGGGCTAGCCAAGAAGGTTCCTTCGAGACCCTAAACGCGGCAATCACGGATCTTAAGGCCGCAAGTCTCGAGGCAAGCGCGGCGATCGGCACTCGCTTGGCCCGCAAAACGCAATAAATCTCTGTTCCATTCGGTCGATTCCGTACTGGCGCTCCGGGGCGGGAGCCGATAGAACAGGTCCGTCGCCGTCCGGCGGCCATTCCACGATCACGAAAGCTCTAGTCTGCGCTCGAACCCCCATGGCTAAGATTACCTTCATTGATGCGGAGGGGGCGGCGCGGACGGTCGAGGGCGAAGTCGGCTCGACGGTCATGGAAACGGCCATCAAGCATGGCGTGCCCGGCATCGAAGCGGAGTGCGGCGGCGCCTGCGCCTGCTCGACCTGCCACGTCTATATCGAAGACGCTTGGCGGGAGAAGGTGGGCGAGCCATCGCCCATGGAAGAGGACATGCTCGATTTCGCTTTCGAAGTGCGGCCGAACTCCCGGC
>JBOHIU010000260.1:0-14603 GCA_050725855.1 Xanthobacteraceae bacterium | reverse complement strand
TCACTGATTTATAGTCGGGGAAGAACATCGGGACGAGCCCGACATCGGACGCGCCCTGCACATTGTTCTGGCCGCGCAGCGGATGCAGCCCGGTACCGGGCCGGCCGATCTGACCGGTGATCAGCGATAGCGCGATCAGGCAGCGCGCATTGTCGGTGCCGTGGGTGTGCTGGGAAATTCCCATGCCCCAGAAGATGATCGCCGATTTGGCGCGCGCGAACTTGCGCGCCACGGTGCGCAGCACGTCGGCCTCGATGCCGCAAATCGGCGCCATCTCCTCCGGCGTGAATTCCTTGATGCTCTCCGCGAACGGCTTGAAACCCTCGACGTAAGTCTGAACGTACTGCTCGTCGTATAGCTTTTCGGCGACGATAGTATTGAGCATGCCATTGAGCATCGCCACGTCGGTGCCGTTCTTGAACTGAAGCATGTGCGTGGCATGCCGCTTGAGCGCCTGGCCACGCGGATCGGCGACGATCAGCGTCGCGCCGCGTTTTTTTGCCTGCTTGAAGAACGTCGCCGCGACGGGGTGATTTTCGGTCGGATTGGCGCCGATGACGAAGATCACTTCGGCGTTCTTGCACTCGTTGAAGGAGGCCGATACCGCGCCCGAGCCGATCCCCTCCATCAGCGCCGCCACCGACGAGGCATGACAGAGCCGCGTGCAGTGATCGACGTTGTTGGTGCCGAAGCCGGTACGCACGAGCTTCTGAAAGAGGTAGGCCTCTTCGTTGGAGCCCTTGGCCGAACCGAAACCGGCGAGCCCCTGAGATCCGTCGCGGTCGCGAATCGTTTTCAGGCCGGCCGCGGCGCGGTCGAGCGCCTCTTCCCAGGTCGCTTCGCGAAAATGCGTCCAAGGATTTGCCGGGTCGATGAATTCGTGCGGCACTTTCGGCACGCCGTCCTTACGGATCATCGGCACCTTGAGCCGCTGCGGATTGTGCACGTAGTCGAAGCCGAAGCGGCCCTTCACGCACAGCCGGCTTTCGTTCGATGGGCCATCGCGGCCGCTGACGTAGAGCAGCTTGTCGTCCTTGATGTGATAGGTGAGTTGGCAGCCGACGCCGCAATAGGGACAGACGCTGTCGACCGTGCGGTCGGCTTTGCCTTTGAAAATATTGTTGGCGTCCACCAGCGTTGCCGGCATCAGCGCGCCCGTCGGGCAGGCCTGTACGCATTCACCGCAGGCGACGCAGGTCGAGGCGCCCATCGGATCGTCGAAATCGAACACGATCTTTTCACCATGGCCGCGTCCGGCCATGCCGATGACGTCATTGACCTGGACTTCGCGGCAGGCGCGGACGCAGAGATTGCAATGGATACAGGCGTCGAGATTGACCGCCATCGCCGGATGGCTGCGGTCCGGTGCCGGCGAATGGCGGCGCGGAAACCGGCCCCGCTTGAGCTGCATGTCGGTGACGATCTTCCAGAGCTGGGACGCGGGATCGTGGGCATGCGCCTGATCGGGCTGATCGGTGACCAGAAGCTCAGCCACCATGCGGCGCGCGGACTTGGCGCGGTCGGTCTGAGTCTTGACCTTCATGCCCGGTGAGGGCGTGCGGATACAGCTCGCGGCCAGCACGCGCTCGCCTTCGATCTCAACCATGCAGACGCGGCAATTGCCGTCCGGGCGGTAGCCGGGTTCCGGTGAATAGCACAGGTGCGGCAGCGCGATGCCAAGCCGTTCCGCGGCGCGGAAGATGGTCTCGCCGTCGCGAATTTCGACGTCGCGGCCGTCGATGGTGAACGTTTGACCGGTGGCGCCGCCGCCTTTGCCGGCGGACTTATCAGCCAGCGCCGCGTGCGCCACACCCGGCTTGCCTTTGCCATAATCGGAACCGCCGGCGGCGCCTTTCTTATCGTGTCCGTAGCCAACCGGTTTCTGACCGTTGCCATCGCTCATTTGAAAACCCTTCGGCGCAACGCCCCCGTCACCATCCTCGGAGCGGTTTCGTCAGTTCTTCTGGAAAGTATTTTAGCACACACAAAAGCGGGTTTGGTGCAGCCTGACCGAGACCGCAGATCGATGCGTCGCGCATCAACGCGGACAACTCGTCCAGGAGGGCCGGGTCCCACGGCCCATCCGCCATCAATTCCGCGGACTTTTCGGTGCCAACCCGGCAGGGCGTGCATTGACCGCAACTCTCGTCCTCGAAGAACTTCATCAGGTTCAGTGCTACCGCTTTCATATCGTCCCTATCGGAAAGCACCACAACCGCGTGCGACCCGACGAAGCAGCCGTATTTCTCCAGTGTGCCGAAATCGAGCGGGATATCGGCCATGGAGGCGGGCAGGATGCCGCCCGACGCCCCGCCGGGCAGATAGGCTTTGAAGCTGTGGCCGTCCGCCATGCCGCCGCAGAATTCTTCGATCAGTTCGTGCGCGGTGACGCCGGCGGGCGCCAGCTTCACGCCGGGGTTTTTGACCCGGCCCGAGACTGAAAAGCTGCGGAAGCCCTTTCGTGCGTGCCGGCCCTGGGAGGTGAACCACTCCACGCCCTTGTCGACGATGTCGCGCACCCAGAACAGAGTTTCGACGTTTTGTTCGAGCGTCGGACGGCCGAATAGTCCGAATTGCGCCACGTAGGGTGGGCGATGCCGCGGCAGACCGCGTTTGCCCTCGATCGATTCGATCATCGCCGATTCTTCGCCGCAGATGTAGGCACCGGCCCCGCGGCGCAAATGAATTTTGGTGTGCTTGGAAAGCCCCGCCTGCTCGGCCTTTGCGATTTCGTGCTGCAGCAACAGAATGATTTCGGGATATTCGTCGCGCACGTACAGATACGTGTCGGCCGCCTCGACCACCCAGGCCGCGATCAGCATGCCCTCAATAAAGCGGTGCGGATCGCGCTCGATGTAATAGCGATCCTTGAAGGTGCCGGGCTCGCCTTCATCGCAATTGACCGCGAACAGCCGAGGCGCGGGTTCGGCGCGCACCAGCGACCATTTGCGGCCGGTGGGGAAACCGGCGCCGCCGAGGCCCCGCAGGCCGGCATCGCCGACAATCTTGATGATCTCGTCGCGCGGGCGGGTACCGGCAATGCAGGCCTTGAGCAATTCGTACCCGCCGTTACTCACATAGGCATCGAACGGGGCGGGTGTCGGATAGGCATGGGGATGCCCTGGCTTGGCGGCCGCAGCGGCAACGCGCGATTCGTCGGCCTGGAATAACTGCGTGTGCCCGACGGCACAGACCGGCGCACGGTCGCACGCACCCATGCATGGTGCCCGCACGACGCGCACCTTCGCGCCCAGCCTTTCCGGCAGCGCTTTCAGCAGCCGCTCGGCGCCGGCAAGGGCGCATGACAGAGAATCGCATACCCGCACGGTAACCGGAGGAGGCGGTGCGTCGCCTTCCTTCACCACATCGAAATGGGCGTAGAAGGTCGCGACCTCGTACACCTCGGTGAGCGCCAGCCGCATCTCCAGCGCGAGTGCGGCGAGGTGCGCGGCGGACAAATAGCCGTACTGGTCTTGAATGAGATGCAGATGCTCAATGAGCAGGTCGCGCCGTCGCTCGCGCGTCCCAAGCAGAGTGCGCACCTCGTCCAGCGCCTGCAGATCAACTTGCCGCCCTTTCGGTGTACGCGGAGGCCTGCGGCGGCCAGCTCGCCCGCGCGGGTTGGTGTCGGAGGTCGACGGGTCTGTCAGGCTCATTCAACGGTCCCGGTAAATTGGCATCCCAAATCAATAGACCATTTCCATTGATAAATTGAACATCCTTTGGAATGATCTATCGTTTGGTAACGCCGAACATAGGCATTTAGGCCGATTTTGCCAATCAAAACGCCACAGGCCGCGTCGTGATCGACAAACTCGAGTTTCTTCTGGCGCTGGCACGGGAACGGCATTTCGGCAGGGCGGCCGAAGACTGCGGCGTGACCCAGCCGACGCTATCGGCCGGCATCAAACAACTCGAAGACAGCTTCGGCATTCTTCTCGTCAATCGCGGCTCGCGCTTCCAGGATTTCACCGCCGAAGGTGAGCGCGTTCTCGACTGGGCCCGCCGCATTGTCGGGGACGCGCGCGCCATGCGCGAAGACGTTCATGCGCTCAAGCACGGGCTCACCGGATGCTTGCGCATCGCCGCGATCCCAATGGCGTTGGCCATGATCGAAACCGTCACCACGCTTTACCGCAAGCGTCATCCAGAGGTTCGATTCACCGTTTTGTCAGCCAATACCGAGCAAATATTCGAGCGTCTGGACAATCTCGAAATCGATGCCGGCGTGACCTATCTGGACGACGCACTCCCCGGCCGGGTCACTGCGCTGCCGCTTTACCGCGAGTGCTTTTGCTTACTGACGTCAGCCGCGGCGCCTCTTGGCGACCGTGACAAGGTGACGTGGTCGGAGGTCGCGCGGCTGCCGCTCTGCCTGCTCACACCGGACACCCAGTCGCGTCGCATTATCGAAGGCCTGCTGCGCGGCGCCGGCGGCGATCCTCGGCCCAGTCTCGAGTCCAATTCGATGATCGTGCTCTACTCCCATGTCCGCACCGGACGCTGGGCGACCATCCTTCCGGCCAGGCTCGCTGCGACACTCGGCCTCGTCGACGTGTTGCGCGCGATACCGATCGTCGAACCTGCGGCAAGCCATCCGATCGGCCTGGTTGTGCCGGCGCGCCAGCCGTTAAAGCCGTTGACGGCAGCCTTGGTGGCCGAAGCGAAGCGCGCCGCCCGCCTTCTCGCGGACTGACGAGTCCCCGGAACATGGCGCGCATATCCTTTGCTGCCAATCTCGCCTCGATTCGCCTGCAAAAGAGGGCGGGTCGTGCGATTGATATTTCCTATCGACCAATAGACAATGCCTCATTGATTCATCAAAAACCCATCAGCACTCTGCATGGAAGGGGATTCTGGAAAAGCGGCGTCTGCCAAGACATGCTTCTCCAGGGTGCAATAACAAAAGCTAATCGACTGCGAGGGAGGGCCGCACGATGAGTTTTTTCGACCAAAGCAAAACGATTGCCGGACCGGGCTTCAACCGGTGGATGGTGCCGCCAGCGGCTTTATGCGTACATCTATGCATCGGCCAAGCTTATGCCTTCAGCGTGTTCAACCTGCCGATGACCAAGTTGATCGGCGTTTCAAAATCCGCCCCGACCGATTGGAACCTGCCGGAACTGGGATGGATTTTCTCGATTGGGATTTTCGTGCTGGGCTTCTCCGCCGCGATCTTCGGCCGTTGGGTCGAGGAAAACGGCCCGCGTAAAGCAATGTTTACCGCCGCCTTGTGCTGGGCTTTCGGTTTCATCATCTCCGCCATCGGCGTCTACATCCACAATATATGGGTGATCTATTTCGGCTACGGTTTGGTCGGTGGGTGCGGCCTCGGCATCGGCTACATTTCTCCGGTCTCGACTCTGATCAAATGGTTTCCCGATCGCCCCGGCATGGCGACCGGCATGGCCATCATGGGCTTCGGCGGCGGTGCCTTCATCGCTTCGCCGCTTTCGGTGTGGCTGATGAGCAAGTTCACCACAGCGACGCATGTCGGCGTCGCCGAGACTTTCATCGTCATGGGCGTGATCTACTTCGTCTTCATGATGGTCGGCGCATTCATCGTGCGCATACCGGCACCTGGCTGGCAGCCGGAAGGCTATACGCCGCCCGTGCAGGCGACAAAATTGATCACCAAGAATGACGTCTATGTGTATGACGCGCTGAAGACGCCGCAATTCGGGCTGATCTGGTGGGTGCTCTGCCTCAACGTGACCGCCGGCATCGGCGTGCTCGGCCAAGCCTCCGCCATGAGCCAGGAAATGTTCCCGGGCAAGGTCTCCGTGGTGGCCGCGGCTGGCTTTGTCGGACTGATGAGCCTGTTCAACATGGGAGGCCGGTTCTGCTGGGCGACTATCTCCGACTATATCGGGCGCAAGAACACGTACTTCGTGTTCATGGTGCTCGGCTTCCTGCTGTATTGTACGGTGCCCTATATGGGCAAGACCGGCAGTGTGGTTGGATTCGTCTGCTGCTTCCTGATCATCATCAGCATGTATGGCGGCGGATTCTCAACCGTACCGGCGTATCTGAAGGACATGTTCGGCACACGTTACGTCGGCGCCATCCATGGTTGGTGCATCACGGCGTGGTCGATGGCGGGCATTTTCGGCCCGGTGCTGGTGAACTACATCCGCCAGTACAACGTCACCCATGGCGTTCCAAAAGCCGACGCCTACAACGTCACCATGTACATCATGGCCGGGCTTCTGGTGATCGGCTTCATCTGCAACCTGCTGGTCAAGGCGGTTCACCATCGCTTCCACATGCGGTCGGAGCACGAAGCGGAAATGGCGCAGATCGCCGTGGCGGTTGCGGGCGAGCCGGCCGGCGCATAAGGGAGGAAAACAATGGCAACCGAGCAACAAAGTGGAACACAGTCCTGGCACTTGGCCTTGGCGTGGGCTTTTGTCGGCATCCCGCTCACGCTGGGCGTGATAAAGACGCTCCTCAATTCGATGACGCTGTTCCATTAGGACAACAAGACGGCTGAACGGGCGCCGCTTCCCCCGTCCTGAGGAAGCCGGCGCCCTTCTTTTGCCCGAGGCGGCAGCAATCTTTGCACCGGCGCCCTTGTGAGCGCGCTGGCGGCTTGCCGGTCACGGCTTTGCTCGATGACCGGGCGATCTGCGGATCGGTCCTGGTGAACACTATCCCGCAGTACGCACGACGTAGTCACGGCGTCGAGAAGTCGTATGCCTGACCTCACCATGCATATGACGAGTTCGCAGTGGTCCATCCACCCGCAATCACACAGCTTATGCCACCTTCTCCTTCAAATGTGGGAACATGGCATGCAGCGCTTCTTGGTCCATCTCGGTCTTGAATTTGTGGCGATCCTTGAGCGCGATTGCCTTTTGCGCGGCGGGCCTCGCGCTGATCTCGTCGGTCAGGCGCTTGAGGCTCTTGAAATTATCCCAAGCGCCCTCACCAAGCACAGCCGGGAGCAGACGCGCCCAGCCCCAAGCGTTCATGTCGACGATCGTATAGGTCTCGCCCAGCATATATTTCTGCTTGGCAAGCCGGCTATCGAGGATGCCGGCATGGCGTCGCGCGTCGAAGACGTAGCGGTTGACGGCGTAAGGCAGCTTCTCCGGCGCGTAGTTGCGAAAGTGAACCGCCTGGCCGAAATACGGGCCGACGCCGGACGAGACAAAGAACATCCACGACAGAAGCTCGCCCCGCGCCTTGTCGGATTTCTGCGGCAGGAATTTTCCGGCCTTTTCGGCGAGATACATCAGGATCGCGCTGGAATCGAACACCGTGACGTCGCCGTCGACGATGGCGGGTAGCTTCGCGTTCGGATTGATCGCGAGAAATTCCGGCTTGTGCTGGTCACCCTTGCGGGTATCGACCGGTACGGCGTCGTAGGGCATGCTGGTCTCTTCCAGAAAAAGCGCCACCTTGGTCGGGTTCGGCGCGCCGCTATAGTAGAATCTGAGCATCACTCACCTCGTCGGTTTGCGTTGGTTTCAACAGCCTTGCCACCTTCGTTGTCATCATCCGCGCGAGCGGGCGATTCAGCAATCACGGCACCAAGCGTGTCTACTGGATGCTCCGCCGGAGCCTGTCATCGGGCCGGCCAGTTCGGGCCTGATCCGTTGGCGGGGCATGACACGCCGACAATCAAAATAAGCCGACGATCTTTCCGTCAGGCCCGATATCGATGTTGTCCGCAGAGGGCACCCGCGGCAGACCGGGCATAGTGAGAAGCTCGCCGCAGATGACGACGACGAACTCGGCGCCCGCCGAGAGCCTGACCTCGCGCACCGGAATGATGTGGTCGCTGGGTGCACCCTTGGCATCCGGGTTGGTGGTGAAGCTGTACTGGGTCTTCGCCATGCAGATCGGCGACTTGCCGTAGCCCATGGACTCGAACGCAGCGAGTTGATCGCGAACCGATTTGTCCACGGAAATATCCTTGGCGCGATAGATTTCGCGGCAGATGACGCGGATTTTCTCGACCAGCGGCATGTCGTCCGGATAGAGGAATTTCAGCTTGCTCTTGCCGCTGTCGGCGATCTTGACGACCGCGCGGGCGACATCAGCCGCACCGGCACCGCCCATGGCCCAGTGATCGGCCATCAGCGCTTCGACCCCGAGCGCCTTGCATTTCTCCTCGACCAGTTTGATCTCGGCGTCCGTATCGGCCGAGAAACGATTGATCGAGACCACCGGCAGGACGCCGAACTTCCGCATATTCTCGACGTGGCGCTGCAGATTGGCCATGCCGGCTTCGAGCGCCTTGAGATTTTCGGCCTTCAGGTCTTCCTTCTTAACGCCGCCGTGCATCTTGAGCGCGCGGATCGTCGCCACCAGCACGACGCAATCCGGCGCGATGCCGGCCTTGCGGCATTTGATGTCCATGAACTTCTCGGCACCGAGATCGGCGCCAAAGCCCGCTTCCGTCACCACGTAATCGGCAAGCTTGAGCGCAGTCGTCGTCGCCAGCACGGAATTGCAGCCATGCGCGATATTGGCGAACGGGCCGCCGTGGATGAAGGCCGGCGTGCCTTCCATGGTCTGCACCAGGTTCGGCGACAGCGCGTCCTTGAGCAGCACCGTCATGGCGCCGTGCGCCTTGAGATCACTGGCGCGCACCGGCTTACGGTCGCGTGTATAGGCCACGACGATATTGCCCAGCCGCTTCTTGAGGTCTTCGAGATTGCGGGCAAGACAGAAAATCGCCATCACTTCCGACGCGACCGTGATGTCGAAACCGTCCTCGCGAGGAAAACCGTTGGCGACGCCGCCGAGCGAGTTGACAATGTGGCGCAGCGCGCGGTCGTTCATGTCCATGACACGGCGCCACGTGACTCGGCGCTCATCGATGCCGAGCGCATTGCCCCAGTAGATGTGATTGTCAAGCAGTGCGGCAAGCAGATTATTAGCCGACGTAATGGCGTGGAAATCGCCAGTGAAATGCAAATTGATGTCTTCCATCGGCACGACCTGCGCGTAACCGCCGCCGGCGGCGCCGCCCTTCATGCCGAACGAGGGGCCAAGCGACGGCTCGCGGATGCACAGCATCGCCTTCTTGCCGATGTGGTTGAGGGCATCAGTCAACCCCACCGTGGTCGTAGTCTTGCCCTCGCCCGCCGGCGTCGGGTTGATGGCGCTGACCAGAATGAGCTTGCCGTTCGGCCTGTTCTGGATCGACTGAATGAAATCCATCGACACCTTGGCCTTGTAGTGGCCGAACGGTTCGAGATTTTCCGAACCAATGCCAAGCTTTTCGCGGGCGATGTCGATGATCGGCCGCTTTTTGGCAGCCTGCGAAATTTCGATATCCGATTTGGGCGACTGGTGCTGTGAGGCGGGCATGTCAACGATCCATGGAGTGAAGGGTGATACGCAAAAAGTGGATGGCAGGGTTATACCCGGCCATGAGCGGGTGGTTATGTGAATCTGGCCTTGAGCTGGAGATTGACGGATCTCACCCATTCGCCGGCCTCGATCTTCTTGCCGTCGGTGGGTTGAACGCGTGAAACCTTGAAGCGCCCATCGGCGCAGACCACGGTGAAGCCGTCAGCTTCCACCGCTACGATTTCGCCGAGCTTGCCGCCGATGCCTTTCGGATCTCTCGCCGGCAGCGGCTTGGCGTCGAAAATCCTAAGCTGTTTGCCGTCGAGTGTGGTCCAGGCGCCGGGCGCTGGATTGCAGCCGCGGATCAGCCGATCAATCTGCTCCCACGGCTTGCCCCAATCGATCTTGGCGTTCTCCGCCCCACAGCGTCCCTCATAGGTAGCTTTGGACTCATCCTGCTTGACGCGCGGAGCCTTGCCCGCTTTGACGAGATCGACCGCTTCGAGCACGGCATCGACCCCCATCGGCAACAGGCGGTCGAAATAAACCGTGCCCAGCGTGTCGGTCGGCCCGATCGGCGTCTTCTTTTGCAGGAGCACGTCGCCGGTATCGAGGCCGTTGTCGGGCCAGAAGATCGACAGGCCGGTTTCCTTCTCGCCCTTGATGATCGGCCAGTTGATGGCGCTCGCGCCGCGATAGGCAGGCAGCAGCGATGGATGATATTGGATCGAACCGTGGGTCGGGACGTTGAGGAATTCTTCAGGCACGAACAGCGTCACGAACGCCATGACCTGCAAGTCCGGCTTAAGCGTCTTGAACTGTTCCGACACTTCCGGCTTCTTGTAGGAGTCGGGCTGATAGACCGGAAGCTTGGCCGCTAGCGCCGCTTCCTTCAGCGGATCGGCCTTGGCGCCGGACTTTTCCGGCGCGACATAGACGCCGACGATATTCTCGCCGCGCTTGAGCAGCGCTTCGAGCACCGCCTTGCCGAACGCCTGCTGGCCGTGAACGACAATACGCATTGTCAAATACCTCTCTCAAACTCTGACTGTTTGCCCCAATGAGGGAAAACACGTCGATTACGCCGCCGCAGCCTTGGCCGGCTTTTCCGGAGCGGTGATTGCACCGGATATTTTGATCTCGGCCACTTCCTTGTCCGAATAACCGAGGACCTTGCGCAAGATTTCTTCGGTGTGCTCGCCAAGGAGCGGTGCGCGACGCACATCGGCGGGCGAGTCCGACAACTTAACGGGATTGCCCACTGTCAAATATTTGCCGCGAGTCGGATGATCGAGCTCCACCACGGTGCCGGTCGCACGCAGCGAGGGCTCCTCGGCGATCTCCTTCATCGACAGGATTGGGCCGACCGGGATGTCATACTTGTTGCAGGTCTCCATGATCTCGAACTTGGTCATGGTCTTGGTCCACTCTTCGATCGTACCGAAGATGTGCCGCAGCCGCGGCAGCCGCGCCAGTGCCGTGGCGTAATCCGGATCGGTCTTCCACTCGGCCTTGCCGATCAGGTCGCAGATCGCGCCCCAGACCGGCGCCTGGGTGATGAAATAAATGTAGGCATTGGGATCGTTCTCCCAGCCTTTGCATTTGACAATCCAGCCGGGCTGGCCACCGCCGGAATCATTGCCGGCGCGCGGCGTCGCATCGCCGAACGGAATGTTCTCGCCATACTGGCTGTACTCGGTGAGCGGGCCGTGCTTGAGTCGCTGCTGATCGCGCAGCTTCACGCGCGCGAGATTGAGCACGCCGTCCTGCATTGCGGCGAGCACCTTCTGGCCCCGGCCCGTACGGACGCGCTGATAGAGGGCGGTGACGATGCCGAACGCGAGATGCAGGCCGGTACCGGAATCACCGATTTGCGCGCCGGTGACGAGCGGCGGTCCATCGCGGAAACCGGTAGTCGAGGCCGAGCCGCCAGCGCATTGCGCGATGTTCTCATAGACCTTGCAGTCCTCATACGGTCCGGGTCCAAACCCCTTTACCGAAGCGACGATCATGCGCGGATTGGTCTTGTGGATGTAATCCCAAGTAAGCCCCATGCGATCGAGCGCGCCGGGCGCAAAGTTTTCCACCAGGACGTCGCAATGCTTGATGAGCCGCGCCAGAATTTCCTTGCCCTTCGGGTGCTTGCTGTCGATCGTGATCGAGCGCTTCGAGCCGTTGAGCATGGTGAAATACAAACTGTCCGCGCCCTTTACATCGCGCAGTTGGCCGCGCGTGACGTCACCGGCGCCAGGCCGCTCGACCTTGATGACGTCGGCGCCCAAATAGGCGAGGAGCTGCGTGCATGTCGGGCCCGACTGCACGTGCGTGAAATCGAGAATCTTCACGCCTTGCAGCGCCAAGCCGGACTGGCCCCACGGCTTCGCCGAAGGCCGCGGCAGACCGTTTGTTGCCTTCGCCGGAGCCCTCTTCACCACCGCCTTCTTGGCGCCAGGCCCTTTGGCAGCCTTGAGCTTCACGACCTTTTTGCTGAATTTTTTTTTGCTCGCCGCCTTAGCTCTGGCCTTGAGTGCCTTTTTTTGCTTCGCCATCAGTCCACTCCCTGAGTTTTGCCCATGCCTGCGAGAGCAGGCATCCAATCCTTCTGCACAAACTGCATGACAGCATGACACGCCATCCCGATTTGGCGCAGCATCGCATCAGATTACTTCTTGCGAACCATGCTCTTCGGATTGAGATTGCCGATCCGGCCGCTTTCGCTGCCTGCCGCCGGATCGATCACCGCGTTGATCAACGTTGGCCGCCCCGAATCCATGGCCGAATTGACGGCGCGTTTGAGTTCATCCGGCGATGTTACGTTAGCGCCGATGCCTCCGAACGCCTCGATCATCTTGTCGTAGCGCGCTCCCTTGACGAAGAGGGTCGTCGCCGGATCCGAACCCGCGCTGTTGACATCGGTGCCGCGATAGATGCCATTGTTGTTGAAGATGACGACACAGACCGGGAGCTGATACCGGCAGATCGTCTCGATCTCCATGCCGCAGAAACCGAAAGCGGAGTCGCCCTCGACCGCCAGCACCGGCTTGCCGGTCTCGATGGCGGCGCCGATGGCGTAGCCCATGCCGATACCCATGACGCCCCACGTGCCGACGTCCAGACGCTTGCGCGGCTCATAGATGTCGATGACGCCGCGGGCGAGATCGAGCGTGTTGGCGCCTTCATTGACGAGAATGGCATTCGGCCGCTCCTTGACGATGCCGCGCAGGACGCCGAGCGCACCATGATAGTCCATAGGCGAATTGTTGTTCATCAGCCGAGGCGCCATCTTGGCGACGTTCTCTTCGCGCTTTGAGGCAACGGTCCTGGTCCAATCGGCGGGCGCTCCCGGCCAGTTGCCGCCCATGGCATTGAGCAACGCGGAGACGCAGGAGCCGATGTCGCCCACGACCGGAGCGGCAATCTCGACGTTCGAGTCCATCTCCTTCGGCTCGATGTCGATCTGGATGAATTTCCTTGGCGCCTCGCCCCAGGCCTTGCCCCTGCCATGCGAAAGTAGCCAGTTGAGCCGCGCGCCGACTAGCATCACCACATCGGAGTCTTTCAACACCGTCGAGCGTGCAGCGCCCGCGCACTGCGGATGTGTGTCGGGCAGCAGACCTTTGGCCATGCTCATTGGCAAAAACGGAATTCCGCTTTTCTCAACAAACGCACGGATGGCATCGTCCGCCTGTGCATAAGCGGCACCCTTACCGAGAATGATGAGCGGGCGCTTGGCGCCTTTGAGGACATCCAGCGCGCGCTTGACGGCGTCCGCCGCGGGAAGCTGGGCCGGCGCCGGATCGATGACCTTCACCAGCGATTTGCGGCCGGCGTCCGCATCCATGACTTGGCCTAACAGCTTGGCGGGCAGATCGAGATAGACGCCACCCGGCCGCCCCGAAACGGCCGCGCGGATCGCGCGGGCAAGACCGATACCGATATCCCGCGCATGCAAGACGCGAAACGCCGCCTTGCACAGCGGCTTGGCGATCGCAAGTTGATCCATCTCCTCGTAGTCGCCCTGTTGCAAATCGACGATTTCACGCTCGGAGGAACCCGAGACCAAAATCATCGGGAAACAGTTCGTCGTGGCGTGCGCCAGCGCCGTGAGGCCGTTAAGGAACCCGGGCGCCGACACGGTCAGACACACGCCGGGCTTCTTGGTGAGAAAGCCCGCGATGGCGGCGGCATATCCGGCGTTCTGCTCATGGCGGAACGAGATGACGCGAATGGCCGCGGCCTGGGCCATGCGGCCCAGATCCGTAATCGGGATTCCAGGCACGCCGTAGATCGTGTCGATGCCGTTGAGCTTGAGGGCGTCGATGACGAGATGGAAGCCATCCGTCAATTCCCGCTCCGGCTCGGCGGCGTTTGTGTCTCTGCTCTGCAGCGCTGCTTCAGCCATGGGACTCTCCTACATTCCGCATCTTGTACCGAGCCCTCGCCCGCCGTGATTCAATCCAGATAATCGGCATATCGCGACACGTGATCAGCAAGACCAAGCGCGTGATCGCGCACCAGGCGCTCGGCACGTTCGGTATCGCGCGCCTCCAGCGCCTCAATGATATGCATATGGTCGCGGATCGAGCGGTCGGCCCGGTCCTTCTCGCCGATCGTCTTTCGCCGGATCATCCGCATATGCGTAAACAAGTTTTCCGCGAGATCGATCAGCGCGGCATTGCGGCTCATGCGGATAATCGTCTGATGAAACTCGATATTGACGTCGGAATATTCGTCAAGATGCGCCCGCACTGCGCCGTTTTCGAAGGTCGCGAACATCCGTCGCAATGCCGCGATCTCTTGGTCGGAGGCAGTTTGGGTGATGAGCCGTGCTGCCATTCCTTCGAGCGCCGCCCAGGCAGTGATCAGCTCGATGACTTCGCGTTTGGTCTTCCGCACCACATAAATTCCGCGGCGCGGCTCGGAGCGCACGAACCCCTCGCGCTCAAGTTGGGCCATGGCCTCGCGAACCGGCGTGCGGCTGATTCCGAAATCGGCGGCCAGCCGCCGTTCGTCGAGCCGGATCTCGGCACGACTGCCATACACATCGACGGCGGCAATGGCGTTCTTGAGCGCGACATAGGCTTGGCGCTTGAAACTCGCCGGACTTGCCAATGGATCCACCGCCAACCGGCGCTCCGACGGCTCGGTGGACACACGTTCGTTCGCCGACTGCGGCACAATGGAAAGCCTTGAACTCATTCTGGTATACATTATTCCAGTACTGCGGACACACGCAAGCCCTCGATCCGCGCGGCAGTTTACCGCGCCTGACGAGCCTCAAGCAGCGGCCCCCGACC
>JBOHIU010000259.1:0-32874 GCA_050725855.1 Xanthobacteraceae bacterium | reverse complement strand
CTGGAGCCCGCCGTGCCGATTCCGAAGCCCAATTATAATCCGCCGTTCAACGTCACCCGCGCCAGCCATGCCATGCTGCAGGTCAAGGATTTGGGCAGGAGTCGCGCGTTCTATGTCGATCTCATCGGTTTCGCCGTCAGCGACGAGGACAAGGACGCCATCTACCTGCGCGGGGTTGCCGAGGCCTGCCATCATTCGCTGGTGCTCAAGCGATCCGCCGAGCCGCAGGCCGAGCGGGTCGGCATGCGCTGCTTCACCGAGGAGGATCTGCAGAAGGCGAAGCATTATTTCGAAAAGGCCGGGCTGCCGGCGCAGTGGGTGGAGCGGCCCTATCAGGGCAGAACCCTGCATGTCAGCGACCCGCTCGGCGCACCGCTCGAGTTCTGCGCCACCATGGACAAGAAGCCGCGCCTGGTCGTGAGCTTCGAGCACCATCATGGCGCGGTGCCGCAGCGCATCGACCATTTCCAGCTTCTGGTGCCGGATGTGCAGCGGCAGCTCGAATTCTACATGGCGCTTGGCTTTCGGCTGTCCGAGTATATTGCGGCCGACGGCACCGACGATCCGCTGTTCGTTTTCCTGCAAAGGAAGGGCAATCCGCACGACATCGTGTTTGCGCCCGGCGCCGGGCCACGGCTGCATCACGCCGCCTTCAGCATTCCGGAATCCTATCTGTTCTTCTACGTCTGCGATCTCGCGTTCAACATGGGCTTCGCCGAGAACATCGAATTCGGTCCCGGCCGCCACGGCCCCGGCCACGCCCTGTTCGTTTACATGCGCGATCCCGATGGCCATCGCATCGAATTGTTCAATACGCACTATCAGTGCATCGATATCGAGGAGGAGCCGGTGCGCTGGGACGCGTCGCGCGCCGGAGCGCGGCGCTGGCAGCTACCCGCACGAGCGCAGTGGTTCGGCGAGGCGAGCCGTTTCGCCGGCGTCGAGCCGCGGGAGCCGGCGCATAAAGGCAATCCGATGACGCTCGAACGCTACCTCACCCTCGCGCATTAGGAGCGCCGCATGGTGACGCTTGCCAATCAAGCCGCGCGATGGACCGCCGCCGCGTCCGTGATCCTGATCGGCGTTTTGTGCCATATCCCGGCGGCGCATTCGGCCAATCCGAACGCGCTGTGGAACATCGTGCACGGCCAGTGCGTGCCCGACGAGCAGCAGCATGGCGAGCCGAAACCGTGCGCCGATGTCGATCTGACCAGCGGCACCGCGCGCGGATTCGCAATTCTCAAGGACATCAGAGGCACGTCGCAGTTCCTGCTCATCCCGACGCGGCGAATGAGCGGCATCGAAAGCCGTTCGCTTCTTGAGCCGCGCGCGGTCAATTATTTCGCCGATGCCTGGACGGCGCGAACATTCACCGAAGCCGCCCTCGGCAAGAAAATGCCGCGCGACGTGCTCAGCCTTGCCATCAATTCGGAATATGGGCGCACGCAAAACCAGCTCCATATCCACATCGAGTGCATTCGCAACGACGTGCGCGAGACGCTACGTCGCGAGCGCGACCATATCGGCCCACGCTGGACGCTGCTGACCAGGCCGCTTGCCGGGCATCGCTACCGCGCACTGCGCATCATGGGGATCACGCTCGCCGGGCATGACCCGTTCGACCTCCTGGCGCGGGGCATTCCGGGAGCGCGCGCCGCCATGGGACACTACACGCTTGTGGTCGTCGGCATGCGCTTTCGCGGCAAGTCCGGCTTCGTCGTTCTGGAACACCGCGCCGATCTTGTTCGCGGCGACACGGGAAGCGGCGAAGAGTTGCAGGACCACGCCTGCGCCCTGGCGCGGCCGTGAGAGTCAACCGCGTCCGCGCAAGCGAGCTTCGATCCACAACAACAGCGCATTCGCGACCGCCGCGAAGGCGAACAGGATGATTGCCACAGCAACCATATCCTCGCTTTGTGCGAGCGACATATCGGTCATGATCATCGCGCCAAGGCCGGCCTTGGAGGCGAACATCTCGCCAAGCAGCACGCCAAGCAGCGTCACCGTGAAGCCGATGCGCAGGCCGGTGAACACTTCGGGCAGCGCCGCCGGAAGCAATACCGTCTTGATGGTTTGCCATGGCGTGAGCCGCAGCGTCTTCGCGGCACGCAGATAGACCGGCGGAATGGCGCGGATCGCGCCCATGGTCAGGAGCGCGACCGGCAGGATGCCATGGAGCGCGCCAAACGCGACTTTGCCGGAGAGGCCGAGTCCGAAGATGAGCAGCAGCACGGGATAAAGCACGATCTTCGGCAGCGAATAGAGCGCGACCAGGATCGGCTCGCCGACCGCGCCGGAGAGCCGATGCGCTCCCATCCACACGCCGATGGCAATCCCGATCGTATAGGCGAGGACGAGCGCCACGAAGAACGCCTCGGCGGTCGCCGCTGCGTTGGTGGCAAAGCGCGCGGTGGTCACATTGTGAACGAGATACGACAGCGTCGGCAGCGGACCGGGCAGCGCCGTCGATCCCGCGATCCGGTGCAGAATCTCCCACGCCACGAACATGGCGAGCACCACGGCCGACGTGTCGGCGAAGCGGCGTGTCGCTGTCACGGTTGGCCTCGGCTTCGCCGCGCAGCAAACCGCATATCGAGCGCGTGCAGCGCCGTGTTGACGACCGTGGCGACGATCAAGAGAAAAAGGATCAGCGCGTACATGCGGCGATTGTTGAAGTCCGCATAGGCGTCGGCGATGTCGCGGCCGAGCCCGGCCGGCGACAGAATGAATTCGGCGGCGATCACCGCGATGAAGCCGTAGGAGACCGAGAGCTTGATGCCGGTAAACAGATAGGGCGCCGCCGCCGGCAGCTGCAGCGTCAGCGCTGTCCTGACGCGGCCCAGGCGATGCACGCGCGCCACCTTGGTGAGCACAGACGGCACGCGGTCGAGTCCGTTGAGCGTTGCTATGATCATCGCGACCACCGCGGTCGCGACGCCGATCAGGACGATCGGCATTACCGAAAGGCCGAAAATCGCGATCAGCACCGGATAAAAGATGAAAACCGGCACCGCGTAATAGGTGGCAAAGAACGGATCGAGCGCGGCGCGGATGCGCGGCAGTGCGTGAATCGCGACGCCGGCGGCAAATCCGAGCATGGTCGAGATCAGGATGACGAGCGCAATGATGCCGAGCGTGCGTTCGATGTCGGGGTTGAGCGCGCCGGAGGCGAGCAGCGTCCAGAGCGCGCGTCCCATCTCGGAGGGAGCAATAATGACGTTATGGCTGATGAGACCAACCCGGCACGCAAGTTCAAGCGCGCCGATCGCGCCCGCGATCACCGTCAAGCGGATCAGGCTGACGCGGGTCATTCCGCCGCCATCGACTCGATTCCGTCATGGCCGAGCGCCTTGAGCGACTCGCCGCGCAACCGTTCCCACAGCCGGCCGGTAATCTCGCCAAACGCCGCCTCGCCGACGATGGTCGAATCGCGCTCGCGCGGCCAGCCGGTGTCGATGATCTCGATGAAGCGGCCGGGCCGCGCCGACATGGCGCCGACGCGGTCGGCGAGCATGGCGGCTTCGTCGAGCGCGTGGGTGATGAGCAGCACGGTCGCGCCGGTGCGCCGCCACAGCCGCAGAACTTCGTCGCCCATGAGAAGCCGGGTCTGCGCGTCGAGCGCGCCGAACGGCTCGTCGAGCAGGATGAGGCGCGGCTGCAGCACCAGGGTGCGCGCGATGCACACCCGCTGGCGCATGCCGCCGGACAATTGCGGCGGATAGGCGCGTGCGAAATCCTTAAGACCCATGAAGGCAAGCGCGTCGCCGACGCGGCGTCGAATTTCCGCGGCCGCGACGCCATTCCGGCGCAAACCGAACGCGGCATTGTCCCAGACGGTCAGCCACGGAAAGCTTGCATCCTCCTGGAATACGACGCCGACGCCGTCGGGGACTTGACCGTTCACCGCTTGGTCCTCGAACGTCACCCGACCGGCTGTTGGCGGCTGCAGGCCGGCGAGGACTTCGAGAAAGGTCGACTTGCCGCAGCCGGACGGACCGATCACGGCAAAGAATTCGCCTTTGCGCAGCTCAAGATCGATCGGCCCGAGCGCATGCACCTGCCGATGCGCGCCGGCGCCAGGCCCAGCAGGATAAACCCGCGTGACCGCTTCGAGCCGCGCATGGACCTCGCGAGGCGCCGCCGGCGACACGATTACTTCTGCAGGTCGGCGGGCAGAAAGGAGGGATCGACCATCTTGGACAGGTCAACGTCCTTGTCGAGCATGCCGACCTCGCGCATCACATGCGCCGTGGTCTGTAGAAGCGGCATCTCGATGCGGCCCTGGCTGTAGAACTTCGCTTCGACCAGTTGGTGCATCATCGTGTCGACGTTCTTGGGCGGCAGCGGCGCGTACACCTTCTCCAGGATCTTGCTCGCTTCCCCCGTATGCTGCTCGATAAATTGCACCCCCTCGCGCCGCGCGGCGAGGATGGCGCGCAGTTTGTCGGGATGATTTTTCATCAGGTCGCTGGTGGCGATGCCGGCGGCAGGCGGCAATTCGGGCAGCTCTTTCGGTCCCATGATGACGCGGTATTTGCTGTCGCCGCCGCGCATCATGAACAAGATGCCGGGAATAGTGGTGGCATCGACGACGTGATTTTCCAGCGCGGTGAGGTCGCCCGCGAGGTTGCCGAGCGCCACGCGTTGAACGTCGTTGGGGTCGAGCCCGACTTTTTCCGCCGCCGCGACGATGGTCATTTCGCCGAGGGACTTCGGATTGCTGATGCCGAATTTCTTACCCTTCAGGTCTTTGACGGACTTGATCGGCGAGTCCGGCAGTACGATGATGACGTTGTCGGCGAGCGAACGGGTGCCGATGTCGACAATCTTGATGTCCTGGCCGGCGTTGATGGCGGCGATGGCCGCCGCCGGCGAGGTTTCGCCGAAGCCGAGATTGCTGGCCAGCACCGCGCGTACCGACGCGCCGCCGCCTTGGCCGGAAATGACTCCGGTAATGTCGACGCCGGTCTTCTTGAAAAATCCCTTCTCGATCGCCACCCCATAGGGCGCGCCGGACGGATCGGCCTTGTACTGGGTGACGAGGAGGTCTTCGGACATGGCGGGCGACGATGCGGCAACGCACAACGCGGAAACGCAGACGGCGAGAGCCGCAATCGTGTTTTTGTGGCGAAACATAAATACCTCCCTCGGCGTTATCTTGGGCTTCCCGTTCGATTTCGGGCACCGCAGCCTCATATTATCGCTCGCCTGTCCGGGAATGGGAATGCGGCAGGTTTGCGAGATGTTTACCCAACTCCGCTATGGTGCCGATCCGGCACGATGACGCCAGCCCTCCCTGTGGAGGAGCCGAGGCCATGATGCTTCAGGCAGAACTTGAATTCCCGCGCGCTCCAGCTTCGGCTGTCGCACAACAGCCGGCGTGGCTGTTGTCATATCCGCAGGGCGTTCCCGCAAGCATCGATGCGGATGCCTACCCCTCGCTGCACGCCATGCTGATCGAGGCCTGCCGCGAGTTTTCCGGCCGGCCGGCCTTCGAATGCCTGCGCGCGCGCATGAGCTATGCGGAGTGGGAGCGCGACAGCCGCGCTTTCGCGGCATTCCTGATCGAAGAGGCGAACTGCCGCCCTGGCGATCGCGTCGCGATCATGCTGCCGAACCTGTTGGCCTATCCGGTCAGCTTTCTCGGCACGTTGCGCGCCGGCCTGACCGTCGTCAACGTCAATCCGCTGTACACAGCGCGCGAGCTTAAGGAACAGCTTGCCGATTCGGGCGCCACGGTCATCGTCATTCTGGAGAATTTCGCGCACAAGCTCGAAACGATCATTGCCGAGACCAGCATCCGTCATGTCGTGGTGGCGCGGCTCGGCGATTTCGTGCCCACGCTCAAGCGTTGGGTGTTCAATCTGGCGAATTCGTATGTCCGGCATGCGGTGCCGGCCTGGCATTTCAAGACATGCACGATGCTGCAGGACGCTTGCAGCCGTACGCCTGGAAGCGCCTATGCCGATGCCGAGCCGGGTCCGAACGGGCTGGCGCTGCTGCAATATACCGGCGGTACGACGGGCGTCGCCAAAGGCGCGATGCTTTCGCATCGCAACCTGATTGCCAACGCGCTGCAATGCTCTGCCTGGATCGGCGCGGGGCTGAAGCTCGATCACGAGCATGCGCTCACGCCGCTGCCACTTTATCACATCTTTTCGCTGACCGCGAACCTTCTGGTCTTCGCGCGCTTTGGCGGCTTGAACATACTCGTTCCAGATCCGCGCGATCTGCACCGCCTGGTCCGCACGATGCACAGCGGCCTCGTCACCGCGACCTCCGGCGTGAACACATTGTTCAACGCTTTGGTCAACCGGCCTGACTTCGCGGCGCTCGATTTCAGCGCGTTGCGGGTCACGATCGCCGGCGGCGCCGCGGTCCAGGGCGAAGTGGCGCGGCGTTGGCGCGAGATCACCGGCAGGGATTTGGTCGAGGGCTATGGCCTGACCGAGGCCTCGCCGGTGGTGTGCATCAACCCGATTGAAAATCCCAAGATCGGCACGGTGGGCCTGCCGGTGCCCTCGACCGAGGTGACCGTCCGCGATGAGCAGGGCGGCATCGTCCCCCGCGGCAAGCATGGCGAGGTCTGGGTGCGCGGGCCGCAGGTTATGCAGGGTTATTGGCAGCGCCCGGACGAGACCGAGCGTGTGCTCACCGCCGATGGTTGGCTGCGCACCGGCGACATCGGTACTTTCGACGCGCAAGGCTTCCTGAAGCTTCTCGACCGCCAAAAGGACATGGTGAATGTCTCCGGCTTCAAGGTCTTCCCCAACGAGGTGGAAGACATTGTGATGCAGCACCCCGGCGTGCTCGAAGCCGCCGTCATAGGCGTGCCGGACCGGCGCACCGGAGAGGCGGTCAAGCTTTTCGTGGTCAAGCGCGATCCGTCGTTGACAAACGCCGATCTGGTCGAATTCCTTCACGCGCGCCTCGTCAACTACAAGCGGCCGCATATCATCGAATTTCGCGATCAATTGCCGAAAAGCAACATCGGCAAAATCCTGCGCAAGGAATTGCATTGAGGCCATGCGTCAGCCGCGAGCGGGCGGCCTTCCTGGCCTGAAAGCGCCGTGCTAACCGTAGCCCGCAAAATCACGATGCGGGAGACGGCCGGCCAATGCCCAAACTGCAGCTTTCGTTCGCGTGCGGCCTCTATGACCGGATGCAGCCGCTCTATACCGGCGAGGTCAAGCCGGACGGCATCGACCTGAATTTCATCGCCATCGACCAGCCGCGCCCGATTTTCGACCGCATGTCCGGCGGGCAGGAGTTCGACGTGGCCGAATATTCGGTTTCCGAATTCACCCAGCGATTTACCCGCAACGAGTGCCCGTTCGTCGCCATCCCGGTGTTTCCCTCGATCGCGTTTCGCATGGGCTTCATCGCCATCAACAAGAAGTCCGGCATCAAGACGCCCAAGGATCTCGAGGGTAAGCGCATTGGCGTGCCGCTCTACACCATGACCGCCGCGATCTTCATCAACGGCATTCTGCATCACGAATTCGGCGTCGACCTGACCAAGGTCCGCTGGGTGCAGAGCGCCATGAACGAGGCCGGATCGCATGGCCATCCGGCGGTGCTGCCGCTGCTCAAGACAATGTCGATCGAGAACAACACCTCCAAAAAGACGTTGGGTCAGATGCTGGCCAACGGCGAGCTTGACGCCACACTCGGCACCAGCCTGCCCGAGGAGATCAGGACCGATCCGAATATCGTTCGCCTGTTCCCGAATTTCGTCGACGTCGACAAGGATCTCTACAAGCGCAAAGGCATCTACCCGATCATGCACACCGTCGCCATCAAAAAGAGCATCTACGAACGCTATCCGTTCGTGGCGACGAGCCTGTACGACGCCTTCGTGAAATCGAAAGACGTCGCGCTGCGAAAGCTGTTCAACCTCCGGGCGGTCCGCTACATGACGCCATTTCTGATGCGGGAGATCGACGACATCTGGGAAGTCTTCGACGGCGACCCCTGGCCGTACGGTATCGAGCCCAACCGGCGGACACTTGAGGCCTTGATCGCCTACCAACAGTATCTGGGACTGACGGATAAGGCCGTCAAAGTCGACGACCTCTTCGTGCCGACATTCGGCTGATTCACTTGCGGCCGCGCGGCCGGGGCGGCTAACTCAGTTCATTTCATCTCACCTGGAAGAAACAACATGAGCCAGCTCGAAGACATTCTGCGTGATCTCGTCGTCGCCAACCGTATTCTGTCCAACGAGAACGTAGTCGACGCCTACGGCCATATCAGCGTGCGCCATCCCGATAATCCCAAGCGCTTCTTCATGTCGCGCTCGCGGGCGCCCGAGCTGGTCGAGCGCCCCGATCTGATCGAGTTCGACCAGGAGGGCGAGCCGATCAACGACAAGCGCCCGCCTTATCTGGAGCGTTTTATCCATGCGGCGATTTTCGCCGCGCGGCCCGACGTCGTGGCGGTCGTGCACGCCCATGCCGAGGATACCCTGCCGTTCGGGTTGATCGATAAGCCGCTCGAGCCGGTGATCCATTCCGGCAGCTTCATCGGCGGCAAGGTGCCGGTCTGGGATATCCGGAAAAAGTTTGGCGACACCGATCTTCTGGTGCGCAACATGGCGCAGGGCCGCGACTTGGCGAAATCCATGGGCAAGGGCAACGTCGCCTTGATGCGCGGGCATGGCTTCGCCTCGGCAGGGCGATCGATCGTCGACGTGGTGCGGCTCTCGGTCTATCTGCCGCGCAATGCGCGCGTGCAGATGAACGCGCTGCGCATGGGCGGCAAGCCAAAGCCGTTGTCCAAGGGCGAGATTGCCTCACGCGGCAAGGGCGAAAGCTACATGCCGACCTCGCCGACAACGTGGCGCGCCTGGGAATACTGGGCGACCCGCGCCGGCTGCGGCGACATGATCGGCAAGCCGCCGAAGCACGATCATTGAGTGCCAACTCGGCTCAAATCGTTTCAGACTGTGCCGAGTAATTCCTCGACCGCAAGGTCGAGGCCAGCCGAGCGGGGTCGAGCACCAGATAGTGCATAACCGATGGCACCTTGAAATAACCGATCAGCTTCGCGCTGGTATCGGTATGGGCCGTCGCCGGTGAGAGTACCTCGACCACTATGACCGGCGCAGCGACGATCATGGACCCGCGCGACAATCTTGCCCCGCAGTAAACGAGCGCGTCGGGTTCGTAGGCAGTGTGGTCGTCGATGCGAACCGTCATGCCGTCACCAAGCGCGTGGCATTCGGCACCGGTCCGCGCAATGGCCGCTCGAAGCGCTATTGCCGCGGCAAGCTGACCTCGCCATGCTCGACCCGTTCCGGCGCCATGGCCAAGATTTGTCCGTTGATCAATTCCGTCCGCTGCCGTTCCGCTTGAGCTCCGGCCCAGGCGATATAATCCTCGACGGTGAGCGGACGACGAATGGCAATCGTCATCGCTCGTCAATAGCACAGCCGTTACCTTCAGAAAAGGCACACACCAGAGCGATGTTGGTCGCTGCGGGCAGCGTCCTTATTAGGAGATCGCACAAAGCGGAGCGCGGTGCGCCGCGCTCCGTTCAAAACTTCGGTCACTCATGACCGTTTGAGTTACTGCAGCACCAGTTCGACCACCTTGCCGTGCTTATCGCGGCCCTGGGCGTAATACTGGCCGATGTTCCGCATCAGAGCCGCATCCGAGACCGAGTAGATCACGGCATCGTTCTTCCCGGTGTTGACGTGGCGCCGCCACAGGAAGTTTGGCACGACAAACAAATCGTTGTGGCCCCATTCGAAGCGCTTGCCGCCGACTTCGGTCGCGCCGGTGCCTTCGATGCACACGTAGTAGGTGCCGGCGGTCTCGCGCTTCCATTCGGTCTCTTCGCCGGGACGAAGGAGCTGCGCCGAATAGTCGAGCGTCCTGAACACCGGCTCGCCGGTCACGGGGTTGACGAATTCGAGCTTGATGCCCTCGTGCGGATCGCCCTTTTCCTTGCGCAGGCTGTGCAGCATTTCCTTCACGTCGTCGCCGCGGAAATGGAACAGCGGAGCGGGATCGCGGCCGACGCCGCGCTGATGATTGACGAAGGTCGGCTTGAGGCCGCCGTGGCCGTAGAGGTGGCGCGAATAGCCATCGGTGACCGTAACAGGCTGCACGTTGATGTTGCCCTGCGCGCCCGGCATGTTGTGGTCTACCCAGGCGGCGTCGAGGAATTCCATCAGCGGCCAGTCAAGCGTATCTATCCAGATGCACGGCTCTTCGGAATCGTTGCCGTGATCGTGCCAGGTGCCGTTTGGCGTCAGGATCAGATCGCCGCGATTCGCGGTGACACGCTCGCCCTCGACGACAGTGTAGCCGCCCGTCTTCGATAGGATCGTGCGGCTGGCATTTGGCGAATGCAGATGCACCGGCGCAACGTCGCCGGGATTGTAGATCGAGATGGCGCAGCGGATGGTATTGGTCACCTGCAAGCGGCCGTTCAGCCCCGGGTTGAGCAGAAGGATGCTCTGGCGGTCGGCGAACTCGATCGGCGATACGTCGGCCTTCTGCGCGATCTCCGAAATCTGCTTGAGGTATCCGCTGTATTCGTCCCACTTCCACATGTACGGCGTGGTCTTCATCTGATTGACGGCGACCCGGCCGCTGGCGAGCTGGCCGGAGCCTTCACCGCTGGTCTCGCTGAACCAGGGTCGTTGCGCCGGCGCATTGGCCTGAGTTCGGACCCAGATGTTGTGCTTGCCGGCGTCCGTATTGATGGCCTCCATCAATTCGCGCGCCTTGTTGGAAAGCCCGCCGGGCGCGGGAGCTTTCATTGTCATTGTGGCCATGCAGATTCTCCTCTTATCAGGGGCGGTTGCGTCCCTCGTCTCGATAATGGCGTGGATTTGCGAGGCCAAATGCCAAGTCCAAGCCTTTATCGAAGGTATAGTAACTTGGCCTGTTGTTTGCAAAGCCTTGCGGGCGGCGTGCGGCGATGCGTGCCCCGCCGAAAATTCATACCCGGGTGGCGCCGAATTGATCCGACGTAAACGGGCCGTCGATCAGGAGGCGAGAAAGTCGACAATGGCGCGGTTGAATTCGGCGGGCCGATCCATGTTGGAGATATGACCAGCGCCGGAAAGCTCCACATAACGCGAGCCGGGAAGCTTCTCGTTCAACTTGCGCATGGCAGGCGCTGGCGCGTCCTTTTCGCCAACCAGGAACAATACCGGGTGCTTCACGCTCGTCGCGGCGGATGCGTAGTCGTGGTCGGCCAGCGCCGCGGCGCAGCCGATGAAGCCGTTGACCGGTGTGGCGCGAAACATGGCGCGTACTTTGTCAAGGTGAGGTGGATTCTTGGCGACAGTCTCGGGTGGAAACCAGCGCGACACGGTCGGCTCGACAAGGACCGCTATGCCTTTGTCTTTGGCGATCGCGATGCGCTCTTCCCATTGTTGCGCACTTTGCGCTGTCGATTGGCACGGCGAGTCGCAAACGATGACACGGTCGAGGCGGCCGGGGTGTCGTTCGGCAAGGCCCAGCGCGGTGGCGCCGCCCATCGACAGTCCAGCGAAGTGCGCTTTATCGATGCGCAGCGCGTCCAGAAGGCCGATCGCGTCGGCGAGCAGCGTATCGAATGCATAGCGGCCGGCGGGCGCGTCGGTGCCGCCATGGCCGCGCTGGTCGTAGCGCAGCACGCGATAGGCGTGCTTCAACGCCGCGGCCTGATCGTCCCACATCGCGATCGACGTGGCGAGCGAATTGGAGAAGACGAGCCACGGCGCGCCATCGGGGCCGTCGATCTGATAATTGATGTTGATGTTATTGGCTTTGATTTTCATTGCTTTCCCCGTTTGCGTCATGTTGGCAGAAAATCTTCCAGCAGCGCGGCGAGCGGCTCGGGTCCTTGCGTGGGCATGAAGTGGCCGGCCTCGATCAATTCGAAACGCGCGCCGGGAATCTTCTTGGCCAACTCCGCGGTGCCGGCATGCGGGCGCACGGTGTCGTGACGGCCGGCGACAACCATCGTCGGGCAGCGGACCTGTGGCAGCATGTGCAGCATGTTGGTGCGCGCAAGCGCGCGAAAGCCGAAGCCGAAACCGACCGGATCATTGCCGAGATAGCGGCCGCGATAGGCCTCGTAAGCTGATTTTTCCCCCAGCGTTTGCGGATACGACACCGCAAGCGTGGTCGGCAGCGCGGCGCGCATGCCTTCACGCACGGCGAAGGCCGCGCGCTCGTCGAGCGCCGCGGCGCGGCTGGGGTCGACGCCGGGCGCCGGATTGCAAAGGACGAGCGAGCCGACTTGGTCGGCATGCTTTTCCAAAAACCGCAGCGCCTGTGTAGCCGCCGCGGCGACCGTTACAAAATGATAGGGCGGGTCGAGATGGACGGCTCGGGCGAGCGCTTCGAAGTCGTCGACCAGCGTGTCATTGGTGAATTCATGACGCACCTTTTCCGAAACGCCGGAGCCGCGCTGGTCGTAGCGCAACACCTGACGGCGTGATGCAAGGCGGGGCGCCACGGCGTCCCAGGAGTGCAGCGTGCCACCGAGCTCGTGCAGCAGGACCACGGCGGGCCCGTGGGCGCCGGTCAGCTCGTAATGCAAGCTGACGCCATTGGTATCGATGAACGGCACGGTCGCGCCTCCTGAAATTTACGCGATCGCTCTGAGTCTGAGCGAAGCAGCCCTTGAAGGATGATGGGCGAGGGCGCTCGTACTGCATCCGGCGACCATGGTCAAAACCCCACGCCGATAAGATGGTCGAGGGAATAAGGGCCGCCGCCGTGGACCAGCACATAGAACACGGCGATCGTCCACATCAGCGTGTATTCGAGGCCGAGCTTGTTCCAGAAATACCCGCCGACGCGCCAGCGTTCGATATTCGCGACCAGGAGGAACAACAGCACCACGAGGGCAACCGGGCGCGTCAGCAAGCCGATCGCCAGAAGCGGTCCGCCGACGAGCTGGGTCATCGAAATCGCCCGGGCCCAAAACCATCCCGGCCGATAGCCGCTGCGATCGAGTCCAGCGGCCAAACCCTTTAGGTCCAGCGCAACAGCGCCGGTATTGGCAAACAGTCCGAATGTGTTGCGCAGCCCGTGCGGTACCAGCGCCAGCCCAACAATGACGCGAAGCAGCGCGTAGGCAAAAGGAGAGAGGATTTGATAGAGCGCGCTCAATTTGCGGAATCAATGGGCCATCAGCACAGGCAGATTGGCGTGGGCGAGGATATGGCGCGTGGTGCCGCCGAAGATCATTTGCCGGAGCCGGCTCTGCGTGTAGGCACCCTTGACGATGAGGTCGCAGCCGAGCTCGTCGGCCTTGCTGAGGAGGACTTCGCCGGCGCCGCCCTTGCGCGCCTTGAGAGTGATCGGTTCGGCCGAGATGCCGTTTGCTGCGAGCGTAGCCGCTATATGCTCCGCACTGGGACCGGCGACGGTGGCGCCCTCGACCGTGGCAATGGTTATTCGTTGCGCGCGCCGCAGAAGCGGCATGGCGTGCGCCGTCGTCGTCGCCTGTTCGGTGCTGCAGTTCCAGGCGATCAACACGTTGGTGCCGAGGCTCCGCGGCGGCGAGGGCGGCGCGATCAGCACCGGGCGGCCGCTCTCGAACAGAGCGGATTCCAGCGTGATCATCGACGGACTCTGCCATTCGGAGCCCGGACGCGCCAGAACGATCATGTCGAAGACTCGGCCATAACTGCCGACATAATCGTGGCCGCTTGGCGCGTCTCTGTGCCACGTCCAGGACAGCGAGGCTTTTCCCTCGTCCGATCGCTGCGGCACCTGATGCTGGTCCATGAAGGAGCGGAACGCGGCCTCCGCGTGCCGCACCAATTCGGCGTCGCTCTCCTTAACCGCCACCATGGTCAGGCCGCTGTCGGGGTCCATCGCGACCAGATCCGCGACGCCTGGACGGAGCGGGAATCCCTGGATGCAGGAATCGAACTCGCGCGCCAGCAACAGCGCGGTTTCCAGCGCCGAGGGCATGGACGGGTGATGTTCCGTGGGAACGAGAATCGTCTTCATGCGCACGCCCCACCTGCCGCCGGCAAGGGCCGGCACAGCGGTTCGCAGAAAATTCCCTGGTCGGTGCCTTTTATCCAGGTCTTGTCTTGACCCTCATACTGCCGCGACAGCGGTCGGCGGACAAGCCTTCCCGATTTCGCCTTTCCTGCGCGCGGCAGTTGCGCCGCTCATTTTGTCGCACTGCCAGGCGCCGGAGCAAAGTCCGCAAGCACCTGGGCGAGCGCGGTCGGTTCCACTTGCACCGGTCCCGTGAAAGGATAGTCGACCACGATGATGATCAAGAGCTCCGAGAAAACGAGCAGCGACAGGAGCGCCGTCATTGCCGTTTGGGCGCGCAGATTTTTCGTGCCGAAGAAAAACGTGAATACGATTGTCAGAATTGCGCCGCCGAACATGACCGGCCAAATGACTTCCGGAACGATGCCCTCAGAGGTGACCAAACGCGCGCGGCGCGCCTGCGTCACGACGTCAAGCTGGCGCAGGATTTCCGAAAAAGTCGCTGACTCTCGCGGCGTCGAAGGTTGAACCGACAACAATGTCGCGTACACGGCATCCAGTGCCATCGTGCCGGCACGATACTCCGACGCGTTATGGCTCTCCATCGCCGGCCAATCGCGCGCAATCGCAGCGCGGACGTAGTTTGACATCGCATCGCGGACAGCCGCGCCGGCTTGGTCGCCGAGGCCGGGCGCCAATCGATAAATGGTCGTTGCGCCGCCCGCTTCCTGGGCAACGGTGACCTCGGCATTGCTGAATTTCTCCCACACGACGATGACAGCGAAGGCGAGCAGAACTGCATAAAGCACGCCGATGGTGGCGAATTTGAACCCGGCTATCTCATTATTTGTCGTCAGCTTTTCGAGTTTGACGTAACGCCGAACGAGCCATGGGCCGAATGAAGCGAGCGCCGTCGTAAGGACGACGACAAGCGTGGCCGAAAGCCACAGCGAGTGGCTGGTCAGAAAAAATATCATTCGGCGGCCGTCTGCCTTCTGCATCCGCGGTCTTCAGCTTGGGTTCGGCTGAAATTCCGCGGCAGATACGCCATTATTGTCGCGATAGCGGCGCAACATGCAAGACCGGCCCGTCAGTGGCCCGCAAGCGCGGCGGCAGCGGCCTTGACCAAGGTCACCGGGTCGGTGAAGGCGGGCACGCCGAGCGCCTTGAGCTTTCGGATCGCGGTTTCGGTATTCATGGTGCGCGTGGCGGCGTGGCCGGCGGCGAGTCCCACGAATAGCGGTTTTGGCAGCGGCTCGGCCGCGATCCAGGCGAGCAGTGCCTCGATGCGCTCGGCGAGCGAGCGTGAAGCAATGACAGTCTGGAAAATGATCGCCTTTATGGTGGGACGGGCGGCGAGCGCGCGCGCGATTTTTAGCCGCTCGGTCATGGTTTCGTCGGCGGCGCCTTGCAAATTGTCCATAAAGCTTGCGGCGCGCAGCCCGTGGTCGGCGAGAAGATCCATCATCATCATGGCCAGCCCGGCGCCGGAGGTGACCAGGACCACGTCGCCGTCGGTCTCGACGAGTTGAAATCCCAGATCGCGCGCCTCGCGTTCGAGGATCGTCACGGCGCGCTCGGTAAGCACGCGGCTGAGGACAAAATCGCCCGGATCGTGGCGGAAGTCAGCGGCATCATCGCGGATGATTTTCGCATCGCAGGCGATCAGCCGATTGTCGTGCGTCACGGCCAGGGGATTGATCTCGAGAAGCTGCAAGTCTTCTTGCCGGGCGATGTCGGCCAGACGCGCGACGTAGCGGGCAAGGCGCGCGGCGAGATCGCGAGGGAATGACTGGGCGACAACCGGATAGATGCGTTCGGCGACGGTGGGTGCAGCCGTGTCGAGTGGAATGCGCAGTAGCCGCTTCGATTGCTCGACATTTTCACCACCTTCGGGCGCCAACAAAAGCTCGAGGCGCTGACCGGTGCCGTCGACGCGAACGGAGACGAAAATCTCGCGCGCGACCGATATCGCCTCTTCAAGGAGCAGCGGGGTATCAGCGACGTCGAGCGTAGCGAGAATGAGCCGCCGGGCGTCACGCAGGCCGGCGATGTCTTGCAACCGCCGCACGAGGCCGCTTTTGCCGCGCCCGCCTTCGAGCACTTGTGCTTTGAGAAAGAGCCCGGACCGGCCTGCCGTATCGCCCGGCGGGTCCTCTCCCGCGCGCAGCAACACGCCATGCGGGACGGCGATGCCGTGACGGCGCAGCAGGACTTTTCCATCGTGTTCGGCCAGACGCATAATGGGCCGCCTCTCGCGCCGTCCGGCGCATTTCCGCCTTCGGAGCTTACCGCATGTCCGGTACCTTGCGCTTGCCGTTCCTGACACCCGAGCCATGGCGGGTGGCGGTGATCGCGCCCACCGGGCGTTATGCCCGCAGCCAGGTTGCCGGAATGATCGAGGCGGGCACGCCGCTGGTCGGTGGCGTCGCGCTCGGCCGTGCCGGCGAGACGATGGACGGCCTGCCGCTTTACGATCGCGTCGGCGATCTGCCGGAGTCTCCCACCATCGCGGTCGTCTACACGCCCGCCGAAGGGGTGCGTGAGGCGATCACGGTGTGTGCGCAAGCGCGCATTCCGACCATCGTCGCGGCAGCCGAGTATGTGCCGGTCCACGATGCGCTGGCTGCCGTCGCCGAAGCTCGCGCCGCCGGATCGTGGCTCGTCGGGCCGAACACGCTCGGCATTTACGTACCCGGCCGAGGACTGCTCGGCTCCATCGCGCCGAGCTTTTGCAAGGCCGGTCGCGTGGCGCTGATCGTGCGCAGCGGCACCGTGGCGCTGACGCTGGCGCGGCAATTGACGCTTGCCGGGATCGGCCAGCGCATCGTCGCCCATATCGGCGGCGATGCCGTGATCGGGCGCAACCCGCACGAATATCTGCCGGCGCTGGCGGACGACGACGCAACCGAGGCCGTGCTGTTCTGCGGCGAGATCGGCGGCGATAAGGAGTATGCCTTCGCGGATGCCGCGCGCGGCTTTGCCAAGCCGATCGTCGGCATGGTGGTCGGCCACCGCGCGCCCGAACAGAAACAAATGGGCCATTCCGGCGCGCTGATCGGCAGCGCGCGCGAAGGCGCTCAAGCCAAGCTCACGGCGCTCGCCGCAGCCGGCTGCCGGATTGCAAGAGGCCTGGAGGATGCGGTGGAATTGCTCTCGGAATTCGCAGCTTGAACCAGCGCCTGGCGAGCGCCATGAGTCTTGTATCGGGGATTTTGCATGAAGCTGCACTGGTCGCCGCGCTCGCCGTTCGTGCGCAAGGTTATGATCGTCGCTCACGAGTATGGCCTCGCCGATCGCATTGTCTGTGTGCGCACGGTGGCCGCCGCGGCCAAGCCGCACGCCGAGCTGATGAAAGACAATCCGCTGTCGAAAATACCGACCCTCGTGCTCGACGACGGTACGGTACTCTACGATTCGCCTGTCATCTGCGAATACCTCGACTCGTTGCGAGGCGCCGCGCCAACGCTGTTCCCGAACGAGCCGACGGCGCGCATGACGGCTTTGCGGCGGCAGGCGCTCGGCGACGGATTTTTGGATCTTCTGGTCCTGTTGCGCGATGAGCGGGCGCGTTCGCAGCCCTCGAATGCGCATCTTGTCAGTGCAGCCGCGCGCAGGGCGGCCATATTAAAAAGTCTGGAGCAAGAGAGCGACGCTCTCGATCAGGCCCCGTTCGGCATCGGGCATATCAGCATCGGCTGTGTGTTGTGTTATCTGGATTTTCGCTTCGCCGAAGAGAACTGGCGCAAAGATCATTCGCGTCTCGCAGCATGGCATGCGACATTTGCCGCGCGCCCCTCGGTGCGCGCGACCGAACCGATCGACGATTCGTAACCAAGAATGCGCAGCTACCCCATCGTCGGATCGAGCACGATCTTGCCCTGGCCGCCATTCTCCTCGATCAGCCGATGCGCTTCGGCCGCCCGCGACAGCGGGAGCACGCGGTCGATCTGCGGCATGAGCTTTCCTTCAGCGGCGGCCGTGAGGCAATCCGGTACATCCTCGGGTGTATAGCCCGGACGGCCCTTGATCGTGATCCGCTTGTGATAGAGATGCGAGAAATCGATCGATACATCGGGCCCGGCATGGGCGCCTGCCGTGACCAGTCGGCCGTCCATGCCGATGGCGCGAAAGGCGAGCGGTAATACGGACGGGTTCGCGATGTTATCGTAAAGCACATCGACCCCTTTGCCGCCGGTGATCCTGAGCACCTCGTCGCGAATGTTCTGCGTGCTGTAGTTGATTCCGTGATCGGCGCCGAGATTGATGCCGAGCTTGACTCGCCCGTCCGAGCCGGCCGCCGCGATCACGGTGGCGCCGATGACGTTCTTGGCGATCTGGATGCCGATGCTGCCGAGATTGCCGCCGGCGCCCATGATCAGTACCGTTTCACCCCTTTTGAGTTCGGCGACATGGACGAGCAGATTCCATGCGGTCGGCACATGCCGCATGATCACGGCGACATGATGAAAATCGAGATGCTCGGGGACCGCGACCGCGGCGCAGGCCGGCACCGCGATCAGTTCGGCAAAGCCGCCCGGGCGCTTGATGCCCATCATGCCCTGCGGTCCACGATAATTGCTGCCGTCCTCGTCGCAGACGTCGAGCGGCATCACGCCTGCGGCGGCGACCCGGTCGCCGGGGCGCCAGCGCCCGACTTGTGGCCCGACGGCATCGACGATGCCGGCGCAATCGACGCCCGGAATGAGCGGCAGCACCGCTCCGCGGTAGGTCTCGCGGCCAGCGCGCAGACTGACGTCTAGCACGCGATTGACCGTGGCCGCGTGCACTTTGATGCGGATTTCGCCTCGACGCGGAATCGGATCGGCGGCCTCCTCGTAACGCAACACGTCCGGCGGGCCATATTCGTGGATGACGATCGCTTTCATTCCCAGCCTTTGCAGCGATAAGCCGGGCATGCAGTAACGGGCGCCGGCTGGTCTGGCAATGTCGATCGTTCTATCCTTGGAGTCGGCTGCGGGGAGGCGGCGAACATTGGCCGATGACGCATCGAACTTGGCGGATAGAATCGCCTGCGCGGAATTGATCCAGAACTGGGGCGTATTTCGCGACCAAGGCAGGTGGAAAGAGCTGCTCGCGACGTTCACGCCCGATGGTCAGATTTCCGTCTCCTGGTTTCGCGGTCCGTTCGACCAGTTCGTCGAGCGCTGCCGGGCGAGCTATGGCGTGGGCCGGAGCTGGTCGCGCCATCATCTGTTCGCGCCCACGCTCAGGTTCGCCGGCCACCGGGCACTGGCGGAAACGAGCGTCATCATCCGCGTGCGGCAGCCGTTCAACGGCATCGCCGTCGATCTCACCTCGTGCTCGCGCTTTCTCGACCGCGTCGAGCGCCGCGCGAGAGGCTGGCTGATCGCCGAACGAGCCGCCATCTACGAGCGTGACCGACTCGATCCAGTCGAGCCGTCGCCGGCCTTTGACGACCTGTTCAGGAACGCCAATACCGCGCAATATCCCGAACAATACCGCTACATGGCGTTTCGGCTGGCCCATGCCCAAGGCCGCTCGCTGGCGCCGGTTATCTATCGCGATGGGGGCGGAGAGACCGCTGACCTCTACGCACGGTTTTCCGACTGGCTTGCGGGCGAGGCGCCTTGACGCCGGTGTGGATGCCGCGCTAGCGGCCGGTGCGCGCTGGAGAATCCGATGGCGGTCTATACCGATGTGGCGGCGGAAGACCTTTCGCCCTTCCTCGCCGGCTACGACATCGGCCAGTTGCTGGCTTACAAAGGCATCGCCGAGGGAGTCGAGAACTCCAATTTTCTTGTCCACACCAGCCGCGGCTATTTCATCCTCACACTCTACGAACGCCGGGTCGCCGAGCGCGATCTGCCGTTCTTTCTGGCGCTGATGGAGCATCTGGCAAGCCGCGGCATCACCTGTCCGCAGCCGGTGAAGAACAAGACGGGCAAGGTTTTGGGCAAACTCGCCGGACGGCCGGCGGCGATGGTCACTTTTCTCGACGGCATGTGGATTCGCCGGCCGAACGCGGCGCACTGCGCGGCGCTCGGCCATGCGCTCGCTCAACTGCATCTCGCCGGCGAGGATTTTTCCATGCGCCGCGACAACACGCTCTCGGTTGCCGGCTGGCGCACGCTCTACGAGAACTGCCGCGAACGCGCTCATAAAGTGGAGCGCAATCTGGAAAAGGTGGTCGCCGCCGAACTCGAAACGCTGGAGCGCGATTGGCCGGGCGGACTGCCGCAAGGCGTCATCCACGCGGATTTGTTTCCCGACAATGTTTTTTTTCTGGGCGACAAGCTGTCCGGGCTGATCGACTTTTATTTCGCCTGTACCGATATGCTGGTCTATGACGTCGCCATCTGCCTCAACGCTTGGTGCTTCGAGCCGGATCATTCATACAATGTCACCAAGGGGCGGGCGTTGCTGGCAAACTATGCCAAGGTGCGGCCACTGTCGCACCAGGAGTGGGAGAAGCTGCCGCTGCTCGCGCGCGGCGCCGCGTTGCGCTTTCTGCTCACGCGCCTTGTCGATTGGCTCGACGTGCCGCCCGGCGCCCTGGTGCGGCCCAAGGATCCGCGCGAATACGCGCGCAAGCTTCGCTTTCATCAGAAGGTCGAGAGCGCGCGCGATTACGGATTGGCCGCGCCGTGACCGATCAGTTGTCCCATGTCGTCATCCATACCGACGGCGCCTGTTCGGGCAATCCCGGCCCGGGCGGCTGGGGCGCGATCCTGACTTTTGGCGATCGCGAGAAAGAGCTCAGGGGCGGCGAGCCGAACACGACCAACAATCGCATGGAGTTGATGGCCGCGATCGCGGCATTCGAGGCGCTCAAGCGTCCTTGCCGGGTCGATCTGCACACCGATAGCCAGTATCTGCGTAACGGCATCATGAGCTGGATCAACACCTGGAAACGCAATGGTTGGCGCACGTCGGACAAGAAGCCGGTAAAGAACGTCGACCTGTGGCAGCGGCTCGATGCCGCGCTTAAGCCACATCAGGTGCGCTGGCATTGGCTTAAGGGCCATGCCGGGCACGCAATGAATGAGCGCGCCGATGTCCTGGCCCGTGAGGCGATCACGGAAGTGCGTGCCGGGCCAAGAGCGATCGCGAAGCCGTAATCGCTATTCCGAAAGCCGCGTGAGCGGCTATCCGGAATCATCACGGGATTTCATCGATCGCGATTGTGGATTCAGGGGCCGGCGTTCCCGCGCGCCCGGAATGGCGCCATCACAGCGACTTCAAAAGATTATCCGCCCCGGACATTTCAGCCTTGCCGGGGCTCTCTTCGACATTGAGCGTTTTCACCACGCCGTCCTCGATCACCATGGCGTAGCGCTGCGAGCGCACGCCGAGGCCGCGCTCGGTCAAATCCGCCGTCAGGCCTAGCGCCTTGGCCCAGTTGCCGCTGCCGTCGGCGAGAAATTCGATGGCATCGCCGGCCGACGCCTTCTTCCAGGCGTCCATGACGAACACGTCGTTGACGCCCGTGACCGCAATCGCGTCGATGCCCTTGGCCTTGATCGCGGCGGCATTCTTCACGAACCCCGGCAAATGATTCTTGTGACAGGTAGGCGTGAAGGCGCCCGGCACCGCGAACAGCACGACCTTCTTGCCCTTGAACAATTCATCGGTTGTCTTCGGCTTCGGACCGTCGGCAGTCATCACCATGAACGTGCCGTTCGGTACGCGGTCGCCGACCTTGATAGCCATGATCAAATCCTCTCGCAGGTTAATGGGGAACGTTTCTCGGCGCGTAAAATAGCCCGCGGGAAGCGGATTAGTCGAGATGCACCGGAACCTCAATGGCGTTCTCGCCGGAAACGGCGGTGAAGGTCAACGTCGCGCCCTTGGCTTTCGCGCCAGGTGGCAGGCCATCGAGATCGAAGGTGAAACGCCTTGCGGGCCCCGTTGCGGGACCTGCCGGTACGGGTAACGGCAACGCCCAGTCCGGGGTCGGCCCTTCGGCGAAAAGCTGGACCGCGTCGCCAGCGGGCGCCGCGAGATCGACGATGACCTTGTCATGAGCGCCGCCGGGCTCGCGACGCACGGAGAGAATGGCGAGCGCGTTGGCGCTATCGGCGCCGAGGGCGACGCGCTTGGGCACTTGGCGTTCGGCGCTGTCCAAAATCGCTTCGTCGGCGCTTTTGCCGGTGAGGGGAAGCTGGAGCAAGGCCTCCGCCGGCACGCATAACGTGCCGCAAACCGCATATTTGAGCGTCAGGTGCAGCACCGATGGCTGCGAAACATCGGCGGGGGTGATTTTCAGCGGTAGAATGACGTCCCCCACATAGCCTATCGAACTCCCGCCGGCGCCGTCGGGAAATCGCTCTGGTGCGGGCCACTGCACCGCCGCGGACTTGACGTTCTTCGAACCGGCAAAATCGAAGGTCGGTGGTACCCCGGAATCGCCCGGATACCGCCAATAGGTTTTCCACCCGGGATCGAGCCGAATCTCGATCCCGGCACGCATGAACGACGCGTCCGGCGTCTCGATCAACGCGCCGGCGATCAGCCGCGCCTCCGCATGTGTGTCTTTTTGCCAGGCGGACGCGTCCTGCGCCCGCGCCGAGGCGTGGCCTAAAAGACAAAGAATGGCGGAACAGACGACCGTGAGCCGACAACGAAAGGCAAAGGGCATGCCGCTATCTAAAGGAAGCGGCAGCTTCGCACTACTGACATGATCGTGAGCGTCGCCACGAAACGTTACCAATAGCGCCGACAAATTGACACAGCAGCCCCCTCGGCGCGGATTGGCCGATTCGTTCCGTCAGGGGACCGTCGCGAACTTTTGCCCCCGCCATTCGTTTGCAAAATCGGATCGATCGGCTAACCTTTCAGCTATGAAATTGCCGCGCCAAGCCAAATCGGGAAAAAGGCCGCTGGAAAACATTGGTCCTGGTGGAGCTAACAGGAGTTCTACTGGGGCTGGCAAGGGGCGGGGCTATCTGGACGGCCAGATGCTGATCGCCATGCCGGCGATGACGGACGAGCGCTTTTCGCGCTCGCTCATCTATGTTTGCGCGCACTCTTCGGAAGGCGCTATGGGGATCGTTGTCAATCACCCGGCGCCGAACATCAATTTCTCCGATCTCCTGGTGAAACTTGACGTTATCCCACAGGCCGACGTGATCCAGTTGCCGACCCGTGCGGATGTGGTCAAGGTCATGCGCGGCGGTCCGGTGGAAACCGAACGCGGCTTTGTGCTGCACTCGGCCGACTTCTACATCGAGAATTCGACGCTGCCGATCGACGACGGCATCTGCCTCACCGCGACAATCGATATCCTCAAGGCAATCGCCCGCGGCGACGGACCGCTAAGCGCGATCCTAGCCCTCGGCTATGCCGGCTGGGCGCCTGGCCAGCTCGAAAACGAGATCCAGGGCAATGGCTGGCTGCATTGCGCGGCCGATCCGGAACTGATCTTCGGCACCGACATCGACAGAAAATATAATCGCGCCTTGAAGAAGATCGGGATCGACCTGGGCATGCTGTCAAACGAGGCCGGGCACGCCTGACGCGGAATCGGGCGGTCCATCATTGCGATGTGCCGCGTGACGAACCGCCGGCGCCGGCCGCTCCGATCACGGATTGCTGATCGCCGGAACCTGGCGCGCACGCGACGCTCCAGGACGCGGTTGCAGCAGCGAGCGGGCTTTTTCGGCCGCCATCGGCTCGCCGAAAACAAAGCCTTGTGCGTATTCGCAACCGAGCTGGGACAGCTCGACCGCGTCAGATTCCGTTTCAGCGCCTTCCGCGACGACGTCCATGCCGAGGTCGTGCGCCAGCGCAATGATCGAACGCAGAATAACGGGACGCGTTCCCTTTGGCGTCGTCCGAACGAACGACTGGTCGATCTTGATCGTATCGAACGGAAAGCGCTGCAGGTAGGAAAGCGACGAGTAGCCGGTGCCGAAATCGTCGAGCGCGAGGCCGGCGCCGAGCTCGCGGATGCGCTGCAGCATCTGCGCCGCATGTTCCGGGTTTTCCATCACGACCGATTCGGTGAGTTCGAGCTTGAACGTGCCGCGTGCAATCGGTGCCCGTGCCAGCACGGTGCGCAGGTCTTGAATAAGATCGTGGCGCAGCAATTGGCGCGACGACACGTTGACGCTACAGAACAGCGAATCGCGATGGCGCAAGGAGCGCTGCCAAGCGCTCAACTGCCGCGAGGCGCGCTCCAGCACAAAAAGACCGAGCTCGACGATCAGCCCGCTCTCCTCGGCGATGGTAATGAATTCGGCCGGCGACAGCCGCCCAAGCTTCGGATGATTCCAACGCGTCAGGGCCTCGAAGCCGGCAACGGTACGGTCCTCGAGGCGAATGATCGGCTGATAGAGGATCGCAATCTCGTCGCGCTCGATCGCGCGTCGAAGGTCGGACTCGATCGACAGGCGGTCGGACTTGCGCGCACGCATCGAGGGCTTGAACACGTCGATGCGATCGCCGCCGCTGCGCTTGGCGTGATACATGGCGAGTTCGGCATCTTTGAGCATTTCCTCGCCGCGCTGCGGTTCGCTGTCACCCAACGTAAGCCCGATGGATGCCGTCAGGAAAATCTCGCGATCCTTGAACGCGAGCGGCGCGCGCAACGTGCGCCGCACGGTTTCGGCGAAGGCCGTGATTTTGGCCGGATCGCGTTCCGACAGAAGGACGACGCCGAACTGGTCGCCGCCAAGCCGCGCCAGCGTATCTTGCGGCTTGATCAGTCGCCCTAACCGCCGCGCCAGCGTCAGCAGGATCGAATCGCCGACCGCCATTCCAATCGAATCGTTGACCTGCTTGAACCGGTCGAGGTCGATGACCATGACGGTCGGACGCAGGACCGTGTCGGACTTGCCCGAATTCGCCTTGGCGATGCCGAGGACCGCGTCGAGCCGGTCGAGAAACAATTCGCGGTTGGGCAGGCCGGTGAGATTATCATGCACGGCGTCGTGCAGGAGCCGCTCTTCGGCGGTCTTGAACGCGGTCACGTCGGTGAGCGTGCCCACGAGGCGAACAACCTCGCCGTCCGTTCCGACCACCGGCCGCGCGCGCAAGGACAGCCAGAGATAATGCCCATCGGCGGTGCGCATGCGCAGGTCCTGCGCCACGCGCCCGCGCCGTTGCTCGATGACTCTGTCGAGTGTCGCGCGGAAACGATCGCGATCCAGGTGGTGGATATCTTCAAGCCACTTCGCGGCCGGCCCCTGCAGCGATCCGCTCTTGCGCCCGAGCAAGGCTTCGGTTTCCGGGCTGGTGAAGACGTGATCCGAGGAGACGTCCCAATCCCATATCAGATCTCCGGCGCCGGTCAGCGCCAGCGCGCGCCGCTCCACGTCCGACACGATGCCGTGGGTCGCTCCGCCCGCGAAAGCGTGCTGCATGACCGTAAAGCCGATCAGCATGACGATGAGAACCAGGCCGCCGAGCAACGCCGGGCCGATGATGTCGTTGGTGACATAACCAAGGACGGTGAGACCGGCTCCGAACACCCAGACAACCAGCAGGAACCAGGTCGGGATCAGCATCACCGCGCGATCGTAATGGTGGGTGGAAAGATAGACGACCAGCGCGAAACCGAGCACCGCGATCAGGAAAAGCGAGATGCGCGCGATCCCCGATGCGACTTCGGGGGAGAACAGCGCGACGGCCACCAGCGCGCCCAGGAAGGCAAGCCAGCCGGCAGTGATATGCGCGTATCGCACGTGCCAACGGTTCAGGTTCAGATAGGCGAACAGAAACACCAACAATGTCGCGGCCAGGATGGCCTCGCCTGAAGCGCGCCAAACTCGCTCGGCGCCGGACGACATATCGAAAACCTTGGCCCAGAACCCGAAATCGATGCCGATATAGATCAATACCGCCCAGCCCAGGGCGGCCGCAGCCGGAAACATGACGCTGCCTTTGACGACGAACAGGATCGTCAGGAACAGCGCCAGCAGGCCCGCAATGCCAATGACGATGCCTTGATACAGGGTCAGCGAATTGACTTTGTCCTTGTAGGCGTCGGGTTCCCATAGGTAGAGCTGCGGCAGGCTCGGGGTCCGCAGTTCGGCGACGAAGGTGATCACCGTGCCCGGATCGAGCGTGATGCGATAGATGTCGGCGCTCGGGTTGCGCTGAAGCTCGGGCGGGTCGCCGGAGGAGGGGGTGATGTGGACGATCCGAGACTCGCCGAGATCGGGCCAAAACAGGCCGGAGCCGACCATCCGGTAATGCGGCGCCACGATGAGCCGGTCGAGCTGTTGGTCGCCGTTATTGGCCAGCGCGAACACCGCCCAATTGGTATCCGGTTCGCGGGCGCGAATCTCAATTCGGCGTACGATGCCATCGGGGCCGGGCGCGGTCGAAATCTGAACGCGATCGGTGTCGGAGTGCTGAAATTCCACGGCACCGGTGAGGTTGATCGGCGGACCTTTGGTGGGAACGTTGACGGCTTCGACGGCTCTTGCGGCCGGCGCCGCGAACATGGCCGCCAACATAAGCGCGAGCGCGGCCAGCTTTGCGGCGGCACGAACGAGTGCCAATGGTTGTCCTCCGACCTCAGCCATCGGCGCGGACAGCGCCCCGACATCACTCACTTCCCCGAAAGCATATCGAACCGTCTTTGTGCCGAATTCGCGGCCAAGTTTCGCCACGCTTGGCTTTCGGGATGGGAGCCTTTGCTAGCTGCTTTGGGCGCTGGGGCGCAAGCGGTTTGCGCTCAACTGGCAAAGGTTCGGGGAGCCTTGCCGATAGCTGACAACGCCATGTCCCGGCGTTAGCATCGGCCGGTAGGAGCATGAACATGCCCGCCATCGACCCTGATGAGCTGCCAAAAAAGAAGATCACCCATGAAATGGGCCAGGACTTGGCATTGCTCTCAATTGGCGAACTCGCCGAAAGGGTTACGTTGCTCAGAGAGGAGATTGCACGGCTCGATGCTGAAATGTCGAAAAAGCAGACTTCGAAATCGGCGGCGGACTCGTTTTTCAGGAAATAAGGCAAGTATTGGCGGAGTTCCGGCTGCGGACCTCCGCTTTGCAGTTTGCCCCGGGGCAGCGTCGATTTGAATTTTTGACTCGATAGGCAAGAGTCCGGCGCAAGTTTTTGGGATTCATTAACTTATTATTAAGCTTTCTCGTTCATTACGGAATACGTCCGTCTTTGGACATCGAGTGGCTCCTGTCCACTCTGTTTGACGCCTCCCTGTTATCACCTTGAGCCGCCGGCAACGGCGGCTCTTTTTTGTGCCTGGTGTGGCGGTTCAGAAGTCCGGACCATCATTTCGGCCGGGCTCGTTGTGCGGACTTCTGAACCAAAGCCACACTAGATCAATAGCTTGCTAGTGTCCTTTCGATTCCGAAATTGGCAAACGAGCGCGCCGCATGATCCTGGCGAACTTCGGGATCTGGACACTAGCGGGCCGCCGGCAACTATGTCGGAAGCTTTGGCAAGGCTCGCTCTGGACTTGAAGGGCTGGTCGGGCGATGCTGGCACCGAGTGAGGCGTACCATGTCCGAAAAGCGTTCGATGCAAGCCGACGCGGTCTCGTTCAGCGAGCGGCTGACCAGTTCCAGCGTCTTCAACATCCTGTTTCGTGATGGAATGGCGCTCGTCGAGGAGACCGCCAGCTATCTCGACGGTCCGGGACGGCAGGAATCCAAAAAGCTCGAACGCAGCGCTGCGCTTGTCTACGCCACCGAAAGCATGCGGCTGACGACCCGATTGATGCAGCTTGCCTCGTGGCTCCTGTTGCACCGCGCGGTAAAGGAGGGCGAGATGACGCTCGCCCAGGCCAGCAAGGAAAAAGCCAAAGTGAGGCTTACGAGCTGTGACCCCGGGGACGCGCAATCCATTGCGCTTCTGCCGCGCAAATTGCAGGAACTCATTGCGCGATCCGTGAAGCTGCAGGCAGAAGTGCGCCGGCTCGACGCCACCATGCACGCGGTACCGCCGGTCAGAGTTACCGACGGCAATCCGGTCGAGCGGCAATTGGGTTTGCTGAAGGCCGCCTTCGAAACCGAAGCGTCGTGACGCCGGCGGGCGGCCCCTAGAGCACTTACCGATTATGGTGTATCGGGCAGCGCTCCAGTTTAGGGATTTGGTCGCATTTTCTTCGGAAAACCGACGGCCACTTGTCCGGAAACTGCTAAGTCTTCAAGAAGCCTGAAAACTTCTTCTGGAAGCGCGACAATCTGCCGCCGCGGTCGATCAGGTGCTGCTGCCCGCCGGTCCATGCCGGGTGCGACTTCGGATCAATGTCGAGGTGAAGCGTATCGCCGGGCTTGCCCCAGGTCGTACGGGTCGTGAACTCGGTTCCGTCGGTCATGACGACCTTGACGGTGTGGTAGTCGGGATGGGTGTCCGGCTTCATGGCTTTGACCTATATCCAGGACGCGGTTCGCGCCGCGTCGTCTTCGATCGATTTGCAGGCTCTATATCAGCAGTAGCGCGCCAGCGGCAAGCCGCCGCAATTGACCCGCGGTGAGGCCGCGAGGCATTGTCCGGCCGTGAAGCGGGGTGCGAAGGTTGTTTCGAGCGGCTCTACTCAGTTGATTGACATGGAAAAAGAAGAATTTCGCGCCGCCGGGTCTCTTGCAGCAGTGTTCTCGGTCAGGCTCCTCGGCCTGTTCATGATCTATCCGGTTTTTGTCGCCTACGCGCGGGGGCTGACGGGTGCAAATCCATACCTGATCGGCGAGGCGCTGGGCATTTACGGACTGACACAGGGAATCCTGCAGATCCCTTTTGGGCTGTTGTCCGATCGCGTCGGCCGCAAGGTCATGATTGTCATTGGACTCGTTCTGTTCGCGGCGGGAAGCGCAATCGCCGCCGTCTCGACCTCGATCGATGGCGTCATTCTCGGCCGAGCGCTTCAGGGCGGTGGCGCGGTCGGCTCCGTGGTCCTGGCGTTGGTCGCCGATCTGACCAGGGAGGAAAACCGCACCAAGGCCATGGCGCTCGTGGGGATCACCATCGGCGGCTCCTTCATGGTCGCGCTGGTGCTTGGCCCGATCGTGGCGAATTTCATCGGCGTGCCCGGGATTTTCTGGCTGATGGTGGGCTTGGCGTTCGTTGGCATCGCGATCACCGAGTTCGTTGTGCCGAGCCCGCGGCGCGCGCGTGTGCATCGCGACGCGGAGGCTGTACCGGCCATGATCGGTTCGGTTCTGCGCGACCGGGAACTGTTACGGCTCGATATCGGGATTTTCGCGCTGCATGCCATGTTGACGGCGAGCTTTTTGGTCGTGCCGGGCCTGTTGCGCGGCACGCTTGGCCTGGCGGTTGACGATCAGTGGATGGTCTATCTGCCCGTCCTTGTCCTGTCCGTCGCCTTCATGCTGCCGGCCATCATCGTGGCCGAAAAGTATCGTCGCATGAAGGGCGTCTTCGTCGGCGCTGTCGCCGTGCTCCTCATCAGCCAAGTCATGCTCTATTTCGCGGCCGGCAACCTCTTTGCGCTGCTCGCCGCGCTTATCATTTTCTTCTCGGCTTTCAATGTGATGGAGGCCAGTCTTCCTTCGCTCATTACCAAGGTGGCGCCGCCGGACGCCAAGGGAACCGCGACCGGGCTCTATTCGAGCCTGCAGTTCATCGGGATTTTCACCGGCGGAGTTGTCGGCGGCTGGGCGCTGCAGCATGGCGGCGGCAGCGGCGTGTTTGTGCTGACCGCGCTGTTGGCGCTGCTTTGGCTCGTTGCGGCGGCGACCATGGCGCAACCGACTTATCTGACGACGCGGCTGCTTCCGATCGCCGAGGGCGGCGCCAGCGACGCCGAAGCTCTTGCCGCAAGGCTGCGGCAGGTTCCGGGCGTGGCCGAAGCGGTGGTGATCGCCGACGAAAAGCTCGCCTATCTGAAAGTCGATTCGCGCTCGTTCGACGCCGCCATGGCGGCGTCGCTGGCCGGCGCGGTGTGACGCTCGACTGTTTCTTGCGTCAATTTAATCGATCGTTGCCGCGTTAGCTGGCCGCCAGCTCATGCGAAACACCGGCGCGCCGGATCGGGGATTGGCGTCCTCGCCCGTCGCGATGAAGCCGTGCTTGCGATAGAAACGGATGGCGCGCGCGTTATCCTGGTTGACGTGCAAATCGAGGCCCGATGGCGCGGCGCGCCGCGCTTGCGCGAGCAGAAGCGCGGCAATCCCGCGTCCCTGCCAGGCCGTGGCGACGATGATCTGATCGAGGTATCCGGTGTGCGGATCGAACACGACTGCGCCGACGATGCGGTCCTTAAGAACCGCGATCAGCGACATCGAGCCGCTGCGTTCGAGTTCGGCAATGCGGCTGCGGGTCCATTCGCGCCGCGCCTCGAAATCAATATCCGGATAGGCGGCCTGCCAGCCCGCGACCCACATATCGAGCGTTTCCGTCAAGTCCGCGGCGCGCATGGGCCGCACCACGGCGTCGCGGCAATCTGCCGTCATCGCGCCGTCAATTTCAGCTCGATGCGTCTGTTGCGGGCCAGCGCCGCGTCGCTGGTGCCGGGGTCGATCGGCTGATACTGGCCGAATCCGGAGGCGTCGAGCCGCTGCGGCGACACGCCCTTGGTGATCAGGTATTGCACCACCGATATGGCGCGGGCGGCGGACAGGTCCCAATTCGACTTGAACGGCGAGGTCGGGCTCACCGGACGGATATCGGTGTGCCCCTCGACACTGAGCACCCAATTGATGTCGGAGGGAATCTTCTTTTCCAGATCGACGATGGCGGCAGCGAGCTTGTCGAGTTCAGCGCGGCCGTCCGGTCGCAGCGTCGCGGAACCGCTGTCGAAGAAGACCTCCGACTGGAACACGAAACGGTCGCCGACGATGCGGATGTCGGGACGATCGCCGAGAATCGCGCGCAGCTTGCCGAAGAAGTCGGAGCGATAGCGCGACAGTTCCTGCACGCGCTGCGCCAGCGCGACGTTGAGGCGCTGTCCGAGATCGGCGATGCGCAGCTGCGCGTCGCCCGCCTTTTTCTCGGAAGCGCCGAGCGCGTCTTCGAGCGCCGCGATCTGACGGCGCAGCGCGCCGATCTGCTCGTTGAGGTTTTCGATCTGCACCAGGGCGCGGGCGGTCGCGGATTTCTGCAGATCGAGTTGCGAATTGAGCTTGCCGGTCGCGGCTTGGCCCGCGCCGGCGCCTTGTTTGCTCGCGGCGCGCAATTTGTCGCGTTGGGTGGTGACATCGGACAACGAGGCCTGCAACTGGGCGACCTGGTCTTCGAGATTGGTCTTGCCGGTGCGCTCGAGCGAGAGCAGTTGGCTTAGGCGCGCGATCTGCGCATTGAGCCTATCGAGCGCGGTGTCTTTGCCGGCGACCTCTTGCGACAGATAGAACTGCGCGACCATGAAAACCGTGAGCAGAAAGATCACGGCCAGGACCAGCGTCGACAGGGCGTCGACGAAGCCTGGCCAGTAATTCATGCCTTCGCGGCGGGTGCGGGACAATGGCATCGTGATCTACGACAATCGCGCGATGGGGCGCATGATCTTTCCTGACCGGCAATGGCTTGCGGCGCGCTCGCTCGTCATCCTCGGCTAACGCTCGGCGGTTTCGCGTGCCATGAGTTCCATGAAGCGGCGCAGGTCGCGGTTAAGCCGCGACTGTTCGTCCGCCCACTCGCGGATCATCTGCTGTTCGGTCCGCATGTGGTGGACCAGCCCCTGAATCGCTTCGGCAAGGTTGGCCATGGCGGCGGTCGTGGCCTTGTTCGAGCCCGTATCGGCGACGGCCTGGCGCAGCCGGTCGAGCGCGCTCAGCGCCGCCGGCGCCATCGCGCTCGCCGCATTGGCGCCGACGCTGCCGAGGTCCTGTACGGTGGTGGCGAGCCAATCCTCGAAGCTGGTGTAGAACCGGTTCTGCGCCTGATTGGTCTGCAGGTCGAGGAACCCGAGGATCAGCGAGCCAGCGAGCCCGAACAGCGACGACGAGAACGAAATTCCCATGCCGCCGAGCGGCGCCGCCAAGCCCTGCTTGAGGGCGTCGAACACCGAACCGGCGTCGCCGCCGACCTGCAGATTGTTGATGATGCCGCCGACCGAACCCACGGTCTCGATCAGCCCCCAAAACGTGCCGAGAAGGCCCAGGAACACCAGCAGGCCGGTGAGATAGCGGGAGATATCGCGCGCCTCGTCGAGCCTCGACGCCAGCGAATCCAGGAACGCACGCATCGTCTGCGCCGATATCGCGACCTTGTCGGGCCGCTCGCTGCCCAGCATGGCGACCATCGGCGCGAGCAGCTTGGGCGCGCGCTTGGCCTTGAGCGCCGGATCGGCGCGGCGGAAGCGGTTGACCCAGGACACTTCCGAGAACAGGCGGACCACCTGATGGAACGACAGGATGATGCCGATAAGAAGCACGCCGATGATGAGCCCGTTCAGCCACGGATTGGCGAAGAAGGCCTTGGCGATCTGGGCCTGCAGGACGAATGCGATCAGCGCGCACAGGATCACGAACACCAGCATCCGGAGCAGAAAGATCCGGGGTGAGGGGAGCTTGGCCTGATCGATCTCGGTGGTCGCCATTGTTTCGATTGCCGCCCGCGGAATCGGCCCAATATGGCACAGCAGGGCCATAACCAAAAACGCTATCGGCCGCCGGGCCTCGCTTTCGCGGCACTCCGGGCTTACCCGAAGCGGGTCTCTGCCCTGATGCGGCCGGTCGTTGCCGCAACGACCCTGCTAATGTCTTTACGGCAGGGTGATGGCATTCGCCGATCCGAATCGTTTGCCGACGCGCTATCAGCGCGCGCCGGTTCCTTCGGTCGCGGTTGGCGCCGCGGCCTGCTTGCCGGCCGCGCGCAAAAGCCGAATGAGTTCGCGATGCATGGTCTCGTTGCCGGCCACGATCTGCGACTTGGCGATGATCGCCTCGCCGCCGTCGAGATCGGTGGCGAAGCCGCCGGCCTCGCGCACCAGCAGGATGCCGGCGGCCATGTCCCAGGGCGACAGATCGCGTTCCCAATAGCCGTCGAGCCG
>JBOHIU010000258.1:0-25299 GCA_050725855.1 Xanthobacteraceae bacterium | reverse complement strand
GACAGCGTCACAGTGCTCTTACCGGCGCCCGAATGCGGCGCCGCGACAATCAGCCCGCGCGCAGTCATCCCGTCATTGCGAGCGGAGCGAAGCAATCCAGATTTACGCAGATACGTCTGGATTGCTTCGTCGCTTCGCTCCTCGCAATGACGCTACAGCTTCTTTTCACCTCTAATCCTTTTTGCCATCGCCGTGCTTTCGATCAGCTACACCCGTGCATTTACAATCTCGCCGATCACCACGATCGCCGGCGGTTCGATTTTTTGCTCGCGCACGACACCGACAAGATTTTGCAGCGTGGAGACGAGGACGTGCTCTTTCGGCGTTGTCGCCGAAGCGATCACCGCCGCCGGCGTGTCGGCGGCAAGTCCGGCGTCAAGCAATGCAGCGGCGATCCGCTCCAGGTTGTGCATCACCATATAGAACACGATCGGCTGCCCGGTGCGCGCCAGCGGCGCCCAATCGAAATTTTCGTCGGCGCCGTGTCCGGCGGCGAAAATCACCGCGCGATTGGTGCCGCGCAGGGTTGCCGGAATCCGGGCTGCCGCCAGCGCGGCCAGGCCGGCGGTGATGCCGGGAATGACGCGGAAGGGAATGCCGGCCTCGACCAATGCCCCGGCTTCCTCACCACCGCGTCCGAACACAAACGGGTCGCCGCCCTTCAGTCGCAGCACACGCTCGCCGCCGCGGGCCAATGCGATCAGCCGCTGGCTGATGTCGGCCTGGGTCGGCGACGGTTTGCCGCCACGTTTGCCGGCAAATTCGCGCCGCGCTCTTTCCCCGGCAAGCGCCAGCACGCGCGCGTCGACCAGCGCGTCGTGAACGATCACGTCGGCCTGGGCGAGGCCCGCCAGCGCGTCGAGCGTGAGGAGTCCGGGATCGCCCGGTCCGGCGCCGGCGAGCCAGACATGGCCGGGTGCAAGGACCGGAATGCCGGGACGTGACGCGGCGAGGGCGTTCCATGCGGTCATAGGCGCCCCCCGGGGTGACGTTGCCGGCGCGCGGGACTAAAGAAAAAATGACTAGCGCATGTCCCGGAAAAGTGGAGACCGGTTTTCCGAAAAGGACATGCGCCAACGCAAGAATTTAGAGTGCATCGCGAATCATCTGAAACGGGATGCGCTCTGAAGGAAAAAAGATGGCCCAGCAGCAACGCCCTCTGCGCCGGGGCTGGACCACCGGCACCTGCGCCGCGGCGGCGGCGAAAGCGGCTTTTGCCGCGCTCGTCACCGGCGAATTTCCCGATCCGGTCGAAGTGACTCTGCCGCGCGGCGAGCGCCCTTGTTTCGTCTTGGCCTGCACGCGCAAGGACGGTGGCGCCGCGACCGCTGGGGTGATCAAGGACGCCGGCGACGATCCAGACGTAACGCATGGCGCGCTGGTGCTCGCCACGGTGCGCCGCGGTGCGCCCGGCAGCGCCGTGATTTTCCGCGCCGGCGAAGGCGTCGGCACGATCACGCGCCCAGGTCTGCCGCTGCCGCCCGGCGAGCCGGCGATTAATCCGGTGCCGCGGCGCATGATCGGCGAGGCCATTGCCGAGATTGCCGCAACGGCCGGATGCGCCGCCGATGCCGAGGTCGAAATCGCGATTCCAGGCGGAGAAAAGCTGGCGGAAAAGACCCTTAACGGCCGCCTCGGCATTGTCGGCGGTCTGTCGATCCTCGGCACCACGGGGATTGTCACGCCTTATTCGTGCTCGGCGTGGATTGCCTCGATCCATCAGGGCATCGACGTCGCCCGCGCGGCGGGACTGACGCATATCGCCGCCGCCACCGGCGCGAGTTCGGAAGCGGCGGTACGACGGCTTTACGATCTTCCCGATATGGCGCTCATCGATATGGGTGATTTCGTCGGCGGGATGCTCAAATATCTGCGCAAGCATCCGCTGCCGCGCGTCACCATTGCCGGCGGCGTCGCCAAGATGACCAAACTGGCGCAGGGGCTCACCGATCTTCACTCCAAGCGTGGTGAGGTCGATCTCGCCCTGTTGGCAAATCTCGCGCGCACATGTGGCGGCTCGCAGGACGTTTGTGCGCGCATCGCGGCCGCCAATAACGCGGCGCACGCTTTCGCACTGGCGCATTCCGAAGGCATTGCTCTTGGCGATGCCGTGGCGCGCGCGGGCCAGAAAACGGCGGTGCATGTGGTCGAAGGCCGCGACATCGACGTCGAAATAATTTTGTTCGATCGCAATGGTGTGTTGGTCGGTAGGGCACCGTTCAATTAGTTCGATTCCCGTTTGCGGCAGACCAATCGCATGCTCTGCGAGAGGCACAGCCCGCTTTGCCCCTCCCCCCGCGAAGCGGCGGGGAGGGTGGCGCAGCACCGGAGCGTGGCGAGGATGATGCGCCGGGCGGGGGGTGATATCGGCTGCGCTTGGAATTACCCCCCCACCCCCGACGCCTCCCCGCCATTCGCTGCGCGAATGGGGGCAGGGGAGCCCAAATGCGATTGCCCTTCTTCCTTTGGATGTAACAGCCTCTCCACTCATTCCGCGCCTCTTCGGAAACGGCGGCGATAGTCGGGGTCATAAAGCGCGCTGTTGCGGAAATTTTCTACGGCAAGCGCGGGGCCGACAACAATGAGCGCGGTGCGCTCGATCCGCGCCGCGGCGACTTGCGCGGCGATATCGGTGAGCGTGCCGCGCAGGACGCGCTCATCGGGCGTGCTTGCAGCGGCCACAACCGCCGCCGGACAATCGGCGCCGTAGAACGGCAGCAGCTCGGCGACAATGGTTTCGACGGCGTGGATGGCGAGATGGATGACGAGTGTCGCACCGCTCTGCGCAAACACCGCGAGCCTCTCCCGCTCCGGCATCCGCGAGGCGCGGCCGCCAATGCGCGTGAGCACCACGCTTTGCGCGATTCCCGGTACGGTCAACTCGCATTCGAGCGCCGTGGCGGCAGCCGCGAACGCGGGAACGCCGGGGGTTAATGTGTAGGGAATGCCCGTTCGCTTGAGCCGGCGCAGCTGTTCGGCAAGCGCGCTATAGATCGATAGATCGCCGGATTGCAGCCGTGTCACGTCGGCACCCGCCGCATGCGCCGAAACAAACTCGGCCTCGATCTGGTCGAGCGAGAGCGGCGCGGTATCAACAATGCGTGCGCCCGCGGGGCAAAATCCCAGCAATTCGCGCGGCACGATGGATCCGGCATAGAGGCAGACCGGGCAGAGCGCGATGAGATCGCGGCCGCGCACGGTGATAAGGTCCGCCGCGCCCGGACCGGCGCCGATGAAATGCACGGTCATGGTCTAACGGTCATGGTTTAACAGTCATGGCTTGATCCAAATCCATTGCGTCACCGGCAATGCCGGCCGCAAGCCCGTCATTGTGCCGACCGCGCCCGTGCGCGCGACCGCGATGCGGATGAGGTCGCCGCCGAGCGCGGCATGACGGGCGAGCAAGAGCGCTTCGGTCTCGAGCGTCACCGCGTTGACGACCAAGCGCCGGCCCGGACGCAAGGCGCATAACGCGGCGTCGATAACGCCGGCATCTCCCGCGCCGCCGCCGATAAAAATCGCGTCCGGTGCCGGCAATTGTGTCAGCGCGGCCGGAGCTTCATTTTCCACCACATGGAGATTCGGCACCCCGAAAGCGGCGGCGTTGCGGGCAACACGCGCGGCCCGATCGGGGCGCTGCTCGATCGCAACGGCGCGCATCGCCGGGTCGGCCAGCATCCATTCGATCGCCACGGAGCCCGAGCCGGCGCCGATGTCCCAAAGGAGTTCGCCGCGGCACGGCGCCAGCGACGACAGCGTCACGGCGCGGATTTCGCGCTTGGTGATCTGACCGTCGTGTTCGAAAAGATTGTCGGCAAGTCCCGCTGTGCGCGCCAGCACGCGCGCGCCCGCCGCCGCTTCGACCTCAATCGCGACGGTGTTGAGTGCATCCACGCTGTCGGTTCCATATACATTCGCGGCTGCAGTGCTGATGCGCTCGCGAGCACCGCCGAGCGCTTCCAGAACGGTCAGGCGCGATGCGCCAAACCCAGTCTCCTGAAGCAGCTTGGCGAGCGCGGCCGGCTCATGGCCGTCGGACGTGAGCGCCAGGAGTCGCGCGCCGGGCTGCAAGTGCGGCCGCACAAGATCGACCGCGCGGCCGTGCAGCGACAGCAGGGCTACATGCGGCAAGGACCATCCAAGGCGCGCGGCGGCGAGGCTGAACGCCGATGGTGCCGGTACAACGTTCATCTCGCGCGCATCGATCTTGCGCGCCAGCACCGTGCCGACGCCGTAATGAAACGGATCGCCGGAGGCGAGCACGCAGATTTGCCGTCCGCGGTGCGCTAATACTTCGTTTGCCGCGCCGTCGAACGGGCGCGGCCACGGCCGAGTTGCCCCGCGAACGAGCGGCGCGGCAAGCGCCAGATGCCGCCGGCCGCCGAATACGATTTCCGCCGAGCTAATCAGTCCGCGCGCCACGGCGCTCAAGCCATCGACGCCATCCTCGCCGATGCCGACGATGGACAGCCAGCGCGGCGATGCGGCAGTGTCACGCTCGATCGCCTCAGGAAGCGGCATGGCAAAAATCCTCATTCTCGGCGGCACGACGGAGGCGCGGCAACTGGCGGAGCGGCTCGCCGGCCGCGCCGATCTCGACGTCACGCTGTCGCTTGCCGGCCGTACGGCGTCCCCGGTTCCGCATCCCGTGCCGATTCGCGTCGGCGGTTTTGGCGGCGTGGCGGGCTTGGCCGCGCACCTTGCCGTCGAGCGGATCGATGCGCTGATCGACGCAACACATCCCTATGCGACTGTCATTTCGCGGAATGCCGCTCTCGCCGCGCGCAGTACCGCGGTGCCGTTCGTGGCGCTGCGGCGCCGGCCCTGGATGGCCGTTGCAGGCGATCGCTGGATCGAAGTCGGCGACACAGGCGCGGCGGTGAGCGCCATCGGGGCCGAAAGGCGCGGCGTCTTTGTTGCTCTCGGCCGCAACGAGCTCGCCGCTTTCGCCGGCACGCCGCAGCATTGGTATTTGATCCGGAGCGTCGATCCGGTGGATCCTCCGCTGCCGCTTCCGCACGTGACCTATATCAATGCGCGCGGCCCCTTTAGCGAGACAAACGACCGCGCGCTGATGGCGGCGCACCGGATAGACGTGGTCATCTCGAAGAACAGCGGCGGCAACGCCGCCTATGGCAAGATCGCCGCAGCCCGCGCGCTCGGGATCGAGGTCATCATGCTGCGCCGGCCCCTGGCGCCCGATGCGCCCGCGATCGAGACGATCGACGATGCTGTTACGTGGCTCGATCATGCGCTCACCTCGGCGCCGGCGCGCGGCGTGTAGACCAGCGGCGAACGGCCGGGCCGTGTCACGATCCGCGTCTCGCGCGAGCCGACGATGACCAGGGTTGCCATGTCGGCCGGTGTTTCATCGGCCGCCGCCAGCGTAACGACCGTAATGCTTTCTTCCGCACGGCCGACCGCACGGCCGAACGCCACCGGCGTCGCGGGCAGCAGATGCCGCCGCAGCCGCTCGATCGCCTTGCCGAATTGCCATGGCCGCGCGCGCGACACCGGATTGTAAAGCGCGAGGACAAAACCCGTGCTCGCCGCCGCATCGAGGCGCTGTTCGATGAGCGTCCACGGCTTGAGATTGTTGGACAGCGAGAGCGCGCAGAAATCGTGGCCGAGCGGCGCGCCGATCCTCGCCGCGACCGCGAGCATGGCGGTGATGCCTGGAACAAAGGCGACGTCGAGATTACGCCACTCGTCGGGCCCGCGATCGATCGCCTCGCAGACCGCCGCCGCCATGGCAAAGACGCCCGGGTCGCCGCCGGAAACGACGGCGACATTCGCGCCGCGCGCGGCATGGCGAATGGCGGCCTCCGCGCGCGCGGCTTCTTCGCGATTATCCGACGGATACCGGAGCTGAGAGGCGCGAGCCGGCAGGCGGTCGAGATAGGTTTGGTAGCCATAAACCGCCTCGGCGCCGCGGATCGCCGCATCGGCGTCGGGCGTCAAATAGCGGGCGTCGCCGGGACCCAGGCCGATGACGGCGAGTGCCCCCGTCATGGTTCGCGCCCCCAGCCCGGCACCAGTACGATTGCAAAATACGGCGCCTCGTCATCGCGCTTGGCATGAAGCGGAATCATTTTCTCTGCCGCCGTCGTGCCGCGCTCAATGTAGATGGCGCCCTCAAGGCGTTCGCTGCAGATCAACGCGCGGCGAACCTTCGGCAAATGCCGGCCGATTTTCATCACCACCGCGGCGTCGGCATCGGCGAGACGGCGCGCCAATTCATCTTCAGGCAGCGTCGCCGGCAAGACGGTGAAGACGTTGTCGCCCTGCGCCATCGGCGCGCCGGCTGCCGACCAGCAGCCCGACATGCCGGTGACTCCGGCGACGATCTCGGTGGCAAAGCGCGACGCCAGGCGGACATGCAAATGCATGTATGAGCCGTAGAACAGCGGATCGCCTTCGCAGAGCACGACGACGCGCAGTCCGGCCTCGATGTGCGTCGCGATTTTCGCTGCGGCATCGTCATAAAAGCGAGCGAGCGCGTCGCGATAGGGGCCGCTGCATCTCGGCAGCTCGGTCGTGACGGGATAAGGCAGCGGCAGCTCGACAATGCCGGAGCGCAGGTGCCGTGCCGCGATCGCGCGCGAATGGCTTGAATTCCCGGCCTTGGCAAAAAACGCGATGGCGTCGGCTTCTCCAAGCGCGCGAACCGCCTTGAGCGTCAGCAGATCCGGATCGCCCGGTCCGACCCCGACTCCGACCAATTTTCCCGCCGCCATGCTCATAGGCCCGGCCTTGCCAGCGCATTAACGGCGGCTGCCGTCATGGCGCTGCCGCCCATGCGCCCGTGAACGGTGAGAAACGGCACGCCGCGCGGATCGGCGGCGAGCGCCGCCTTCGATTCCGCGGCCCCGACAAAGCCCACCGGAATGCCGAGGATTGCAGCCGGTTTGGGCGCGCCGGCATCGATCAGTTCGAGCAGACGAAACAGCGCGGTCGGCGCGTTGCCGATGGCGACCACCGCGCCCGCAAGCCGGTCGAGCAAAAAATCGAGCGCCGCGGCCGAACGCGTGGTGGCGAGCGTTTTTGCAAGCGCCGGAACGCGCGGATCGTTGAGCACGCAGATCACATTGTTGTTCGCCGGCAGCCGCGCGCGTGTAATTCCATGCGCCACCATTTCGGCGTCGCAGAGAATCGGCGCGCCGGACGCCAGCGCGGCGCGCGCGGCAGCAACAAGGTTCCGCCCGAATGCGACGTTGGCCACCATCTCGACGGTGCCGCAGGCGTGAATCATACGCACCACGATGTCGGCTTCCTCGGCGGAAAAGCGCGACAGTTCGGCTTCGGCGCGGATAATGGCGAACGAACGTGCGTAGATCGACGCGCCGTCGCGCAAATAGGGCGAGCGATCAGACATGACGAGCCTCTTGCGTTCGCTCGTGCGCATGCTTTGCAATCGCGGCGCTCAGCTCATTCGTTCCGACGACGGCAAAGGGTGCATCGCGCGCAACGCCATCGGCGATCAGGGCACAGCCGTCCGGCGTGCCGGAGATAGTCAGTGCGGCGGGGGCTGAATGCGCGCAGCCTTTGGCGCAACCGGAAACGTGAATTGTGAAGGAGTCGCCACGAAATTGCGCCACAGCTTCGGCGACCGCGGGCGCGACCGTGCGCGCCGCGATATGCCCGGATGCGCAGAACGGCGCGCCCGAGCACGCAACAACGTGGCGCCGCGGATCGTCGGAACGCACAATGAAACCGAGCCGCTCGGCTGCGGCGGTGAAGCTCGCTAATGCATCGCTCGCAAGCCCGATAACAATGAGCGATCGTGCCGGCGCCGTGCGTATTCCGGCCGCGCCGGCCATTTGGGCGGCTTCAACCAAATCGTCGAGCGAGGATGCATCGGCGTGACCGAAGACGGGGGCAAGGCCTACGGCCAACAATCCACCGCGAAGACGATGCGCGCCGATGACTTCACTGTGACTGCCAGCGTCATGGCCGGGCATAGCCGTTCGAAGAACGGCGTCGCTTCGCTCGCTTATGTTCCGGCCATCTCCGTCTTTTGCGTTGCCGTAAGACGTGGATGTCCGGCGCGAGGCCGGGCATGACGGTTTGTTTGGAGATAGAAATAAGTCGGAAATTGCTGCGCGGAATGACGCCGGCTCTTCGCGGGCGATATCTCTGGCACGCGCATCGCGGCCGCGTTGTGCGATCACATCGAGAAGCCGAACCGCAGTCTCGACGCCATGCGCCAGCGCGACGAGGCCGATCGTTGCCGCATTTGTCGCATCGCCGCCGACGCTTACCTCCAGCGCGGGATCGCCGTTTATGACTTCGGCCCGCAGCCGCACATCGGCAGTCAGTTGGTCAAGGCCAAGCGCGCCGCCGCCATCGATCGCCACCGATACTTTCGGCGACAGTCTCGCAGCCAGCGAACGTTGCGTTACGGCGCGGCGTAAGTCCACGGCAAGCTTGCCGGAGTCCAGCATTTCATCGGGTGTGAGGCCGGCGAGGGGGTCGGTATAGACCGGAACGCTGTCCTCCGCGGCGAGATCGAGCGCGGCGACCGCAGCCGCAAAGCGCGGCGCTGACGCGGCGCTCAACCCGCGCACCTGAATATTGCCGCGCGCGGTGATTTCCATGATGCCGTTGCCATATAGGCGCGCGGCCGCGCAAAGCTTTGCGAGTGCGGCAAGCGGAATGGTGCCGATCGGCATCAGCCGCACCAGCAAGCCGTCGCCGGTTTGCATCGGAGCTGAAAGCCCCGGACACGCGCGGCGGCGCCGACCCTCTTGCCCTCCCCCTTTGGGGGTGGGGGCGGAGCCGTTTTGGACTATCAGCGTCATCGCGGCACCTCGCGACCCCCCTCCCTACCCTTCCCCACAAGGCGGGAGGGTAAGGCGTGGAAGCGCAGTGCCGCCAGGTCCGCATCCACGTCGTTACGGCGCGGATGCCAAAAGCCGCGCTGCCGCGCCGCATCGAGTCGCGCGGCAATGGATGCGGCTGCCGCCGGATTTTCGCGCAGCAGAAAGTCGCGCACGGTCGCATCGGCAATGTAGGCGTCATGCAGAAGATCGAACAGCTCGCTGGCAACGGCATCGGTCGTTTGCGCGAAAGCAAACAGGCGGTCGACGGTTTCGGCCAATTCGGCGGCGCCGCGCGGGCCGTGGCGCATTTGGCCGGTGATGAAGCGCGGATTGATGGCGCGGGCGCGCACGATGCGGGCGAGCGCCGCCGAGAGCGTCCGCGCCCGCGGCCGCTGCGGATCGGTCACATCGAGCATGACGAGATCGACGGAACGGCCGAGCGTCTTGGCCGCGGCGGCAAAGCCGCCGACGAAGGCGGCGTCCTCGGCGCCTTCCAGAAGATCGCGGCCGGGATCGTCGCTCGCATGCAGCAAGACGTCGGCGCCGGCGATTCGTGCCGCGAAGCCGCCGGGCGCCGCCTCTCCTTCGCCGTCGGCGCCGCCATAACGGTGCGACGCGGCCGCCAGATAGGCCGTGCCGATTCCCTCAATGGTTTCCCCGCCGCCGAGCAAATTCTCAACGCCCGCGCCGTAGGTGCCGGGTGCATTTCCGAAAACGCGATCGAGCCGAGCGCTTTCGCATCGCCGCCGCTCGGCCGCGAGCGGATTTTCGCCGCCCTCCTGCTCGCGTTCGGCGATCGCCTGAACGGCCGCGTCGATGAGCGCGATCTGCGCCGGAAAAAGGTCGCGAAACAGGCCCGATATCCGCCAGGTCACATCGACCCGCGGGCGACCGATCGCGGCCGGTGGCTGGACCTCGACGCCGGTGACGCGGCCGGTCGCGAACTCCCAGATCGGGCGGCAGCCCATGAGGGCGAGTCCTTGGGCAATTTCCTCGCCGCCGGTGCGCAAGGTTGCGCTGCCCCAAAGATCGATGACCGCCGCGCGCAGAAATTCGCCGTGCGTCTGCGAATGGGCGCGGACAACCTCGTCGGCGGCCAGACGGCCGAAATCCATCGCGGTCGGCGTCGGCAGCGTGCGCGGATCGGCCGTGAAGAGATTGCGTCCGGTCGGCAAAACGTCGCGCCGTCCGCGCGCCGGCGCTCCGGCCGGGCCCGGTGCGACGCGCCCTGCATCGAGCGCCGCCAGCAGCGCAGCGCGTTCGGCTTGTGCGCTCTCAAGCCAAGCCGGATCGTCAATGTCCGGAGGCACGCGGCCGTAAATGTGCAGGCCGTCCTTGATGGCCAGGTCTTTCAGATCGCACAGCCAGGCATCGATGCGGCGCAGCGCATCATCGGCTTCAGTCGCGCCATCGAGGCCTGCTTCGCCCGCCAAGCCGGTGCGCTGCGCGGTCTCGACGATCAGGCCTGCAAGCCGCTCCCGGCGGCGGCGGTCGAGCCCGTCCGCCTGCGCGTATTCGTCGATCAGCCGCTCCAGTTCGCGCGCGTCGCCGGAAAGGCCGGCGGCGGCGAGTGGTGGCGGCAGATGGCCGATGGTGATTCCGCCGATGCGCCGCTTGGCTTGCGCGGCCTCGCCGGGATTGCTGACGATGAAGGGGTAGATCACCGGCAGCGGCCCGGCGACGATTTCCGGAAAACATTCCGACGTGAGCGCCACCGCTTTGCCCGGCAGCCATTCCAGCGTGCCGTGCGCGCCCATGTGAACCACCGCATCGGCCTTCGCCACGTGCTGCAGCCAAAGGCCGAAAGCGATCAATGCGTGGCGCGGCGGCAGCGACGGATCGTGATAATCGGCGCGGCGCTCCGCCGAACGTCCGCGATCGGGCGACAGAGCGACACAGACGTTGCCGAACGTTTTGGCGCGGAAAACGAAGGCGCCGTCGCGGCAATCGGGATCGTTTGACGGCGCGCCCCAGGCTTCGTGAACACGCCCGACCGCGCGATCGGGCAAGGCTCTCAGCAAGCTTTCGTACTGGGTGAGCGAAAGGCTCGCCCGATCGCGTCCGGCGGCAAGCGCCGCGAGCAGATCGCGTGAATTTTTCGGCTGGCCAATTACCGCATAGCCGGCTTCCGCAAGATCCTCGAACAGCGCTCCTACGCTCGCCGGAACGTCGAGCCCGACCGCGTAGCCGGCGCGGCCCGGCGCGCCCGGATAATCCGGCATCAACACCGCGACGCGGCGCTCGCTCCGCGGGCGGCCGCGCAACCGCACCATCGCGGCAATACGATCGGCGACCAGGGCAACGCGATCGGCTTCGGGGCGGCTTGCCCACCCGGTGAAGGCGAGTGCCTCGTTTGGCGCGAGCGGCGCCTTGAAGGCTATCGCACCGGCGAGGATGCGGCCGTCGAGTTCGGGCAAAACCACATGCATCGCCAGATCGGCGGCGCCGAGGCCGCGCGGCGAATCGCGCCAGGCCGCGCGTTTTGTGGTGGCGACGATGACCTGAAAGATCGGCACGTCGGGGCCGTCGAGCGGCGTCGGCGCGCCAGCATTGACGCCGGCCGCGAACGCGGTCGTGGTGACGATCAGCGCCGGCGCGAGTCGCGCCAGCGCCTCATTCAGGAATTCCGCCGCTTCTTTGTCCTTCAAGCCGGTGACCACAAGCGGCGCCGCCGCAAGGCCACGAGCCGCAAGCGCGGCGCACAGCGCGTCGATCGGAGCGGTGTCGGCAGCGAGCAGGGCGGCGCGATAGAAAATGATCGGAACAACGGGCTGATTGAACTTTAGAGATGCCGCGAGCTGGTCCAGACCGAGCGCTCCCTGTCCCGGCAGGTAGCCGGCGAAGCGCGGGACCGGACGAGGAGCGGGCGCCTTCAGGTTGCTTCCCGCGTAACGCGCCAGCCGGCGCAACAGCGCACGCAAGTTTTCGCGACCGCCTTCGCGAAAATAACGCAGCAACGCGTCGAGTTCCTCAGGCGGCAAGGTCGAGGCGGCGGCGAGCCGCGGGTCATCGCGATCTTCGCCCGGCAGGATCGCCAACGCGATACCGCGCGCGCGCGCCAGTTCGGAGAGCTGTTCTGCCCCGTACTTCCACCAATCGAGACCGCCAAGCAGGCGGACCACGATCACCTTGGCATGAGCGCCGACCCGCTCGACCCACAGATCGACCGACATCGGATGACGAAGCTCGCGCAGGTGCGCAAGTCGCACGCTCGGCAGCGCGTCCCGTTCGGTCGCCCACGCCGCAGCGAGACCGGTCAGATCGGTGTCGGCAAAGGACAGGACGGCGATATCGCCCGGCGGCTGCGCGAGATCGACCGCTTCGACGATGTCATCGAGACTGGTCGACGTGGTGGTGAGCAGATGCATCGCTCAGCCTGATTCTCGTTTGCGCATGATCTGGTTTGAAAACCGGCTTCCACTTTTCGGGATCATGCGCCTTGATTTTAGTTTGCGCATGATCTGGTCCGAAAACCGGCGTCCACTTTTCGGGATCATGCGCTTAGCTCAGCAGCGCGCGTGTAATCGCGACGCGATCGATTCCCTTTAGGCCGATCACCACGAGCCGGCCCTCGCGCGTTTCGGCCGCGCTCCACGGCCTGTCATATTGGTGCGTTACCCGAGCGCCGACCGCCTGCAGCAAGAGCCGCAACGGCTTGCCGGCGACGGCGGCAAAGCCTTTGACTCGCAGCACGTCGAACTGTTCGGGCAGACTGGCGACGCGCGCGGCAAGCGCCGCCGGATCGGAAATCTCGCCAAGCGGCACGACGAACGAATCGAAGTCGGCATGGTCGTGTTCGACCTCGCCGTCGTGCCGGGTGCGGCGGTTGGCAATATCGTCCTCGGTGCCGATTCCGAGTCCAAGCAACAACGCCGCATCCACCTTGCCGTCGGCGACTGCGAGGGTTTTCACTTTACGCGGCAGCGCGGCGGCGATTGCCGCATGGGCCTTGGCGAGCCCGGCGTCATCGAGCAGATCGCGCTTGTTGAGCACCACCAGATCGGCGCAGGCGATCTGGTCCTCAAACACTTCCTCGATCGGATCGTCATGGCTGAGTGCCGGATCGCCGGCGCGCTGGCGCCCGAGCGCCTCGATGTCCCGCGCTACGCGGCCGTCGGCCAAGGCTGCGCCATCGACCACCACCACGATACCGTCGACGGTGACGCGGCTCTTGATCGCTGGCCAGTGAAACGCCTGCACGAGAGGTTTCGGCAGCGCCAGGCCGGAGGTTTCGATGACGATGTGCTCCACTCCGTCGCGCGACAGGATCGCGTCGAGCGCGGGAACGAATTCGTCGGCAACGGTGCAGCACAGGCAGCCGTTGGCCAGTTCGACGACATTTTCCTCCGGGCACGCTTCATTGCCGCAACCCTTGAGGATTTCGCCGTCGACGCCGACATCGCCGAATTCGTTGACAATAAGCGCAAGCCGGCGCCCCCGGGCGTTGGCCAGTACGTGACGAATGAGCGTCGTCTTGCCGGCGCCGAGAAAGCCGGTGACGATGGTACAGGGAACGCGCCCCAGCGAGCCGTTCATGGGTCGACCTCTTGAAAGCCGATGGGAGGAACACGGGCGATCAGCCCGCGCTTCAATCGTTCGGGGCGGCCGCGCCAGGGCAGGATGCCATCGCTTGCCGCGGCGAGCAGACGCGATCCGGCGACGAGCGCGTCCGCGCAACTCGCATCCAGCCCGCCGAACACATAGGTCCACGAGCCGTTGGCGCGCATCGCGGCGCTGGGGCCGCGGCTGCAATTGGCGAGGCAGCGCAGGCGGCGAACCTCGACTTCCGTGCCGGCGGCCGCCCGTTCGGTGGCTGCCGCGAGAATGGCTCCCGGGAGCGGATTGCTTTCCGGCTCGCCGATACCCCGGCAGGTCACGCAGATGTAAATCACCGGCGCGGCCTCCGCCGTCGCGCCTCGCGAAGCAGGCGAGTTGAAAACGTCCGTCATTTCGCTCTCACGCGGATTCGATCATCGGGTGGCGGCGGCGATATCGGGCGCGGCCATGCGTTCTGACTGTTCTTCGCAGCCACGCGGTCTTCACTCGCGTGCCAATACGGGCTGCAGATCGTCATAGCCCATAATACGATAGATCAGGTATGAAGCGAGCCAGGCGACCACGAACACCCCGATAATAACGAAGCCCAAATTGTTGAAGTTGTCATTTAAGCTGGCGATGACAGACCAAAAGCCTCCCTCCAGTCCTAGTTGATCGCTGAACAGGCCGAGTGCCTCGATGCCGCCGATCAGAATCGCTACCACGACCGCTACCAGCGTGATGGTCAGATTATAATACAGTTTCCGGATCGGCCGGACAAAGGCCCACTCATAAGCACCCAGCATCAAAATGCCATCGCTGGTGTCGACGAGAGACATGCCCGCGGCGAATAAAGTCGGGAACACCAGCACAATCCAGATCGATAGCCCCTGTGCGGCTTGCGCTGCTGAAATGCCGAGCAAGCTGACCTCGGTCGCGGTGTCGAAGCCGAGACCGAACAGAAAACCGAGCGGCGCCATCCACAGCGGATTTGACACTAATCGGAACATTGGCCGGAAAAGACGCGCAAGCAGACCGCGATTGTTGAGCAGAATGTCGAGATCGTGGTCCACGTAGGGCTTGCCGCATCGCACCCGATTGAAGGCATTCCAGACTCCGCGCAGGATGATGACGTTCATGGCCGCGATGAGGAACAGGAAGAGCGAGGAAACAGACGTCGAGATGATGCCGCCCATTTCCTTCCAGCCCTCGAACCGCGTCTCGATCGCAGCCGCGGTGGCCGCAACCGCGGCCGCCACGAGCACGACGACGGCGGAATGACCCAATGCAAAAAAGAAACCGACCGTGACAGGACGCTGCCCGTCCTGCATCAGCTTGCGCGTAACATTGTCGATCGCGGCGATATGATCGGCATCGACGGCGTGACGCAGGCCGAAGCCCCACGCGATCAAACCCGTACTCAGCAGCAACGGCTGCGAATGAAAGGCAATGAAGGCCCAGGTCCAGGCACCGACGTTGAATGCGGCCAGAATGACGTAAATGCCGATCACACGCTGGCGCAGCCCCTCGGCGCGGGGATCGATTTGGAGAATTGAAGTGGACATGACAGTCCCTAGGGTTCGGGCTGTCCTTGCAACCAAACGAGTTTCGCTCCTCGCGAAACTTGTACACCAGGAACACCCCGCCCGATGCGGCTGCGCAGACCGCGGTTGATGGCAGGTCTCCTGGCTCGCGGGTCTTTGCCTAACGCCGACCTTCCCGGTTTCCCAGTGGCCCTCATGGCAGCAGGCTCGCCGCTTACAGTTGCGGGGGCAGCCGCGGAGTCGGACGCCGTCCTCACCGCGTTCCCTTTTGATCCCCGAAGGGAACCATCACGAATGAAGCTACAGAGGCGGCCGGCTGACGTCAATTAATTTCATGAGCGCCCACCAGTGGCAAAGAGCTGCTATCAATCCGTTGGACCGGCTTACGCGGGGCCATTTGAATATCATGTCCATTGCACCCCAGATGACTCTTGTCCTCGGCGGCGCCAGTTCGGGCAAAAGCCGCTATGCGGAGAGTCTGATCGCGGCGCTGCCCACGCCGTGGAATCCGCCTTGGGTCTACATCGCGACGGCTGAAGCGGGCGACGCCGAGATGGCGGCACGGATCAAGGTCCACCGCGCCCGGCGCGATGCGAACTGGCGCACCATCGAGGCGCCACGCGATCTGAAAGCCGCGCTGGCGACTTGCGGACGAGCGCCAGCGCTGGTCGATTGTTTGACGCTGTGGCTATCAAACCTCATGCTGGCGCACGCCGACATCGAGAAGGAAGTCGGCCAACTGCAAGAGGCTGTTTTTGAAATGAAGACGCCCGTGGTGCTAGTGGCCAACGAAGTCGGCTCCGGCATCGTGCCGGACACTCCGCTCGGCAGGATGTTTCGCGATTGGCAAGGCACGCTCAACCAGCGCATCGCTGCGCGTGCCGATCGCGTGGTTCTCATGGTCGCGGGCCTGCCGCTCGCGGTGAAAGGAAAGCTATGAGCGAAAAGATCAATGGGACCGACGCCGGGCGCCATCGCGCCAAGATGCAAAAGCGCAAGGCCGTGCAGGACGCCGAAGTGGCCAGCAAGACCATCGAGAAGGGCTTGCTCATCGTGCACACCGGCACCGGCAAGGGGAAATCGACCGCAGCGTTCGGACTCGCGCTACGCATGCTGGGGCGCGGGCAATGCGTCGGCGTGGTGCAATTCATCAAGGGGGCTTGGCATTCGGCGGAGCGCGACGCATTGCAGAAATTCGGCGAGCAGCTTGTCTGGCACACGATGGGAGAAGGCTTCACCTGGGAAACACAGGACCGCGCCCGCGATATCGCGGCGGCGGAGCGCGCCTGGTCGAAGGCGCGCGAATTGATGGACGATCCGAGTTTCGCGCTTGTCATCCTCGACGAGCTCAATATCGCATTGCGCTACGAGTATCTCGACCTCGCGGCCGTTATCGCGACGCTGAACGCCCGCCGGCACGGCCTGCATGTCGTCGTGACCGGCCGCAATGCCAAGCCGGAGCTGACAGCCGCAGCCGATCTCGTCACCGAGATGACGCTTATCAAACATCACTTCGCCGCTGGGGTGAAGGCGCAGCCCGGCATCGAGTTTTAAACAAATGGCGGCACGCGCGCTGATGTTTCAGGGCACGGGCTCGGAGGTGGGCAAGTCGCTCATGGTCGCCGGACTGGCGCGCGCTTTCACGCAACGCGGCCTCGCCGTACGGCCGTTCAAGCCGCAGAACATGTCCAACAATGCCGCGGTCACGGCGGATGGCGGCGAGATCGGCCGCGCGCAGGCGCTGCAGGCGCGCGCCGCATGCACGTCGCCAAGCGTTCACATGAATCCGGTGCTGCTCAAGCCGCAGAGCGAGATCGGCGCTCAAGTCGTGGTGCAGGGGCGCGTCTTCGGCAGCGCCAAGGCGGCCGCCTATCAGCACATGAAAGGCGAACTTTTGCCCCACGTGCTCGACAGTTTTGCGCGGCTGCGGTGCGAAGCCGATCTGGTGCTGATCGAGGGCGCCGGCAGCGCGTCGGAAATCAATCTGCGCAACAATGACATCGCCAATATGGGATTCGCCCGTGCCGCCGACGTTCCGGTAGTGCTGATCGGCGATATTAATCGCGGCGGGGTCATTGCGAGCCTGGTCGGAACCAAGGCGGTCATCGCGCCCGAAGACGCCGCGCTGGTGCGCGGGTTCATCGTCAATAAATTTCGCGGCGATCCGGCCTTGTTCGCCACCGGCATGGAGCGCATCGCACAGCTCACCGGATGGCAGAGTCTCGGTCTCGTACCCTTTTTTCCTGATGCGAGTCTGTTGCCGGCCGAGGATGCGCTGGCGCTCGAGCAAGCCCCTCTTCGCTCATTCCCGCGTAAGCGGGAATCCAGGAGCGGGCTGCTACGCATCGCCGTGCCGATCCTGCCGCATATCGCCAATTTCGACGATCTCGATCCGCTCGAGGCCGAGCCCGCGGTCGAACTCGCCCGCGTCAAGCCGGGCCGCGCTTTGCCCGGCGACTGCGATCTGATTCTGTTGCCCGGCTCCAAGGCAACGATCGCGGACTTGGCGGCGCTGCGCGCGGCCGGATTTGACATCGACATCGCCGCGCACGTCCGCCGCGGCGGGTTCGTGCTCGGATTGTGCGGCGGTTATCAGATGCTCGGCCGAACGATCGCCGATCCCGACGGAATTGAAGGTCCGCCCGGCAAAACCGAGGGCCTCGGCTTGCTCGCCGTCGCAACCACGCTGTCGGATGAAAAGCGGCTCGAACCGGCGCGCGGTGTGACCGGTGACGGCGTGCCGTTTGCCGGCTATGAGATGCACATGGGCGTGACCGGGGGAACGGACCGGGCGCGGCCGTTTGCGCGGCTCGCCGACGGCTCGCCGGAGGGCGCGATCTCCGCCGACGGCCGCGTTCTCGGCACTTACATCCACGGTCTGTTTGCCGACGACCGTCAGCGCGCCGCGTGGCTGGCGCGCTTTTCCGCCGGGCCCGCGCATGTTGCCTACGATAGTTCGATCGAACGGGTCCTCGATGCGCTCGCCGCGCATCTTGCCGCGCATCTTGATCTTGAGCGCCTGCTCAGATTGGCGCGATGATTGAAACAATCGCAAGCGCTGCGACGAGGACGAGCAGGACGGCATCGGCGGCGCAATACAGCGAGAGAGCGCGGCGGATGTCGGCGGCATTGGCGGTGCGCCGACCATCGCCCATCAGGGCATCCTTGACCTCCACGCCGCCATAAGCGCGCGGTCCGGCGAGCGAACGGCCGAGCGCGCCGGCCATGGCGGCCTCCGGATAGCCGGCGTTGGGCGAACGGTGATGGGGCGCATCGCGCCGCAGCGCGCGCCAGGCTTGCGGCGCCGAAGCGCCAGGGTGTAAGGCCGCCGCGACGACGAGGAACAATGCTGACAGACGCGATGCCGGCAGATTGACCAGATCGTCGAGCCGGGCCGCGGCCCAGCCGAAGGCGGCATGGCGCGGCGTGCGACGGCCGATCATACTGTCGGCGGTGTTGATCGCCTTGTAGAGTGCGGCGCCCGGGAGTCCGCCAATGGCCAGCCACATTATCGGCGCGACGACGCCGTCGGAGAAATTCTCCGCCAAACTTTCGATCGCCGCGCGCGCAACGCCGGCCTCGTCGAGCGCTGCGGTGTCGCGGCCGACGATATGGGCCACCGCGCGCTGGCCGGCTTCGGGGCCTTGTTTCTCCAAAGCCCTGGCGACGTCGGCGACATGCCGATGCAGGCTGCGCTGCGCGAGCAACGTGCTTGCAAGAATTGCGGTGAGAATAATGCCAAACGGAACGCGCAGCGCTTCATGCTGGACGGTCCAAGCGATCAGTCCGACGCTCCCCAGCACGATCGCCAGCGCAAACATGCCGGCAAGGCGCCGCCGCCCGGCCGGTTGGGCGTCGCGATTCATCGCGCCGTCGAGCGCGCCGATCAGGGCGCCGATCCAGATCACGGGGTGGCCGATGGCGCGCGTCAGCCACCGCGGATAGCCGGCCCCGAGTTCGATCAGCATGGCCAAGACCGCCAGCATCAGCGACATGTTTGCCCTTGCGGCGGATATCGAACCGCTCCCGCACGGCGGCGATCTCGCCGCGGCGCGGCGATTGTTTCCCGGCGTCCCACAACCTTTCATCGACCTGTCGACCGGGATCAATCCCTTTCCTTATCCGCTGCCGCGGTTGCCTGCCGAACTATTCGCCCGGCTCCCGAACTTTGCCGCGCACGAAGCTCTCACCGAGATTGCCGCGCGGGCTTACGGCGTGCCTTCGGCGGCCCATGTGGTGGCGGCGCCGGGCACGCAAATTCTGCTGCCGCTCGCGGCCGCGTTGGTACCGCCGGGACGCGCCGCGGTCATCGCGCCGACCTATGGCGAATTCGCCCGCGCGGCGGTCTTGGCCGGACACAGCGTCACATCGATCGATGACCTTGCCGGCGCAGAGGGGGCGCGGCTGGTCGTGGTTGCGAATCCGAACAACCCCGATGGACGCGTATTTGCGCCGAAGGACTTGCTCGCAGTCGGCGTGAAGCTCCGCGGCGCCGGCGGTCTGCTTGTGGTCGACGAGGCGTTCATGGACGTAGGACCACCCGACGCGACGCTTGCCGGTGCATTGGATGGCCGCAATATTGTCGTGCTACGCTCGTTCGGAAAGTTTTTCGGGCTTGCCGGGGTCCGGCTCGGATTTGCGCTCGCAGCGCCAGCGATTGCCGCGCGGCTTGCGGCGCTGCTCGGCCCTTGGGCGGTTTCAGGGCCGGCATTGGCCATCGGCGCCAAGGCGCTCGACGATTTTGCGTGGATCGAGAAAACAAAAGACCGCCTGACGAAATCGGCGCGCAGACTCGATGAACTTCTGATGAGATCGCGGCTGGAGATTGTCGGCGGTACGCCATTGTTCCGTCTCGTCCGCACGCCGGCGGCGTCGGCCTTGTTCCGTCACCTCGGGCATGCCGGCATTGTCGTGCGCGCGTTTGCCGAGCATTCCGATTGGCTGCGCTTCGGCCTGCCGCCAAACAAGAAGGCGTGGCGGCTGCTGCAGAGCGCATTGTCGGACTTCGGCCGCGGCGGCTAACCGAGCGGACTCACCGCTCACGTGCCGCTCCGCGGAAGCGTGTTAGACTGGGTCTGATCGAGCGGGCGTAGCGCCCCCGCCGAGAAGGACGGCGCGATCGGGGGAAGTCGATGACCAATGTAACCGCCGAACGGGCGCGCAAATTGCTCGAAAAGGGCACTCTGTTCAAAGCGCTGAACGAGCAGGAGCGCCACGACCTCGCTGCGCACGCGCAGCCGCGCGGCTTCGCGGCCGGGGAGCCGATCTGTCGCATCGGCGATCCGGGACATAGCATGATGGGCGTGATTGTTGGGACAGTGCGCATCTCGCTGCCGACCCCAAAAGGCAGAGAAGTCATCCTTTCCGACCTGCTGGCCGGAGAACTGTTCGGCGAGATCGCGCTTCTTGATGGCAAGCCGCGATCGGCGAATGCCACCGCCCTGACCAAATGCGAATTGCTGGTGTTGGAGCGCCGCGATGTTATGCCGTTCCTGCAGCGCAGTCCGACCGCTTGTCTGAATCTCATGCAACTGCTCTGCGGCCGGATTCGCCGGTCCGATGAACGCATGGCCGAAATCGCTTTTTTCGAACTGCCGGCGCGCCTCGCCAAGGCGCTGTTGCGCTATCCGGCCCAGGGCGAGGGGCCGCCGAAGCTTTCCCTGTCGCAGCGCGAATTGGCCGAAATGTCCGGAGCGACCCGGGAAAACGTCAACCGCTGCCTGCGCGATTGGCAACGGCGCGGCATCCTCGAACTGAGAAATCGCTGGACCATCATTCTCAAACCCGAGGCGCTGCGCGCGCTTGAGGAATCGGCTAGTTAGCTCGCGAGGCGCCGCTGAACGGCGCGTGATCGCGCAGGCGCATCGAGGGCCGCAGCCCGTAACCTCTAATAGATATTTCGTCAAAATCGTCGCAACGTCGGTTCGCTCGTTCGCCGGCCTGATATAACAATATCAGTCTGATATGATCATATCGCTCGTTTAGCTTCGCTTGGGAGGGGCCGAATAATGAGTCTGGTGGACGCGCTCGGATATTTCGCGGCTGTTCTGGTGCTCGCGACCTTTTCCATGAAAACCATGCTGCCGTTGCGCATGACCGGAATCGCCAGCAACTGCGTCTTTATAATCTATGGCTATGCCACCCGCGCGTATCCGGTTTTGGTTTTGCATGCTATTCTGCTGCCGCTCAATGTGCTGCGTCTCTATCAGATGATGCAGCTTGTGAAACAGGTCCGCGAAGCCAGTCGCGAAGGCCAGTCGATGGAATGGTTGAAACCTTACATGACCAGCCGCCGCTGTCGCGACGGCGAAATCATCTTTCGCAAGGGTGAGGCCGCCGAGCAGATGTTTTATGCAGTTAGCGGGCTTTTTCGGCTTGCTGAAATCGGCGTGGAAGTTGCGCCGGGCGAAATCGTAGGCGAGATCGGCTTCGTCGCTCCCGACAAAAAGCGGACCCTGACTTTTGAATGCGTCGAAGGCGGGCAGCTCTTGAGCATCGGCTACAGCCAGGTCGCGCAGCTTTACTTTCAGAACCCGAAGTTCGGATTCTTTCTGCTTCGGCTGGTCAGCGAGCGTTTGTTTCGAGACATCAGCCGTCTGGAGAGCGGGCAAGAGGTTCGGCCAAAACTGACTTGACCGTTCCGGTGCGGAGGCATGGATGAAGCGGCGCGTGGCATCAGGCAGTCGAACGCCCAGGGAGCGGCCGGGAAAATCAAGCCTTTCGCCGCGCGCCTCGCAAAAGCGCGTTGGTGCACAGGTCAAGGCCGAAGCTCGGAGCGCCGATGCGGCGGCTGGACCAGGCGCGATGACGGAACTCCAGAATGAAATTCGAAGCGCCTACGAGCAACTCGCCGCGACCTCGGAGGTGCTGCGCATCATCAACAGCTCGCCCGGAAAGTTGGAGCCGGTGTTTCAGGCCATGCTGGAAAAGGCGGTACGAATCTGCGGAGCCAAGTTCGGCACGTTGTTCCGCCGCGACGGCGAGTTGTTCGAGTTCGTGGCCGAGGTGGGAACGCCGGAGGAATTCGCGAAGTCTCAAAGACGGCGCGGCCTATTCCCGCCTCTCCCGGGAACCATTCTCGAAGACGTCATGCGCACCAAAGCGGTCGCGCACATTGCCGATGATGCCGCGAGCGCCAGCCCCAGCGCGCCCACCAGGCTCGCGGGCGCGCGCTCGATGCTGAGCGTGCCGATGCTCAAGGAAAATCGACTCATCGGGGCGATCGTCATTTATCGCCAGGAGGTGCGCCCATTCACCGAAGAGCAGGTCGAGTTGGTGCAGAATTTCGCTTCACAGGCCGTGATCGCCATCGAGAATACGCGCCTGCTCAAAGAATTGCGGGAGCGGACGAGCGACCTCGAACGCTCCTATGAAACGGTCCGCCAGCAGGCCAATCAGCTGGAGGTGCAGTCGCAAGAGCTTCGGCAATTGAACGATCAGCTCGAGCAGCGCGTCGCCGCACAGGTCGGCGAGATCGAGCGTCTGAGCCGGCTCCGTCGTTTCCTGCCGCCGCAGGTGGCCGATCTGATCATCTCGTCCGATTCGGAAAGGGAATTGGAGAGCCACCGCCGGGAAATCGCTGCTCTGTTCTGCGATCTGCGCGGCTTCACCGGGTTCTCGGAAAGCTCGGACCCGGAAGACGTGATGGCGCTGCTGCGCGAATACCATGCTGCTATCGGCCGGATCATCTACGACTACGGCGGCACGCTGGAGCGATTTGCTGGCGATGGCGTCATGGCGATTTTCAACGATCCCGTGCCGGTGCCCAACCCGGCCTTGCAGGCGGTCAACATGGCGATTGAGATGCGCGGGGCAATCGGCGGTCTGATCGAGCGATGGCAACGTCTCGGCCACGACCTCGGATTCGGTATCGGCATCGCGCATGGCTTTGCCACGCTCGGCACTATCGGTTTCGAAGGCCGGTTCGATTATGCAGCGATCGGCACCGTCTCCAATGTCGCATCGCGGCTATGCGACGAGGCGCAGCCGGGCCAGATTCTCATCAGCCCGCGCGTCCTGCTGGCGGTCGAGGATTCGGTGGCCGCCGAGCCGGCCGGCGATTTCGCGCTCAAGGGCATCCGCCGGCCCATGACGGCCTATAACGTTATTGCCGCCCTATCGTCCAAAGCCTGAGCCGAGGTTACGGGCGTCCGTCGCGATGCTCGGTTATCGGCGTTCGAACCGGCTGGTCCCGATGGGCAGCTACGCCGCTGCGACAGCTACTTTACAATGTCGGCGCGGCTGCGAATGCGCTTGGGAATTTTCAGACCCAGCGCTTTGGCGGTGTTCAGATTGAGGACGAGTTCGCACTTCTTTTCAAGCTTGACCGGAATATCGGCCGGCTTGACGCCGCGCAAAACCTTGTCGACGAGATCGGCTCCTTGTCGAAACATGTCGCGAAAATCCGGTCCATAGGACATCAGGCCGCCATCTTCCGCGTGATGCCGGAACGCATGAATAGTCGGCAGTCCGACGCCTGCTGCCAGGGTATTAATGGCAATCCGATGATGCGTCACGAATGGGTCTGTACAAACATACAGCGCGTCAGCCTTGCCTCTGAGCCGCTTGATGGCGGGGGCGATCTGCGGCTCATTGCGGACGTCGATCGTGATTGTGCCGATACCGAGGCGCCGCGCCGCTTTTTGCGCCGCCTCCATTTCCAACTGCACGTTCTGACTGGCGCGATTGCCCAGGATTGCCAACTGACGCAAAGCGGGGACCGCCTCGTGCAACAGCTCAAGACGTTTGGCAGCGAGATCGGTTTGACCATTCGACAGGCCTGTCACATTGCCGCCGGGGCGCGCAAGGCTGTGGACCAAGCCCGTCCGCGCCGGATCTCCGGCCGTAGTAAAGACAATCGGTATCGCTTTCGTTGCTTTCTTGGCGGCGGCGACAGCCGGCGTCCCTGCGGTAACAATGACATCGACGCCGCGGTCGGCGAAATCTTTTGCTATCTTTTGATAACGATCCGGTTTTCCGTCCGCCCAGCGAAAATCGATTTCCAGATTGTGTCCGTCGATCCAGCCCAGTTCGCGCAAGCGCTGTTCAAAAGGCGGTAGAAACGCGCTCCAGGCTGAATGTTTGGTCGCGCCAAGAAACCCGATGGTCGCTGGTCTTTCCCACCGCTGGTGTTTGATATATCCGCGCGCCGTCATGATGCCCCTCCCAGGATCGGCTCCGCTGCGCCAGATCGGCGGGGAGCCGAAAACTCCAAAGCAATAATAAGGTTGTGCCTCCGCAGATCGCACGTCAAGGCCATTCTGTACGCGAATTTGCCCTGACGAAGCACGCGCTTGGAGACAAGCTTTTCCAGGAGGCTGGCGGTATCGCGGGCAAATAATTCTTCAGGCGTTATTTTGCAAATGCGCGAGGTAGGGCGGCAAGGTCCGAAACGCAAAATGGACGTTGTCATTGAGAGAGGCCAGCTTGTAGCCATGCCGCTCCCACGCAAGCATTAGGGCTTTTCTGGAAAAAAGCGAAATGTGCCCGTTGCGCCGCCCCACATACCACCAATTGAGCCGATGTTGATCGAAGTCCGCGGGCTGCACCATCGTCGTGAAGAAAACCAGTCCGGTCTCTGCCGAAAAATTCACGATCCCGGCGATGCTTGTGACGGGGTCGGGCGTGTGCTCCAAGGTCTCGAAGCTTGTTATCAGATCGTACTTTCCTTCCGGCGCCGTGGAAAACTCCGGCACCATGGGATCATAGGGCACCGCGGTGTGGAAACCGCTTTGGCGAAGCTTCGCACAGAGCGCGCCGTTGCCGCCGCCATAGTCGAGGATGCGCGTGTCCGCTTTGATGCCGCCCCAGAATTTCGATATGAATTCGGCGTTTATTTGCGGCCGTTGCGTCTCATAGTCGGGATCAACGAGCTTGTATTCGCCGTTGTAGATGTATTCCTTGAATTGATCGAGGCTCCAGTGATCGAATGCGTCGGTGAAAAGGAATTGGCAATTTTGGCAACGGCGGTAGTAAATGGGCACGCCCGAAAGCGAAAAACGGACTCCCCGGGCTTCTTCGCACGATTTGTGAAAGTCGACGACGCCAAAGAGAGGGGCTTGGCTGCCACAGATTTTGCAGGCACGGGGCTCGCTGGAAACGGGCTTAAGGCTCTCCGCAAGCCGGAGCATGGCAGACCAGCCGCTGTTGTCGTTGGCTCCACAATAGCGGCCCGCATGGCTAAGAAACCATTAAAGGCTCCAAGTGCATGACCCGAATCGCGATGCGAGGATGAAACTACGCTGCGGCGATGCCCGGTTCGAGCGGCAGCTTCACCGGCTGTTTGAGCTTTGCCGAAAGGTCGAGCGCCTTGGTCAGCATGAGTCGGTTATGCGCTTCGGCGGCCGTGGCGGCCTGGGTCGGCAGGCCGAGCGATACGCGATTGAGCCACGACACGG
>JBOHIU010000257.1:0-7853 GCA_050725855.1 Xanthobacteraceae bacterium | reverse complement strand
TGCCGCTGCGAGGCGGCGGTGATCGCTTTGCGCTTGGTGGTGATGATGGAGAAATGCCGCGCGCCGTCCATCGTCAGGAATGCGATCAGCCGGCAGCTTGCGTCGACCACGGCCAGCGAGACCTTGCAGCCGAGCGCGTTCGCCTTGGCGACGCCAGCCTGCAGCATCTTCAGGCTCGCTTCCTCGGTGAGCCGGTGGGTGGGTACGATGTCGGGCATGGCCAGCATTCCTCGCGCGTTGACCGCCTCCCATGACACAAAAGACGGAATGCTGTTAGTGTCCACGCCCTTCGGCGGCCACGACGTCGTTTCCCGGGCGCAGCGCAGCATTGAGCGAAGCGGAATGATGCGCTGCAGACCCGGGATCGTTACAAGCGCGGAGTTGGTACGGTCCCGGAACAGCCGCGCCCCACTTCGTGCTGCGCCGCATTCGGGAAATGGCAGTCGTTCAGCGCCGCGGAACATGCAGTTGGGGGATTTATGAATGCAGTCGAGTGGCATCGCGAAGCCGACGTGGTCGTCATCGGCACCGGCGCGACGGGCTTTCCCGCCGCCATCGTCGCGCGCGAAGCCGGCGCTTCGGTGATCATGGTCGAGGCTGAGAAGCATGTCGGCGGCCACGCCATCGTCTCGGGCGGCAACTTGCCGCTTGGCGGCGGCACTTCCTATCAGAAGAAATACGGCATCGCGGATTCCGCCGACCTGTTTTTCCAGGATCTGACCGATTGGTCGCTGGTCGGGCCCAACGGCTTTCCGCCGTACCGCTACAACGATCGCGAGATCGTACGCGCCTTTGCCGACAACAGCGTGGCGACGTTCGAATTTTTGCTCGCCCATGGCGTCAAGGTCATCGACCGGCATCCGAACAATGTCGGCCACGAGATCGGCAATTCGGTGCTGCGCACCATGCAGATATCGGTCGAGGACTGGCCCATGGTGCACACCGGCGGCAAGGCCGATCCGAACGACGACGAAATACGGGCCGGCGCCGGCTTGATCCGGCCGCTGGAAAACGCCGCGCGCGAACTCGGTATTGATATCCTGCTCGAGCACCGCATGACCGCGATCCATCGCGAGGCGCGCAAATCGGGTCGCGTCACCGGCATCGCCGTCGATCACAGGGGCGCGACCGTCAACATTCGCGCCCGCAAGGCGGTGATCGTCGCGACCGGCGGCTCGACCGGCAATGTCGATTTCCGTCGCATGTTCGATCCGCGGCTGACGGAGGAATATTGCGGGCTCGCCGGCATGCCGTGGTCGGACCAGGACGCCAGCGGCGAACTCGCTGCCATGGACGTCGGCGCCGCCCTATGGGGCGCATTCAATTATACCGGCGAGTTCGGCTCGGGCATTACCAAGCCGGGCGCCATCGGCTGCCAGTATGGCTATGTGAATGTGCGCTGGTATCCGGGCAGCGAGGTGTTCGACAAGGCGCGCGCCATCGGACTGCCGGTCGCGGACTGGCAGGACGTGATCCTGGTCAACATGCTGGGCAGGCGGTTCTACGACGAGACCGGCGGTCATCACACCTACAGCACTCATAAGAGCGTCGATCCGTACGAGCCCTACAGCTACCTCAACGCCAAGCAGACCAAATACAATCCGACCAATTTCATCAACGCCGCGCTCGCCGGCATCGGCGACGGCCATAACGGCGGCGGGCCAATCTGGGCGATCTTCGACGCCGATGCAGTCTTGCGCGAATACTGGGATCCGAAGCCGCCCTCTGTCGATTGCGATGCCGGTTTCTTCTTCAGCGCTGCCTCGGTCGGCGAACTCGCCGCCAAGATCCAAATGAAATACCAGCGCGTGCCGATGCCGCCGCAGAATCTCGCCGACACCGTCGCCCGCTATAATGCGTTCGTCGATGCCGGCAAGGACGGCGACTTCGGCAAGCCGGCGCCGCGCTACAAGATCGCGAAACCGCCGTTCTACGCCGCCTGGGCGATGCCGGTGATCCACGATACCCGCGCCGGCTTGCGCATCAACGCCCGCTGCCAGGTGATCGACATGTGCGGCGAAGTCATTCCGGGACTTTATTGTGGCGGCGAATCCGCCGGCGGTTTTTCCATGCACGGCCTGCCGCGCTCGGCCTGCCAGGGCTTCATCGCTGGGAGAAATGCCGCCATCCAGAACGAAGCGGCCTGACCGGGCAGGCGAGCGCCTAACCCACCGGCGGCGGCGGACCGAAGAAGCGCGATGGCGAGACAACTCATTCGCTTCCTGCAGCGCATGGGCGTCGTGGCGCTGGGCGTCTTCAGCGTCTGGCTGATCGTGTTCGTCTTCCGGCTCGTCGACCGCAGACTGCCGTCGCTCCTTGCTCTCGCCTTCTGCTATGGAGTCGCGGCCTATCTCATTCTGCCGCAGACGGTTCACCTGGGCCTGCGCATCCTCCGCCGCAAATACGTGCCAAGCTACACACTGACCGGCGACGGATTGCCCGGCGATCCCGTCAATGTCGTGCTCATCGGCACCTTGGCGCAGCTTCGCTCGGCCTTTGCGGCCGCCGGCTGGTCCCAGGCCGATCGGCTCGGCTTCGCCAGTTCCTGGCGGATGGTTCTGGCATTCGTCTTCAACCGACCCTATCCCGCGGCTCCGTTCAGCACGCTTTATCTGTTCGGGCGCGCCCAGGACATCGGGTTTCAGAAGGAGATCGGCGACAGCCCGCGCAAGCGCCATCACGTCCGGTTTTGGGCCTTAAGCATTTCCCACGAGGTCGAGCTGGGACAAGCCAGTTTTTGGCAAAGCACGCTCCCGCCGCCGGCCGCCGCGACGGCGCTCTGGGTCGGCGCCGGCACCAAGGATACGGGCTTCTCCCTGACGCGTCTGACATTCCAGATCACCCACGCCACCGACGCCGATGCCGATGAAGAACGCGACCACATCGTCGCCGACCTGAGCAGCTTTCACGTCATTGGCGAAGCAACGCTCTATCGCGCCGGCCAGCATTTGCCCGCCAAGCGGATCAATCATTACATCACCGACGGTGAATTGACGCTGGCGACACTGACGATCGAGGCGTGATCGCCGCGAGGCACTTCCATCATCGAACACGCTCGACCACATCGCGCGAAGCTTTCAACTCCTCGCCCGGCGAACGAATCATCAGAAACTTTCCCGACCAGGCTTTGACGATCGTCCACCGCCCTTCGATCTCGGTGCCATCGCCATTGAGCGCGCCTTCGTACAGAATGGGGCTTCGATGCGATCTATCGGGCTGATCATAGGCCTTGGTGAAAGTGACCGAAGACCCGCTCCGTGAGCCATTCAGGCTGGCATAAAGCGTGGCGCCGGCGCCGCCGCCAAGGCTGCCCGGCTCATGCGTCGTCCCGCTGATCGAGGCGCCGGCCTCGATCAGCGTCGCCACGAATGACATCGATTTACCGTCGGGGTAGGTGTAGAGCCCGTTCCAGATGCCGGTCAGGTTCTGCTCGCGGGCGCGACCATGCTCGGTCATCGGCTCGCCCCGATTGGCTACACCGTCGTGTGCGCCATGCCGAGCTTGGCCGGAGTGAGCGCCTCCTTGGCGCCGTCCTTGAACGCGACATCCGGCGGCAGCACGATCGAACATGAGCGGATCTTCTGATGCGCGGGGTCGACGCCGGGCGGCGCCGCGCCTTTGTCCGCGAGCGCCTTGGCGGCCCGCATCAGGCGATGGCGCGCCATGATGATGCCGTTGTCGGTCGAGACCAGGTTCTCCTTGGTGCGGTCGCAGATCGGGCCCATGCTTTCCTGCAGCGAGGCGTCCTGCATGGCGAAACCGGCAACGCCACTAAAGGTCTTGCCGGCTCTCTGTGCGGCGCGGTCGATCAGATAATCGTTGTCCTTGTTGGCGAGCGGCCGGAAGCCCGAGTCGACCTTGCAGTGCACGCCGGCGCCCTCCACCATGGCGTCCACCTCGATCTTGGTCAGCGCCCGCACCGGATGGAAATCGTACGACCACGCCCAGCAATTCTCGTCGTCGATCGGGACCCAGAAATGACCGTGGATCGGATGGTCGCCGCGCGGCGGGATCATGGTGAAGCAGGGCATCACCCAGGGCGTGATGCGCCAGTAGTACTTGCCGTTCTCGGCGTTGCGCCGCGCGCCGATGAACAGGCCGCCGGGCATCTCGACCACTTCGAAATGCGGCTGCATGTCGGACAGATTGTATTGGTTGCCCTTGGCGCCCTTGAACAACGGATCTGAGGAAAGGTCGCCGCGGTGCAGGAAAGACACGTGGCTCGAATCGATGCCGCCTTCCATGGCCTGCAGCCAGTTGCACTCCTGCAGCCGCTTCGACACGAAGGACTGTTCCGGCGGCACGATGGCGAATTCCCACTCCGGGAGCGGCGGCTTGCCTTCCGGCGGCCCCATATAGGCCCACAGCACCGCGCCGACCTTCACCAGCGGGTAGGAGGTGAGCTTGACCTTCTTGCAGAATCCGCTCGCGGCCGGCTCGGACGGAACATCGACGCATTGGCCGGTCACGTCGTATTTCCAGCCGTGATAGGGACAGCGCAGCCCGCGTTCCTCGTTGCGCCCGAACCACAGCGACACCCCGCGATGAGCGCAGAATTCGTCGATCAGGCCGTAGCAGCCCTCGGAATCACGGAACGCGAGCAGGCGTTCGGACAGAAGCTTCACCCGGACCGGCGGACAGTCGTTTTCGGGCAATTCCTCGGCGAGCAGCGCCGGCAGCCAATAGGAACGGAAAAGCTGCCCCATCTGGGTACCGGGACCGGCCTGGGTCAAAAGATCGTTCTGTTCTCTTCTCAGCATGGCGTTCGTCCGTCATCGATCCGTTTTCATGAGAGTAAGGATTTGCCGTTCCACCGGCAAGCCGCCCTCAAACTTCCGGCCCGCGCGCTGCCCTATACACGTCCATGCGATTACGCTAAGTCCGCCAGCACTAGTGTGGTGGTTCAGAAGTCCGCATCGTTCTTATGGCAACGCTCGCGGCAAGGCTTCGTTGTGCGGACTTCTGAACCAAAGCCACACTAGATCAATAGCTTGCTAATGTCTTTCGATTCCGAAGTTCGCAAACGAGGGTGCCGCACTTTGATGCGAGCTTCGGAATCGGGACACTAGTGCGACAGGTGGGAGAGAGATGCGATGGCCGACCATGGCGAACTCGAATATGCGACCGCAGAGGGCAATGACTACCCTGCCCACGAGCACATGTATCGGTCGTTCGTAACGCTGGTAAAGACCGGCATTATCGTGGTCGCGATCATCGTCATCCTGATGGCCTACTTCCTGGTTTAGGCGAGCCACCGCCGTTTCGGCATCGTCCGACGGCGGAGCCCAGCGGCAGCGGAAAGGGCCGCCAGCCGACAGCCATGTTTCGCGCTTCCGGTCCTTGGAGGAATCATGAAAGTCGCGGTCACTGCGGAAAGGAACGCCGACGAGCCGCGGGTTGCCGCGACCCCTGAGACCGTGAAGAAGATGATCGGGCTTGGGGCCGAAGTCGCCGTCGAGCCGGGCGCCGGCGTAAAATCCGGCATTCTCGACAGCGACTATACGGCCGCGGGGGCCAAGCTGGCGGCCGACGCACTCGACGGCGCCGATGTCGTGCTCATGGTGCAGCGGCCGGAGCGCGCGACTTTGTCGCAATGCAAGAAAGGCGCTCTTGTCATCGCCATCATGGACCCATACGGCCATGACGATGCCCTGCGCGCCATGGCCGCGGCCGGCGTCATCGGCTTCGCCATGGAGCTGTTGCCGCGCATCACGCGAGCGCAGGTGATGGACGTGCTATCGAGCCAAGCCAATCTGGCCGGCTACCGCGCGGTGATCGATGCCGCCGCCGAGTTCGGCCGGGCGCTGCCAATGATGATGACCGCGGCCGGCACCGTGCCCGCAACCAAAGTCTTCGTGATGGGCGCCGGCGTCGCCGGATTGCAGGCCATCGCCACCGCGCGCCGGCTTGGCGCGGTGGTTACCGCGACCGACGTGCGGCCGGCCGCCAAGGAGCAGGTCGAAAGCCTCGGCGCCAAGTTCATCGCGGTCGAGGATGAAGAATTCAAGGCCGCCGAGACCGCCTCGGGCTACGCCAAGGAAATGTCGAAGGAGTATCAGGCCAAGCAGGCGGCGCTCGTCGCCGAGCACGTCAGGAAGCAGGACATCGTGATCACGACCGCGCTCATTCCCGGCCGACCGGCGCCGCGGCTGATCACGAAGGAGATGGTGGAATCGATGCGGCCCGGCTCGGTGATCGTCGATCTCGCGGTTGAGCGCGGCGGCAATGTCGAAGGCGTCAAGCCGGACGCGGTTGCCGACGACAACGGCATCAAAATCATCGGCTATCGCAATGTTGCGGGCCGGCTCGCCGCCACCGCCTCCAGCCTCTACGCCAAGAATCTCTACGCGTTTCTGGAAATCCTCATCGACAAGAAGACAAAGGCGCTCGCCGTCAATTGGGACGACGAGATCGTCAAGGCGACGGCGCTCACCCGCGACGGCGCCATCGTGAATCCGCGTTTTGCCCCACAGAACGCGGCTTGAGTGACACCTCTCCCGGCACGCGGGGAGAGGAGGACAAACGGAGGCCCTCAATGGTCACCCTTTCGATCGTCGCCGAGGTCAATACGATGGCGGCTGCGGTCCATGCGGCACCTGCCGCGGCGAACTACATCATCAATCCACTCGTCTTCCGTTTTTCGATTTTCGTGCTCGCGATTTTCGTCGGCTATTACGTCGTCTGGTCGGTGACGCCGGCGCTGCACACGCCGCTCCTGTCGGTGACCAACGCCATCTCGTCGGTGATCGTGGTCGGTGCGCTGCTCGCGGTTGGCGTAGCGCTGGTTTCGACCGACACCGGACCGATTTGGGCGCGCGGCTTCGGCTTCGCCGCCCTGATCTTGGCCTCGGTCAACATCTTCGGCGGCTTTCTGGTGACCCAGCGCATGCTCGGCATGTTCCATAAGAGAGACAGGCGATGAGCGCGGCTCGATTTGAATTGTCGTGCTTCGCGCGGGCGGGGCATCCAGTAGACGCAAACTCACAGGCTCTGCCCCGGCCGCGGCGATTACTGGATCATCCGCTTTCGCGGATGATGACAACGCGGGAAACGCCATGAACGGCGACCTCACCGCGCTTTGCTATCTGCTCGCCGCCGTTCTTTTCATGCTGGCGCTGCGCGGCCTGTCGAATCCGGAAACCGCGCGCCGCGGCAATCTCCTCGGCATGATCGGCATGGCCATTGCCGTCGCCACGACGCTGGCCTCGCATCCGCCGGTCGGCTTCTCGGCCTGGGTTTTGATTGTGGTCGCGGTCGCGCTGGGCGGCGGCGCCGGCGCGACGATCGCGCGCCGCGTGGCGATGACCGCGATGCCGGAGCTGATTGCCGGTTTTCATTCGCTGGTCGGGTTGGCCGCCGTGCTGGTGGCTGCGGGAGCGCTTTACGCACCCAGCGCGTTCGGCATCGGCGCCGTGGGTGATATCCGCAGCGAGACGCTGATCGAAATGTCGCTCGGCACCGCGATCGGCGCCATCACCTTCACCGGCTCGATCATCGCATTCCTGAAACTCTCGGGCCGCATGAGCGGCAAGCCCATCGTGTTGCCGGCGCGCCACGCCGTCAATATCGCGCTGGTGCTCGGTCTTGCCGCTCTGATCGTCTGGTTCTTCGACACGCAGGAACACATTGGCTTCTGGTCGATCGCGGGCATTTCACTCCTGCTCGGCATTCTCATCATCATCCCGATCGGCGGCGCCGACATGCCGGTCGTCATCTCGATGCTCAATTCGTATTCGGGGTGGGCGGCGGCCGGAGTGGGCTTCACGTTGGAAAACAACGCATTGATCATCACCGGCGCGCTGGTCGGCTCCTCGGGCGCGATCCTGTCCTACATCATGTGCAAGGGCATGAAC
>JBOHIU010000256.1:0-6447 GCA_050725855.1 Xanthobacteraceae bacterium | reverse complement strand
AATGTTTCGCGGCCGCTCATGGGCAACTGGCGGAGGGGCATGTGAACTCAAAATGTAGAACTCTCAGGGCGAGCAAGCTGTGTATGCCAAGCATCGTATTCGTATACCCAGTCCGTATCCGTCTTTTGGCGGAGCCACGTATTTTCACGATTAGTGAGTTGCAGTCGGTCGGTGCGCTCCTTGCGGCTGGCGGTGTAGACCGCGAGCGCTTTTGAAATGTCATCGCAGCCGACCTCACCAAGGCAACGTGCGAGCACGACCGCGTCTTCAATCGCGGATGCCGCACGCTGGGCCATGTAAGGCATCATCGGATGGCAGGCGTCGCCCAACAACACAATGCCATTTCTCCACCAGGACGGCATAGGATCGCGCTCGACAAGAGCCCATTTGCGCAGCTCCGGCGCCCCCGAGAGAATGGCGCGTACAGTCGGGTGAAATCCAGCAAAGGCCGCAAGCAGCGTATTGTGGTCGCCCTTCATTGACCAGGATTCAACCTGAAAATCCGGCTCAGGCGTAACCGCGATAAAGTAGATCTCGTCCTTACCTGGCCTCGTAAAATAATGCACCACATGACGATCAGGACCCCACCACTTAGCACGCTCGTCGATAGCAATGCCGTTAATCCGCGCGGTGCGGTAGGCGACGCGGCCCGTGAAGCGAGGCTTCTCGACACCGAACAATGCCTCTCGCACCACGGAATGGATCCCATCCGCACCGATGACTAGCGCGGCCTCGACGCGACTGCCGTCAGCAAATACGAGCGTGGCGCCGGATTCGTGCTGCTTAATCGACATCAGCTTTTTGCCAAAGTGAATGCAGTCGCACGGCACCAAAGCAGCGAGAGCTGAATGCAGGCGCGCCCGGTGGATCATCAGATCCGGCGCGCCATAGCGCCGCTCAAGCGGGTTGCCCATGATCAGGACGTTGGTGACATTTGCCGTGTCCCACTCTCGGCTGTGAAAGGCGGCGGGCGCAAAACCCTCGCTGCGCAGGGGTTCGGCTAACCCGAATCCACTCAGCGCCTTCATGGCATTTGCTGTGAGTTGAATACCAGCGCCGATTGGCGCGAATTGCGCCGCCTGCTCGTAGATCTCGGCCTTAAAGCCAAGTCGTGTCAAACTGGCAGCTGCCGCCAGTCCGCCTATGCCACCACCGACGATTGCGATGCTGAATCTTGCCGGCATCATCCCCTTTCGCCTCCCGACAAGCAAGCTACCCGTGAGTGATCGCCGCAACACAATCCCACAAGGGTTGCAAGATCGACGCGATCAACACGCTCCGTTTTACTTGACAAGGCAAATACACGCGCGCAACATTTCGCTGAGCAGTGCAGTGGTTGGAATATACGCATCAATCACGCTTTGATCGCATTTTGCCGGCAACAACCAGAAGGGTAGGCTAGATGCGCCCCACCATCGTCGCAATCTTTGGCGGTATCATATCATTGGCGATAAGCTTGCCGGCTATCGCGCAGGGTACGATCACAATCGGCGAATTGAACTCCTATAAGAGCCAAGCGGCGTTTCTCGATCCCTACAAGAAGGGCTGGAAAATGGCCGTCGATGAGATCAATTCCGGCGGCGGGCTTCTTGGCAAACAGCTTGAGGTTATTTCGCGCGATGATGGGGCCAATCCCGGCGACGCCGTTCGCGCGGCCGACGAACTGGTGACCGAGGAGGGGGTTAACATTCTTTGCGGAACGTTTTTGTCCAACGTCGGGCTCGCCGTAACGGAGTTCGCCGGCAAAAAGAAGGTGTTTTTCCTCGCCGCCGAACCACTGACTGACAAGATCATCTGGCAAGATGGAAACCACTATACTTTCCGCTTGCGTCCATCGACGTACATGCAGGTTGGGATGCTAATGCCCGATATTTTGCAGGCGCATAAGAAGCGCTGGGCTCTGGTCTATCCCAACTTTGAATTCGGCCAGGCCGCGGCCGCCGCTTTTAAGGAACAGATGCAGGCGAAAGAGCCGGGCGTCCAATTCGTCGCCGAGCAGGCGACACCGCTCGGCAAGATCGATGCCGGAGCCGTGGCACAGGCGATCGATGATGCCAAGCCGGATGCCATTTTCAGCGCGCTCTTCGGCCCCGATCTAGCGCAGTTCGTACGCGAGGGCGAGATTCGCGGCACGTTCAAGAACCGCTTTGTAGCTGCGCTGCTGGCGGGCGAACCCGAATATCTGGAACCGCTTAAGGGCGACGCGCCGGCGGGGTGGCTGGTCACCGGTTACCCGCAGGCAGCGGTGAATGCGCCCGAAAATAACGAATTTATCGCTGCTTACGAGAAGCGTTACCATGAACTTCCAAAGATGGGCTCCGTGGTTGGCTATCTAACCATCAAGTCGATCGCAGCAGGCATCAAAAAGGCCGGGTCCACTGACACGGAAAAGCTCGTTGAGGCCTTCAAAGGCCTTCCGATGGACGGCCCGTTCGGCCCGTTCTACTTTCGCGCCATTGATCACCAGTCGACGCTCGGAGCGTATGTCGGCAAGATTGCACTGAAGAACGGCGTCGGCACGATGGTGGACGTGAAATATGTCAATGGAGCCTCCGTCCTTCCCTCCGATGCGGTGGTCCGAAAGCTCCGGCCGGCATCGGCCGATTAAGAACCGGGCGCGGGCCAAATCCAAACCCGATCGGAATCGAACAAGTGCCTGCGCGTTGGCTTCGCGGCAATTTCAGTGTGCCTAAGCATTGCCTTAAGGAAGGCAATGCCGAAGGGATGGAATCGACCAAGCTGCAGTTCGCCGCGGTGATGTGGGCAATCGCCTTGGGTATCTTTTGCGCATGACCGCGACTGGCATCGCGTTTCAGGCATTGAATGGTCTTGCTTCCGCGTCCGGCCTTTTCTTCGTTGCGGCCGGTCTTTCCCTCATCTTCGGGGTGTCGAGGATCATCAACATCGCGCATGGCTCTCTGTACATGCTGGGCGCCTATATCGCAGCCAACTTGGCACTGAGCTTCGGTGGTGCGGCGGGGTTCTGGGGCGGCATTGTCGTGAGCGCCGTGATCGTCGCTGGTATCGGCGCGCTGATCGAGATCGTGCTGCTGCGCCGTATCTACGCCGCTCCCGAACTTCTGCAGCTGCTCGCCACTTTTGCGATATTGCTGGTGATCAATGATGCGGCTTTGTGGTGGTGGGGACCGCAGGACCTTCTCGGTCCGCGAGCGCCGGGCCTCAGTGGTGCGATCGAGATTTTAGGACGCTTACTGCCGAGCTATGACGTGTTTCTCATCGTTGTTGCGCCAGCCGTACTCTGTGCCATGCATTTCCTGCTCGCCTACACGCGCTTTGGGCGGCTGATCCGCGCCGCGACGCAGGACCGCGAGATGGTTTCCGCGCTCGGCATCAACCAATCGCTGCTGTTCACCGCCGTGTTTGCATTTGGCGCCTTCCTGGCCGGGCTTGGCGGCGCCCTGCAGGTGGCGCGCGAGCCGGCCAATTTGGGCATGGACCTGAACGTCATCGGCGATGCCTTTGTTGTGGTGGTCGTGGGCGGCATGGGCTCGGTTGTCGGGTCTTATGTCGCAGCGCTCCTCATCGCCGAGGTCAAGGCCCTGTGCATCGGCCTCGGGCTGGTGCATCTCGGCATGTTGTCCTTGAACTTCTCGAAATTCACCCTCGTTGCCGAATTTGTCGTGATGGCCATTGTCCTTATTCTGCGGCCGCAAGGATTGCTGGGCCGCCCGCAAGTCGCCGTGCGCAGCACGGCCGAACCTGAAGTACCGATGCGGCCGGCAGGAAAGGGACTCAAAATCGCAGCCGCATGGACTTTTGTGCTGCTCGCCCTTTTGCCGCTGCTCGCGCATTCGTATCCGTACGCACTCGTGCTCGGCATCGACGTTCTGATTGCGGTTCTGTTTGCCGCCAGCTTGCATTTCATCATGGGACCCGGCGGCATGCATTCTTTCGGGCATGCCGCCTATTTCGGCCTCGGCGCCTACGGCACAGCACTCGCGGTCAAATGGCTGGGTGCGCCAATGTCGGCGGCCATGCTGGCGGGGCCGGGGGCTGCGGCTCTCGGGGCGATACTGTTCGGCTGGTTTTCGGTCCGCTTATCTGGCGTTTATCTGGCGATGTTGACTCTGGCGTTCGCTCAAATTGTCTGGTCGATCGTCTTCCAATGGCAGGAGATCACTGGCGGTTCCAATGGCGTCCTCGGTACCTGGCCTACTGCTCCATTCGATCAGTTGCCCGCATTTTATCTGCTGACGCTTGCTTTCGCCGCGGCCGGCGTTCTCCTGCTGCGTCGTGTTCTATTCGCACCATTCGGCTATGCCGTGCGTTGCGGACGCGATTCGCCGCTTCGCGCAGAAGCTATCGGCATCAACGTGAAGAAGGTTCACTGGCTCGCCTTCGTCATTGCCGGCACGCTCGCGGGAGTGGCCGGTGCGATCTTCGCATTCGCCAAGGGCTCCATCTCGCCGGAAACGATCGGCATCGAGCGCTCGATCGATGGCCTCGTTATGGTGTTGCTGGGCGGCATTCAAACCCTCTCCGGTCCCCTTGTCGGGGCGACGGTTTTTTCGTTGTTGCGCGATTACGTGATGCAGGAGATCGATTATTGGCATGCGCTTCTGGGGGGCATCATCCTCGTTCTGGTGCTTGCATTTCCGTCCGGCCTCGCTGGCGCGTTTGCGCGGCTGGCGCGCGATCTTAAGCGATGACCTACCTCGCCGTCACTTCACTTTCCAAAAGCTTCGGCGCGGTTCGTGCCGTCGACGATGTAACCTTCAGGGTTTCCGCCGGTGAATTTCTCGCCCTGATCGGCCCGAATGGCGCGGGCAAGTCCACCTGTTTTAACATGATCAACGGCCAGCTGTCGCCGGACGAGGGGCAAATCGAATTTGAGGGCCGCAGCATCTCCGGCTTGCCACCGCGCGAGATCTACCGACGTGGAGTTGGCCGCACCTTTCAGATCGCCGCCACCTTCGGTTCGCTCACTGTCGCCGAAAACGTGCAGATGGCGCTGATCACCGGAGCCGGCAAGATGTATCGTTTCTGGCGGCCGGCGGCCGCGCTATACCGCACGCAGTCGCTGGATATTTTGCAGTCAGTCGGCATGCGGGAATCCGCCGATCTGCCCTGCAGAGAACTCGCCTATGGCGACGTCAAACGGGTGGAGCTTGCCATTGCGCTTGCCGGCGCGCCGCGCATGCTGCTCATGGACGAGCCGACTGCCGGGATGGCGCCACGAGAACGCAATGAGCTGATCAGGCTGGTGAAGAGGCTAGTGGTCGAGCGCGGTATCTCGGTGCTCTTCACAGAACATTCGATGGATGTCGTGTTCTCCTTTGCCAATCGGATTATTGTGATGGCGCGGGGGAAAGTGATTGCTGACGGCGATCCGCGGGCAATCCGGACTGATCCGGGGGTACAAGCGGTCTATTTCGGCACCGGCCGCACCTTCGAACTTTCCAAGCTTGGCTCATGACCGAGCCGCCGCTGCTTGCCGTCGAAGGTCTCAATGCGTGGTACGGTGCGGCGCAAATACTGTACGAAATGACTTTTCTAGTCCGTCGCGGCGAAGTCGTTGCATTGATGGGCAGAAACGGTGCCGGCAAGTCGACCACGTTCAAGGCGATCATGGGCCTGCTGCCGCGCAAAAGCGGCGCAGTTCGGCTCAACGGCGTTAACGTTTCGGGGCGCAAGCCCTACGAAATCGCCCGCCTCGGCATTGGCTATACGCCTGAGGACCGCAGGATTTTCTCCGACCTGACCGTGCTGGAAAATCTCGATATAGGCCGCCAGCCGCCGCACTACTTCCACGACGGCACGCCAGCACCGGTCTGGAGCGAGGAGAAGTTGTTCTCGCTCTTCCCCAACCTTGCTGAACTGCGCTACCGGCTCGGCGCGCGCATGAGCGGAGGGGAGCAGCAGATGCTCACGATTGCGCGCACACTCATGGGCAATCCGCTCGTCGTTTTGCTCGACGAACCATCTGAGGGTATCGCGCCGATCGTCGTCGAGCAGATTGCCGATACTATCAACAAGATGAAAAAGCTCGGACTCTCGGTTCTATTGTCCGAGCAGAATGTCGGCTTTTCTCGACTAGTTGCAGACCGCGCCTACATCGTGGAGAAAGGTCAAATCCGGTGGCGTGGTAAGATGATCGAGCTCGCTCAAAATCCGGAAATCGTGGGTGAGTACCTGACGCTTTGATCGCGATTGGAATATATGCTGCTCAGAGTTACTTTCGCCCTCTGAATGGCTTCTTGGTGCTGCCTTCCTACCGACCCCTTGAAGTGTCCGGGATCAGCGCCTGTGAGACAGATTTTGCGGCTTGAGGAACGGAGCTCAGCCAATTCGCCACGGTTGACTAGACGACAGATTCCATGAAACCGATCATGGAACGAGTGGTTTGCTTGCGGATTCCTCGTTTACGATTGGCTGAACGAGGAATGGATCATGGCAACGTGGCGGCATGCTGTTGAACTGGCAATG
>JBOHIU010000255.1:0-8024 GCA_050725855.1 Xanthobacteraceae bacterium | reverse complement strand
GCGATCGGCAAGGCAATCGATAGCCGAGGGGCAGCACCCGCTCGAAGCGGAGTCCATCGGCATCTTCTAGCGGGCATGACAGTTAACTCTCAATGACGAAACCAATACAAAGCGCGGCGCACGCGGTTCCCATCCATACGGAAGCCAGTGGCCCGTTTTATATCACCGCCACGCAAACGACCGGCCGGCCGCCGCTTACGCTCAAATACGGCGACACTTTCGTGGTTCTCGACAGCCGCGGCGATATCGCTGCCGCCTCGGGTCAGTCGGCCGGTTTGTTTCACTCGGATACGCGCTACCTGTCGCGTCTCGAGATGCTGGTCAATGGCGCCTCTCCTCTGCTCCTCGGCTCCAGCTTACGTGACGACAATTCGGCATTGTTTGTCGATCTGACCAATCCGGACCTGCTGGCCGACGAACGGATCGCCCTGGAAAAGGACAGCGTTCATATTCTGCGAACCACTTTTCTTTGGCGCGGCACCGCATACCAGCGGCTCCGCGTGCGCAATTACGCCGAGCGGGCTGTCGACCTTCAGCTGTCGCTTCTTTTCGAGAACGACTTTGCCGACCTTTTCGAAGTGCGCGGGTCGCATCGCGAAGGTCGCGGCAGCGCGACGGCGAAGCTGCATGGCAATGACGAGGTCGTCCTCAGCTACTGCGGATTGGATGCCAAGCTGCGCCGGACCACACTTACGTTCGACCCTCCGCCAGCGCGGCTTACGATCGACAGTGCGGCCTACGAACTTCACCTTGAAGCCGGAGAGGCGTTGCCGATATTTCTTGCAGTCAGCTGCGATCCAGCCGCGCGGCCCGTTCCCTTCTTGCGCGGATTGAGCGCCGCGCGCCGCGAATTGCGTCAATCGGCGCGCGATCGCACCGCTGTCGAAACATCCAATGATCGATTCAATGAGATGCTGTGCCGGTCGGCCGCCGATCTGGCGGTGCTGACGACCAACACGCCGCAAGGCCCCTACCCCTACGCCGGCATTCCCTGGTTCTCGACGACCTTCGGTCGCGACGGACTAATCACGGCGCTGCAAATGCTGTGGTGGAATCCGGATGTCGCGCGCGGCGTGTTGCGCCGCCTGGCCGCCTATCAGGCGAAGGATACCGATCCGCGTGCCGATGCCGAACCTGGGAAAATCCTGCACGAAATGCGTGGCGGCGAGATGGCGGCACTGCACGAAGTGCCGTTCGGACTGTATTACGGCAGCGTCGATTCGACGCCGCTGTTCGTGCTGCTCGCAGGACTCTACGCCGAGCGCACAGGCGACGACGCGACGATCGCCAAACTGTGGCCCAACATAGAAGCGGCGTTGGGCTGGATAGACGGCCCCGGCGATCCCGACCGGGACGGCTTTATTGAGTATAAGCGCGCCAGCGATCAGGGCCTGGACAATCAGGGCTGGAAAGATTCCCACGACGCGATTTTCCATGCCGACGGCCGCCTCGCCGAAGGCGAGATCGCGCTGGTCGAAGTCCAAGGTTACGTCTACGCCGCAAAGCATATGATGGCGCGCTGCGCGCGGCGCCTGGGCCACCACGACCTCGCGCAAAAGCTCGATCGGCAAGCGCAAGAACTCGCCAAGCGGTTCGAAGCCGCCTTTTGGTGCCCCGAGATCGAAACCTATGCGCTGGCGCTCGACGGCGACAAAAATCCCTGTCGCGTGCGCACATCAAATGCCGGGCAGGTCCTATTCTCGGGGATTGCTTCGCCAGACCACGCCGCGCGGGTGGCGGCCGATCTGCTGCGGCCGCGCTTCTTCTCCGGCTGGGGCATCCGCACGGTCGCAAGCGGCGAAGCCCGCTATAACCCGATGTCGTACCACAATGGCTCTGTGTGGCCGCACGACAACGCGCTCATCGCCCTCGGTTTGGCGCGATATGGCCAGAAGCGGGCAATCGCCAGCCTCGCGGAAGGCTTGTTCAGGGCCGGCACCTATATGGACCTGCGGCGGCTGCCGGAATTGTTCTGCGGTTTCCGGCGTAAACGCGGCCACGGTCCCACGCTCTATCCGGTCGCTTGCGCACCTCAAGCCTGGGCCAGCGCCACGCCATTCACACTGCTGGAAGCTTCACTCGGGCTCCAATTCGATCCGTTCAGGCGCGAGGTTCGTCTGTGCAATCCGCAGCTGCCGCCGTTCCTTGACGAGGTCATCGTGCGCAACCTGCGGCTTGGCACCTCCTATGTTGATCTTCGGGTGCATCGCCATGGCGACACCGTCTCGCTCGAAACGCCACGATTGATCGGCGACATTCAGGTTTGCGTGGCCTTTTCGTCCTGACAATCACGCTTCGAGCAAGCTCGACGACGGCTGCGTTTGACGTGGAACCAGCCGGACCTCACTCAGCTTGGTCATGCGGGAACTTTCAAGGGTATTGCCGGAGGGTCTTATGCACGGGGAATGTCATTTGCTCCGAAAAGCCGGAAGATTAGCGGCCGGTCTGGTCTGCGCGGGGATGCTCGCCACCACCTTCGCCCTGGCTGAAACCGCCATGGCTGCAACGCCGGCGCAAGCGCCGGCAGCTTCCCCCACCAGTCCTGCCACTGTGCCGGCAGTCACAGTCCTCAATACTCATGAGGTTGAGGGCATTCTTGGCCGAGAAGTCCGTAGTGCGACCAACGAGAATATGGGCCGGATCGTCGATGTGCTGGTCGACCGCACGGGTCAAGTGCGTGCCGCGATCATCGATTTCGGGGGCTTTCTTGGCGTCGGAAGCCGCAAAATCGCGGTCGACTGGAACGCGTTGCACTTTCCCGCGCCGGGAAAGCCCGATGCATACATCACCCTCGAATTGACCCGCGACCAGGTCAAAGCTGCGCCCCAATACGTGGAAGGAAAGCCGGTCGTCGTGCTCGGTGCGCTCGGCAAACTCGAGCCGCTGCCTGAATAGACGTTGGAAGCTGAAACTCCGCCATTTCTCGGCAAGGTTCACTCGTCCCCTCATCGAAGGAGAACCACGCTGCCCGCAAAACCAATGCGTCACGCGAGCAACCTGCCGGATCCGCACGCACCCGCAGACGGGCAGATTCTTGCGCCCGAACCGCTCCAGCGCGGCGGCCCGCCGCAGATGCCGTCGCGCAGGAGCCTGCGCGGACTCGATTGGTTCATCTTCTTTGTCGCCGACGTGCAGACCGGATTCGGGCCATTCGTTTCCGTTTACTTGACGGCACAGCACTGGACTCAAATCGATATCGGGCTCGTGCTCTCGGCGGCCGGCTTCGTATCCCTGCTCGGACAGATGCCCGGCGGCGCCTTGGTCGATGCCGCGCGATCGGAGCGCCTGGTAGCTGCGATCGGGATCGCCGCCGTCTGCATCAGCGCCCTGGGTTATGCGGCGGTGCCCATCTTTCCCCTGGTGTTGTCCGCCTCGATCCTGCATGCCCTGGCAAGCTGCGTCCTCGGCCCGGCCATGGTCGCCATCAGCCTTGGCTTGGTCGGCCATGCCGCAATCGGCGAGAGGCTCGGCCGCAACGCCCGCTTTGCTTCCGTCGGCAACGGCTTGGCGGCGGCAGCGATGGGCGCCTGCGGCTATTTGCTTTCGGCGCGGGCGGTGTTCGTCGTGACGGTCCTGTTGCTTGGCCCGGCGCTCATTGCGTTGCGCATGATCTCACCAACGGAGATCGATCCCGAGCGCGCGCACGGCGCGACGTCCCCCGCGCGACCAAAAGCGCGATCCAAGCCCGGCGAATTGATGCAAAATCGCCCGCTTATCATTTTTGCCTGTTGCCTCCTGCTATTCAATCTCGCCAACGCCGCCATGTTGCCGTTGATGGGCAGCGTTCTGACCATGCGATCAAGTCAGTGGGCGACGGTGTTGATCGCCGCCTGCATCGTGGTGCCGCAAATGCTGGTGGCGGCGCTATCGCCATGGGTCGGCAGACGCGCCCAATCGTGGGGGCGCCGCCCGCTGCTGGTGATCGGCTTTGCGGCGCTGCCACTGCGTGGCATTCTCTTCGCCGTCATATCCAGTCCGCTGCCGCTGGTCGTCGTGCAGTTGCTCGACGGGGTGACCGCAGCGGTGTTCGCCGTCATGGTACCGCTGATCATCGCGGACCTCACTCGCGGAACCGGCCATTTCAATCTCGGCCAAGGCATTGTCGGCACCTTCATCGGTATCGGCGCCTCGATCAGTTCAACGCTCGCCGGCTACCTGAGCGATCGCTTTGGCAGTCCATGGGCATTTGCCGGGCTGGCCGCAATTGCGCTTGCGGGCCTCATCTCGGTCACTTTGCTGATGCCGGAAACAAAGCCGGTCGAGCAGGCTGGCTAAGCGCCGCTCCTGCAATAACTCCGCGCTGCGGGCGCGACCCAACGAAATGCACGCGAATGTCGTCCGCAACGATCTTGTGGCCAGGGTCATTTCGCGGTCGCAACCGCGCGGCGGGAATTCCTAAAGGGCCGGCGCGTCGTCGGCCACGAGCCGTAGCTGTGGGAGCGCATTTGATGCGAGACTGCGATAGATCGAAAGGTAATCCTGCGCCATGCGACGCGCGGTGAACCGCCTTTCGAATTCCTTTCGAATCTTCCCGCGTGATAATTGGCTCAAGCGGTCAACCGCGCCGATCGCGCCATTCTCATCTTCGACAATGAATCCGGTGAGACCCTCGTCGACGATTTCCGGCGCTGAACCGCGATTGTAGGCAATGACTGGCGTGCCGCACGCCATGGCTTCGATCATTACGAGGCCGAACGGCTCCGGCCAATCGATCGGAACCAGAAGCGCGATCGCGCCACTCAAAAACTCCGATTTTTCCTCATCGGTGATTTCGCCGATAAATTCGCTCCTCGACGCCTTGATCAGAGGACTTATCTGTTCGTCGTAATACTCGCGGTCCGCACGGTCGACTTTAGCAGCGATCTTCAGTGTCACGCCGCAATGTTCAGCAATGTGGATCGCGCGATCGACACCCTTTTCAGGCGCAATGCGGCCGAGAAAAGCGAAATAGCAAGGCTTGATCGACTTCGGCTCCAGCAGTTTCTCGGGAAGGCCGTGGTACACGGTGCGCACCCAGTTCGCCTGTGGCAACGGCCGCCGTTGCGCATTTGAGATCGACACGACCGGAATTGACGAAAAGGTGTCAAACAACGGCTGGTGTTCAGGTAGATCGAGCCGGCCATGCAGGGTTGTCAAAAATGGCGTGCTCTGACGCGAAAACAGGGAAAATGGATAATAATCAAGATGAAAATGCAAAAGGTCGAAATCGGACGCACGTTGGTGGACACGCTCCAGCATCAGCATATGCAGCGCATTGGGATCACGCACGGCCCCGTCAAGGCGGAGCGCTCGCGGCCACACACCCTCAAGCTGGGCGGACGTCGTGGAATCACCGCTGGCGAAGAGAGTGACCTCATGGCCGAGCGCAATCAATTCCTCCGTGAGCCACGATACGACGCGCTCGGTTCCACCATAAAGTCTTGGCGGAATAGCCTCGGTCAAAGGCGCAATTTGAGCGATGTGCATGAACCATCCTTTTGTGCTGGGCGCCCGCCGCCCTGGAGTCGGGCGTAACATCAGAAATGGTGAATATTTCGGCCGCGCCAAGAAACTTATTTTTGCGGACATCGGGAACTTTGCGCGTTGTACTGCGTCAACTCACTTCGATACTGCACAGAGCCATCAAGAGCTTCTGGCGTCAGAAAACCGCTGGCCATGAATCCCGCTGGCGGCATGGCTGTCCCTACGAAAACAATGATTTGGGCCGGATAATTTGTCGACTTTCGGCGTTGTCGTGCTGGCCCTGCCGAGGGGAACAGCCAATACGAGCGGAGATCGAGTAAGCATGGCTGATCTTTGCGATTATGCTAGCCGTCCTTTTCGTTTCATTCTTCGTTATTTGCGCCGACGTTCGCTCTCCCATGCGGGCATACTCGCCGCGGTTCTGGGCGCGGTCGGCTGTTCGGTGGGTACCCAATATGGGGTGAAATTTTTGGTCGATACGCTTTCGCAAGGCGTGACAGCCGGCGTATGGACGGCGTTTCTGCTGCTCGTGTCGCTTATTGCCGCCGACAACCTGCTGTGGCGATTGGCCAGTTGGATCGGCAATTATGCCTTCGTCGGCGTGACCGGCGACCTGCGGCGCGATCTTTTCCGCCATCTTACCGGTCATTCGCCCGGCTATTTCGCCGACCGGCTTCCGGGCATGCTGACGAGTCGTGTCACGGCGACATCCAACGCTGTATTCACCGCGGAAAACATGTTCGTGTGGAATGTGCTGCCGCCGTGCGCCGCGACAATCGCGGCAATCGCGCTCGTCTGCACGATCAGCCTGCCGATGTCCGGCGCGCTCGCCGCCGTCGCAGGCATCATGGTTTGCGTGATGTTCCGGCTGGCTGCGGCCGGTCGCCCGCTCCATCATGATTTTGCCAGCAAAGCGGCGGCGGTCGACGGCGAGATGGGCGACGTTGTGAACAACATGCCGCTCGTACGGGCGTTCGGCGGCTTTATTCGCGAGCACCGCCGCTTCGATGCCGCGATTGATCGCGAAATGACCGCGCGGCGGCGCAGTCTCCTTTATCTCGAGAAGGTGCGCATTTTTCATGCCGTCGTGACGATCATCCTCACGGTCGGCCTGCTTGCCTGGTCGATTATACTTTGGAACCGGGGCGAGGCGACAACGGGGGATGTCGTGCTCGCCTGCACGCTCTCGCTGTCCGTCCTGAGCGCCACGCGCGATCTCGCGGTTGCCCTGGTCGATATCACGCAGCACTTCGCCCGACTTGCCGAGGCGGTGGAAACATTGTTGGTGCCGCACGAATTGCGCGACCATCCGCAAGCCGCACCGCTCGTCCGCCGCGGCGCCAGGGTGAAGTTCGAGCACGTCACTTTTCGTTATGGCGCGGCCGAGAAGATTTTCGAGAATTTTTCAATTGCGTTCAACCCAGGCGAGCGCGTTGGCCTTGTCGGGCATTCTGGCGGCGGCAAGTCGACCTTGTTCGCGCTGCTGCAACGTTTCTATGATCCGCAGAGCGGCCGTATTTTGATCGATGGCCAGGATATCGCACGGGTCACGCAGGAGAGTCTGCGCGAGGCGATCGGCGTGGTCCCGCAAGACATTTCACTGTTTCATCGGTCGGTGATGGAGAACATCCGCTACGGCAGGCCGGACGCGAGCACAGACGAGGTCGAGCAAGCCGCCATTGCCGCGCGCTGCGATTTCATCGAGAAGTTACCGGACGGATTGCAGACGATCGTCGGCGAACGTGGCACGAAGCTTTCGGGTGGGCAGCGCCAGCGTATCGCCGTCGCGCGTGCTTTCCTCAAAAACGCGCCACTTTTGTTGCTCGACGAAGCCACTTCGGCGCTGGACAGCGAGTCCGAGGAAATGATCCGCGAGGCGTTGAACCGGCTGATGCGCGGTCGCACCGTCATCGCCATCGCGCATCGGCTCTCGACAGTGCGCAATTTCGACCGCATTGTTGTGCTGCAAGCCGGTCGCGTCGTCCAGGACGGGCCGCCCGACCAACTCATGCGACGTGGCGGCCTTTACCGAGAGTTGGTCAAGCGCGAGATGGATCGGTTGTCAATGCGCGCAGCATAGCGCAGCCGTAAGACCCGCGGGGCTCCCGCTAATCCTGCGGCAATGAGGAAACGGGCGAAAACTTGCCGCGCCCGCCATCGCGTTAATATTCGAATGATGCCTTGCCAATCCCGCGGCCGGCAGCCTGACCCGTTGGAGCCTCTGATGCCATTAGTGTGCGACCTGAGAGATAGGTGACAGAACGTACCGGACACATGGGTAACACTTTTCGCCATTTGGCGGGAGGTGTTGATGCCGTGGAGGGAGTGTTCGGTGACGGAAGGAGCGTTTGCGATTTGTCGCCCGCCTGCTGGAGGGCGAAGGCATGAGCGAGGTGTGCCGGGATTTCGGCATTTCCCGCAAGACCGGCTACAAGATCCTCAATCGCTACAGGGAGCAGGGTCTGGATGCGCTGTGCGATCGCTCGCGCCGGCCGGTGCGCTATGCCAACCAGCTGCCGCAGAGAATATTGCGAGACGGAAATTTGGTTGCGGGGGTAGGA
>JBOHIU010000254.1:0-9380 GCA_050725855.1 Xanthobacteraceae bacterium | reverse complement strand
GTCGGCCACAGCCGCAAGCCGCCCCTGTGGATGAAACCGGGCGATACGCTCGAAGTCGAGATCGCAGGCATTGGTATCCTGCGCGCCCGTATCGTGGACGAATAACCGGCACCGCCAAGGCCGCGGCTTTGGCATGATCGAGACCTGTCCGGTTAGCGGGCCTGTTCTTTTATCAGATGACTGTGCCGGGCGGCCTGGCGCGGGCGCATGCGCCGATGCATCGTGACGACGATAAAGCCCAGCCCGCAGAGAATCACTACACCGGGAATTGCCAGATAGACGGCCGCCGACGAGAGCGAGAGATGGAAATAGCCGTACACCTTGGCAAAACCATAGCCGAGCGCCGCAAGCACGCCGAGCCACAGGGTTGAGACGATCAGCGAACAAAGCACAAAGCGGCCGAGCGACATGCCGCTCAACCCAACGCTGACGATGAGCGCCGGACTAACAAGGTAGGACAGCTTCGCACCCGCCATCGTCGCCAGCGGATGGGTGCGCCATAGCTCCTCAAGCGAAAGAAAGTTCTCGCGTATGGCGTTGATGCGAGACGCATACCGCCGCACGAACGGCAGCGTCGCGCCCCATCGCCCCAAGCCGTAATACATCAGGTCGGGGCCCAAATCGCCGCCGATCAAGATGCCGTAGGCGATGAACGGATTGAGAGCGCCGAGACCGGCCGCCACGCCGCAGACGATCGCCAGAAGCGGGCCTTCCAAAAGGGCCAGCGGGATAAGAAACAAGTAGGCGTGCGAAAAAACGAGATGAAGCATCGGGCGGGCCTGACCTTCAACGTAGGGGAAGTTCTGCGGTTCCGGTCCAACCGGTCGACGATCGCGATCGGGGCACCGGCTCGAAGGAAGGACAGCGCCTTTGAGAACTTCGCTTGCCGACCCGCGCAGCAATCCGCTTCAGCAGGGCTGTTGAACCAGCCGTCCCGCCACGCGTTAGGCTAATCGGGCGTCTGAACTTGCGGTTTTCGCGGCCCGATTGCCGATGACGAACATTGTGATCCGGCCGTCGCCACGGGGCTGCTTGCGCTGGCGCATTGGCTGCCCTCGCGCTTTTCCGACGTCGTGGCGATTGTCACCGCGCTGACCGTGGCAGCATTGTGCGCCTTCCTCGCCCGTCAGGCGCTAAACGGTCCGGTGTTGCAATGGTTCGGCGGCTGGACGCCCGCCTCATCGGGCCGGCCGGGCGTGGTGCTCGGCATCAGTTTCCTTGCCGATCCGGCGAGCGCATCGGTCGCGGCATTTAGCGCGCTGCTGTTTGCCGCGTCCTTCGTCTTCGCCCGGGGCTACTTCGACGAGGTGCACTCGCACTTTCAGATTCTCATGCTCTTGTTCCTGGCGGCAATCGCCGGCTTCTCCCTGACACACGACCTGTTTAATCTGTTTGTCTGGTTCGAACTCATGAGCATCGCCGGCTTCGCGCTCACCGCCTATCCGCTGGGCAAAAGTTCGCTGGAAGGCGCGTTCAACTTCACCATCACCAATGCGCTGGGGAGCTTCATGATGCTTGCCGGCATCGGTCTTCTCTACGCCCGCACAGGCACGCTCGATTTCACGCAAATGGGCCGCGTCGTGGCGGCGATCCGCTCCGATCCGGTGCTCAGCGCCGGCTTTTGTCTCGTCGCCGCGGCGCTGCTGACCAAGGCGGCGATCGTTCCGTTTCACATGTGGCTCTCCGACGCGCATGCGGTGGCGCCGAGTCCGGTTTCGGTGATCTTTTCCGGCGTCATGGTGAGCGTCGCGCTGCTCGCGCTCGCCAAGATCGTGGCGCAGATTTTTATTCATGATCCGCAGGTCATGACGCTCGTGCACTCGGCCTTGGTCTGGTTCGGCGCGGCGACCGCGATCCTCGGCGGGCTGATGGCCTGGGCGCAGCGTCATCTCAAACGCCTACTGGCCTTCTCGACCATTTCCCACCTTGGCATCATGCTGATCGGCGTTGCCGCGGTCGCCCCGACCTCGATGGCCGGTTTCGTCCTTTATCTGTTCGGCCACGGGCTGGTGAAGGGAGCGCTGTTCATGATCGCCGGCATTCTGCTGGCGCTACGCGCGTCGGGCGACGAAATCGTGCTCTATCGCAAGGGTCGCGATCTCTGGCCGGCCGGTGTGGCGATGGGAGTAGCCGGCCTTCTGCTTGGCGGCTTGCCTTTCGGTCTGCTTCACCAGGCGACCGATGCCGTTGAGCCTGCGATGCCGCTTCTGGCGGCTGCCATCATCGCATCGACCGCTCTCACCGGCGCCGCCGTGTTGCGCGCCGCCGCCCGGATCTTCGCGGGGCTAAGCGGTGCTCCGGGGCCGGAAATCACGGCTCCTACCGCGCGTGAACACGAAAAGAACGACCGGCCGCTATGGCTGATGCTGCTGCCGTGCGTCGTGTTGCTTGTAATCGCTCTCATACCCGGCTCGCTCGCCATGCCATTCCTGTCGGAGGCGGGCGTTCGGCTCATCAACCCGTTGGCGTCAAATCCGCCGCCGATACATCGCGGAGCACAGCTTGCCAAGATACACCCGCTTATCAGCTACGCGTCGATCGCGCTCGCCGCCGTTCTCTTCCTGCTGTCGCTCGGTCGCGAGCGGGCAACCAGGGCCGTATCGCGGCGACTTTTTCGCCTTGAGCTTCTTCCGTTCCGCGCGCTGCAATTCCTGCACAGCGGCATCGTCGGCGACTACATCGTCTGGATGATGCTCGGCGTCGCCGCCCTGGCGATCGTCATCGGCGGCTGAGCGCCATCCGTTCGATATCGGGAAGGAACGCGGTGAGCACGCCGATCAGCGGCAGGAACGAGCAGATCCGGTAAACAAAATCGATGCTGGTCAAATCGATAAGCTCGCCGAGCGCCGCCGCGCCAAGTCCGGCCATGCCGAAGGCAACACCGAAGAACAGCCCCGATACCATGCCGACGCGGCCGGGAATGAGATCCTGGGCATAGACCACGATCGCCGAAAACGCCGATGAAATCGTGAGCCCGATGACGACGCTGAGCGCGATCGTGGCGGTAAGCCCGACGTAGGGCAGCGCCACCGTGAACGGCACGACCCCGAGGATGGAACACCAGATCACCCGTTTGCGGCCGACGCGATCGCCGACCGGGCCGCCGATAAAGGTGCCTGCCGCGGCCGACACCAGGAAAGCGAACAGACAGAGCTGCGCGTTCTCCGCCGTCACTCCGAAATGGCGGATCAGATAAAACATGTAGTAGCTGGTGATGCTCGCCAGATAAAAATATTTCGAGAAAATAAGCGCGATCAGCACCGCAATGGCGCGCCGCACCAGTTGCGGCGACAAGGCGGCGGCGTGAGCCGCGGACGACGATCTGGCGCGCGGCCGCGCCACGACCGATCGGCCGAATGTATGTCCCACCAGCGTCAGTATCGCGATGCCGGCCACCGCCAGCACCGCGAACCACGCCATGCTGTGCCGGCCGTAGGGCAGCACCAGCAGCGCCGCCGCGAGCGGCGCCAGCGAATTGCCGAAATTGCCGCCGACCTGGAACAGCGATTGCGCGAAGCCGTGAGCGCCGCCGGAGGCGAGACGGGCAATGCGCGAGGATTCCGGATGAAAGATCGAGGAGCCGACGCCAAGGAACGCGCACCCCACGAGCAGCGCCGCGTAGCTTGTCGCAAAGGCCAGCACCGCAAGGGCAATTGCGATGCACGCCATGCCGAACGGCAGCGCGTAAGGCTGCGGCCGGCGGTCCGTATAGAGCCCGACCGCCGGTTGGAGGAGCGACGCTGTGCCCTGGAATACCAGCGTGAGCAATCCGATCTGGCCGAAGCTCAAATCGAACCCACTCTTGAGCAGCGGATAGATGGCGAGCAGCAACGAGGTCGAAAGATCGTTGATCGAATGGCAAAAAGTAATCGCGCCCAATATCGAAGACGAGCGGGCGCCGGCCTTTCGGCCGATCACGGCATCAGTCACGGAAAAGATATTCCTCTCTGCCCCCGGTGCGTGCGGCGTCCGCGGCGGGCAATGAATCGCGGTCTTGCCTTGCTTGCGACATTTAGACACTGGCAGGATGAATAGGAAGTAACCGGGCCATCCCGATCTGCATTGCACCTATGAGGCGCCAATCCGCCCTAGCGGGCGCCGATTGCGGCAAGTTTCGCGATCGTGTTCATGTTGCGCGCGGTGCCGGCTTTCGCCGCCGGAAGCGTCAGTTTGGAGCGGCCCATCCCGCTCGGATAGTGGACGTAGATCTCCCGCTTGCCGAGCCGCATCTCCTCGTTGCTTTGGCCCACCGCGTGTTGCAGGGCGTCGCGCAGCGGAGGACGATCGAGAAAGATCGCGTAGCTGTGGTTGGGCTTCGCCTCGGGAAACGGATTGGCCTTGAGCACGGCGGCCATTTCGGCTGCGGTCCTCACCACCACGCCGACCGGCTTGCCCGCATGGGCAAGCAATCGCGCTTCCAGCTCCGTTTTGACCTTCGGCTCCGCGGCGTCGCTGTCGAAGATCACGTTGCCGCTCGCGATGTAGGTTTCGACGCGCGCGAACCCCGCGGCACTGCACATTGATTGCAGCGCGTCCATCGGCAGCGTGCCGGTGCCGCCGACATTGACCGCGCGCAACAGCGCAATATACGTCGTCATGCCTTGGCCTAAGCCGCGAGCCGGAACAGCTTCACCGCGTTGCGCCAGCAGATTTTTTCCCGCTCCGCATTCGACAGCGGGATGGATTCGATCACCTTGAGGGTGTCGCGGATGTAACCCGGCCCCTTTTCCTTGTCGAACGGACAATCGGAAGCAAACAGCACGTGATCGGCGCCGAAGAAGTCGAGCCCGCACACGGTCGCGGCGCGCGCGCCTTCCACCGCGGTGTCGCCATAAAAATCCTTGAAATAATCGTACGGACGCTTCTTCAGCGATTTCCGTAAGCTCTCGTAATCCTCGTCCGAGGTGCGAACGCCCATCTGATCGAACGAGTGCGCGACGCGGCCCTCCAGATAGGGAATAACGCCGCCGAGATGATGCGCGATCACTTTCAGATCCGGATAGCTGTCCATGATCTTGGAGAACACCAGCCGCGCCAAGGTCACGCCGGTCTCGTAGGGCCAGCCAAGCACGCTGCAGATTTCGTATTTCGAGACTTTCTCGGTCGGATAATCCGGCATCGCGCGGGTGCGCGCGGGATGCAAAAGGATCGGCTTGCCGGACTTGGCGACGGCTTCGAAGATCGGCAGGAATTGCGGCGCATCGAGCGGAACGCCGTTGGCATTGGTGGGAAGCTGCACCGCGTTGGCGCCGTTTCGTAGCGCGCGCTCGGCCTCCTGGGCCGCCGCTTCCGGCGCATTCAGCGGCAGCAGCGCCGACCAGCCGGGAAAATGCTTCGGATGCTTCTCCGCGATCTCGCCGAGCCCGTCATTGGCGATCTTCGCCATCTCCGGCGATTGCTCAGGTCCCCACAGTCGCTCGATTGGCGGCAGGCCGTGCGAGAGCAGTTGCGAATAATCGTCGAAGGATTCCACGAGCCGCAGCCGCAGATCGAGATCGGAGAGCGCCGGAATGCCGCGGACGCGCTTGCCGAGGTCCTTGCTGCCCGCCGGCGTTTCCAGAAGCGCCTCGTAATAACGCTTGGGAAAGAAGTGATTGAAGGCATCGATAGTGCGCATGATCGTATTTTCCGTCATTGTCGTGCCCGGCTTTATGCCGGGCATCCACGTCTTGATTGCCGGGTCGAAACAAAGACGTGGATGGCCGGGAGAAGCCCGGTCATGACGATAATGGACATTTTCTCCTCGCTCATCTTGTTTTCATCAACCAGCCGGCGACGGCGAACGCCTCGGCATCGCGATCGAAGAAGCCGATCACCTGCACCCCGAGCGGCATGCTGTTGTCCTCGAACAGCGGCAGCGACAAGGCCGGCACGCCGAGCAGCGATGACGGCACGCCGAATTCCGGATTGCCGGTCGAGGCGAGGCCCTCGGGCGCGGCGCCGGGCGCGGCCAGCGTGATGCAGCCGTCGCAGCTTGCGGCAAGCGCCGCATAGACCGCGCGGATGCGCGCGCGCTCCTTGATGTCGGCGCGGTATCCGGCGAGCGTCAGATCGTCGTATTTGTACGCGCGTTCGAGCGTGATGCGGCCAAGCTTTGAGGCGTCGCGGTCGCGCATGGTGCGAAAGAACCACTGCCCCTCGAAGCCGTTGCAGCGGTGCGACAGTTCGGTCGCGTTGAGGAGTTCGTTCTCCAGCGCCGCGATGTCCTTGTCGTTGTGGCGGCTGCGGATCGCGATGCCCGACGATTTCAGCCGCGCCACGCAGTCGTTGAAGCTCTGTTTCGCGGCCGGCGACGCGACATCCCATCCGGCCGTTTCCACAACGGCAAGCATTTTAGGCTTCTTAGCAGCCGGTAGTCGCTCCGGGCCCTGCAGACCGGGCGTGCCGGCATCGCCGCCGACCCGCGCGACGATCTCGTAGGCTACCTGCCACACGTCATCGAGCGATGCACCGATGACGCCGGTGCAGCTCTGGCTCTGAATATCGTGGCTGCCTTCGCGGTTGAGCGCGTTCAGGCTCGGCTTGAAGCCGAAGCAGCCGCAATAGCTCGCCGGACGGACGGTGGAGCTGATGACCTGCGTGCCCAGCGCGGCGGACACGATGCCGGCCGCGACAGACGCCGCAGAGCCGCTCGACGAGCCGCCCGGCGTACGCGCCGTGTCCCAGGGATTGCGCGTGCCGCGCGGCTCGGACGCCGCGAACTCGGTGGTCACCGTCTTGCCGATGATGACAGCGCCGGCGTCGCGTAGCGCGCGCACCGAGGCCGCATCCTTTTCCGAGCGCCAGCCGGCAAACAGCGCCGAGCCCATCTCGGTCGGCATGTCGACGGTCTCGATGATGTCCTTGATGCCGACCGGCATGCCGTCAATCGGCGAAAACGGCTTGCCGGCCTGCCAGCGCGCGGTCGATCGATCCGCCGCGGCGCGCGCGACCGGAAGGTTGGTGCAGACGAACGCGCCGATCCGAGGCTCCCACTGGTCGTAGAGAGCAAGCGACTGTTCGAGAAACTGTCGCGGCGTTTGCGCGCCGGAGGCAAAGTCCCTGGTCGCAACCAGGTACGGCCGCATGGTTGGTTTTGTTTGGTTGGCGGTCATTAACGCTCCTCACGTCATTCCGGGGCGCGGGCCGACGGGTCCGGCCCGAAGTGGCAGGCCCGATGACAGGCTCCGCCCGCGGAGCCGGAATCCATAGCCACAAAACTCATGGTCATGGCTAGATGCGGAAGATTTCGAACGAACGTGATTATGGATTCCGGGTTCGGCCTTCGGCCGGCCCGGAATGACAGCTACTTCTTGCTCTCGTCGTAATAGTGAAACTCGTAGAGCAGGCAGCCGCGCTCGGACTTGAACGGGCCATGATAGGCACCCGGCGGCCGGCACGCGTAGGTCGGCGCCTCAAACGGTTCGCCGCCCCTGCCCTTTTCGTCGTTGCCGACGACGAGATCGCCGGAGACGAGATAGACCTCCTCCCAATGATCGTGGACGAAGGGCGCGGTGGTATAGACGCCCGGCGCGAAACGCAGCAGCCGCGTGCGACTGCCCATCTTGCGTGTTTCGTCGAGATCGCTGGCGAGGATTTTCTGTTGGATGCCGCTCGGGTAGCCCGGCGGCGTCACCCAGCCCTTGCTCATGTCGATCTTGTGAAACTCGAGATGGGGCTTGTTCATTGGCATGATGGAGACTCCTCCGGACCGCGCGGAATACGCGGCGGTTACGGCATTCGGACGCTCGTCGCTGCGCCCGTTGCAATGGGTGGGAACGCATTGTACATGGAGTGAAAGTTCGCGCAAACAAGCGACAGTAAAGATCGCGACGGGCGCAAGCGTTGCGCCGCGGGGATGCGACCTTGTTCGTCGCGCTGATTAAGGAGCCCCGCCATGCACGAAATCACCGGTCAGGTTCACTGGCACGAGCCCTCGGGCTTCAAGCGCGCAGGTTTCGGCAAGTTCAACCGGCCGAAGACGCCGTATGACCTGTTCATGGAGTCGGAAGAGATTCCGATCCATCGCGACATCGGCGTCAGCAAGGTGCAGAACCTGCCGCTCGTGCCTTGGAAGCGCATGGGCGGCCGCGGCACCTACATTCAGCTCCATGGCACCGAAGGCAAATGGGGCTGTTACGTCGTCGAGGTGCCCGGCGCCGGCGCGCTCAATCCCGAAAAGCACATGTACGAGGAGATCTATCTGGTCGTCGAGGGCCGCGGCTCGACCGAGGTCTGGCTCGAGGGCGACAACAAGCGCCACATCTTCGAATGGCAGAAGGGTTCGCTGTTTTCCATTCCGGTGAACGCGATGCACCGGATCGTCAACGCCAGTTCGGCGCCGGCGCTGCTGCTCGGCGGCACCACCGCGCCGAACCTGATGAACCTGATCAACAACACCGACGCGATTTTCAATTGTCCTTATCAGTTCCGCGACCGCTTCTCGGGCGCCGACGATTTCTACAAATACAAGGACGATATCGAGCCAGATCCGGTGCGCGGGCTGGCCATGCGGCGCACCAACTTCATTCCCGACATCGTCAATTGCGACCTGCCGCTCGATAATCGCCGCTCGCCGGGCTGGCGTCGCGTCGAGCCTTTCATGACCGGCAACACCTTCTATCTGTGGATCGGGCAGCACGAGAACGGCCACTACTCCAAGGCGCACGCCCACACCTCGGCTGCGGTGCTGATCTGCATCAAGGGCAAGGGCTATACCTATACCTGGCCGGAGCACCTCGGCCTGACGCCGTGGAAGGACGGCAACGCTTCCGAGGTCAAACGCGTCGATTACGAGCCGGTCGGCTTGGTGTCGGCGGCGCCGGGCGGCGCGCGCTGGTATCACCAGCACTTCGGCGCCTCGAAGGAAGCGTTTCGGCTGACCGCCTGGTTCGGTCCGCACAATCCCGGCCGCGAGCCCGGACCGCCCGGCGAAAAGCACACCGACTACACCGCGATGGATATTCCCGAAGGCGGCACCGCGATCCCCTACTACATGGAGGATCCCTTCCTGCGGAAGGAATACGCCGAGCGCATGAAACAGGAAGACGCCGAAAACCGCATGCGCGATGAATATTATGAGCGCGATTACCGCGGGCTGCTGCCGCAGGAATAAATGAGCGCGGGGGCAGCGAGGAACCAAAATGAGCAATACCGAGCCTATGCAGGTGCCGATGGAGGCGCGACACAGATACACGCAGGAAAACGGCGAGGCATGGCTTAAGCGCCTTGAACCTGAGTTGGCAAAGCTCCCGAAGCTGACCGTCGTGGTGATTAATTGCCGGACAGGGGAATACGTAACCGGCGCCACCCTGCGCGAGGCAGCCGACAGGTTTGAAAGCCGATTTGCAACGGACCTCGGCTTCGCACACCAGATCGGCGGAGGCTTTTTTGTAGGGGGG
>JBOHIU010000253.1:0-20686 GCA_050725855.1 Xanthobacteraceae bacterium | reverse complement strand
TCAAGCGTGGCCACCATTGCTTGACATCGCCGCCGTCCGCCCCGACAAACCGCGCCAGCAGGGAATGGTGTCATGTCAGCCGCCGAACTTGAAAATATCATCGACGCCGCGTTCGAGAAGCGGGAAGGCATCGGGCCGTCGACCAAGGGCCCGATTTGCGAGGCCGTCGACGCCGCGCTCGATCTTCTCGATCGCGGCGCGTCGCGCGTCGCAGAGCGCGCGGCCGATGGCTCGTGGAAAGTCAATCAATGGCTGAAGAAAGCCGTCCTCCTTTCGTTCCGTTTGAATGACATGAGTGTCATTCCGGGCGGGCCGGCGCATGCCGCCTGGTGGGACAAGGTGCCGTCGAAGTTCGACCGTTGGAGCGCGGAGCAATTTCGCGATGCCGGCTTTCGCGCCGTGCCGGGCTGCGTCGTGCGCCGCTCCGCCTATATCGCGCCGGGTGTGGTGCTGATGCCGTCCTTCGTCAATCTCGGCGCTTATGTGGACCAGGGCACCATGATCGACACCTGGGCGACGGTCGGCTCGTGCGCGCAGATCGGAAAGAACTGCCATATCTCGGGCGGCGTCGGTATCGGCGGCGTGCTCGAACCGTTGCAGGCCGGCCCGGTGATCGTTGAGGACGATTGCTTCATCGGTGCGCGTTCGGAGGTCGCCGAGGGCGTGATTGTGCGGCGGGGCGCGGTGCTGTCGATGGGCGTGTTCATCGGCGCCTCGACGCGTATCGTCGATCGTGAGAGCGGCGCGGTCATCCAGGGCGAGGTGCCGGCCTATTCGGTGGTGGTGCCGGGCACGATGCCTGGAAAGCCGGGCAAGAATGGCGCGGCGGCTCCGAGTCTCTATTGCGCCGTCATCGTCAAACGGGTCGACGAGAAGACGCGCGGCAAGACCAGTATCAACGAACTCTTGCGCGATTGATTGCGCGCCGTGCCGATAGATTGGCTTCATCTTCTCGACGGCTTTCACGGCCGCATCAGCCGGAAGACCTTTTGGATTGCGATGATCGCGGTCGGGATAGCCAATCTCCTGGGCTGCTACATCGCCCAGCAGATCGGTGGCGACAAGCTCAACGCCGTGGTCGATCTCGTCTTCACTTACCCTGAATTTGCCATCGCCACCAAACGCGGCAACGACCGCGACTGGCCGCTCTGGCCGGTCGCCGTCTTTTTCGCCGCAAGCGTGTTGCTCGACCTGTTCTCGGTTCTCGGCTGGGCGGGAACGGACGCGGCGCCGAGTACGCTGGCATTTGCCGTCGCGGTGCCGTTCAGCGTCATCGGCATCGCGCTCTTGATCGAACTTGGCTTTCGCAAGGGCACGTCGGGGCCGAACCAGTTCGGGCCGGATCCGCTGGCTTTGGGGGATTGACCTGCACGGCACGGTAAACGATCATTCTTCGAATGAACCGTTCGATCAGCATAGAGGCCCGATGGGATCCAGAAGCGAATGTCTGGATCGCCACAAGCAGCGATGTCGCGGGCCTCGTCGTTGAGGCTGACACGTGGCCGGGGATGATCGAAGAAGTAAGGCTTGTGCTGCCCGAGCTTCTAGAACTCTCCGGGGAGCGAGGCGATAACCTGCTCCTCACGTTTAGGGCCGAAGAACATCTTCAGGTCGCCAGTGCCTAATGGCTGACTTTTATCGCGATCTGGTGCGCATTCTGCTGGCTCGCGGCTGCTAGTTGGTCCGAAAAGGCAAAGGTAGCCACGAAATTTGGTACAGCCCTGTGAGCAGACGGAATATCACCGTTCCGCGTACGACCAAATCGCGCCATACCGCTAACGACGTGCTGCAGCAAGCCGGACTCGAGAAGGCGTTTTAATGCCAGCTGCCGATCCCGTCGCCATCGCTTGCGATCTCGTTCGCTGTCCGTCGGTCACGCCGGAGGAGGGCGGCGCGCTCGCCTATCTGGAGGGCGTGCTGGCGAAAGCCGGCTTCGCGGTTCACCGCATGACGTTTGCCGAGCCTGGCACGGCGCCGATCGAAAACCTTTACGCGCGCATCGGCAGCGAGCCGCCCAACCTCGTGTTTGGGGGGCACACCGACGTGGTGCCGCCCGGCGACGCCAAGGCTTGGCGGCATGGACCATTTGCCGGCGACGTCCATGACGGCGTGCTCTACGGCCGCGGCGCCGTCGATATGAAGGGCGGCATCGCCTGCTTCGTCGCGGCGGCGCTCGATTATCTCACGGCCAATGGCGGCAAACCGAAGCGAGGTTCGATCTCGCTGCTTATTACCGGCGACGAGGAAAGCGTGGCGGTCAACGGCACGGTCAAGCTTCTGCAATGGGCGGCCGACCGCGGCGAAAAATTCGACCATTGCGTCCTCGGCGAGCCGAGCAATCTGGAAACATTCGGCGACACCATCAAGGCCGGCCGCCGCGGTTCGCTCAACGGCACGCTGATCGTGCATGGCCGCCAGGGCCACGTCGCCTATCCGGACCGTTTCGACAATCCGATCCGCGGGCTCGCGACGCTGATTGCCGCGCTGCAAGCGCCGCTCGACGAGGGCAGCGCGCAATTCGATCCGTCGAATCTCGAATTCACCTCGGTCGACGTCGGCAATCCGACGGTCAATCTTGTGCCCGGCGAGGCGCGGGCGCGCTTCAACATCCGCTTTAACGACCGCCACAGCCAGAGCGACCTGAAAGCGCTGATCGAGCGGCGCGCGCGCGACGCCGCGGCCGGCCGCATTCGCCATACGTTCGACTGGCAGCCCTCGAACGCCGACGTGTTCGTCACCGAGCCCGGGCCGTTCACCGAACTTGCCGCGGCCGCCATCGCCGAAGTGACCGGTAGAAGTCCGAAGCTGTCGACCACCGGCGGCACTTCGGACGCGCGCTTCATCAAGGATTACTGCCCGGTGCTCGAGTTCGGGCTGGTCGGGCAGTCCATGCATCAGGTCGATGAATGCGTGCCGGTTGGCGATTTGATCGCGCTGACGGCGGTGTACCGGCGGATCATCGAGACGTATTTCAAATAAAGCCTTTCCGGTTTTGATGGAATCAAAACCGGGCTCTAGCATTTTGATTGAGCATGATCTTTTCCGAAAACCGGTGTCCACTTTTCGGGATCATGCTCTAAGCCGCAACCTGCCGCGCGGCGATGATGCCATCCGCCGCCGCAATGCCGGTCAGATAACCGCCATGTGCGGTGGAAAAGTCGTGCAGCGAGCAGGCTTCGCCGGCAAAGAAGAGCCGGTTGTCAACCGGCTCGGCCAGCGCGGCCCGGTACCCCGCGCAGCCCGGCAGCGCGAACGAATAGGAACCGAGCGCAAACGGATCGCCGCCCCAGCGGTGGACGCGAACAAACTTCAGCCGCCGGGCAAAGCTGGTGCCGAACACGCCGACGAGCTCGTTGACTGCAAAGTCGAAAAAGGCAGCGTCGCCGCCCGCCTCAAGCTCGGCCGCGCAGGCGCCGCCGAAATAGCATTCGATCATCGGCCAGCCGAACGGCCTGACATGATAGCCGGCCGTTGCCGCTCGGTCCTTCCGCGCGATTACGCGCACGCCCGGCGGAAATTCTTCGGCGCCGTCGAGCGAGATGAAGAGCTTGTCGGCAAGCCCCAGTGGCAAGCCACGTGCGGCCTCGATCTTGTTTGCAAGCGGCGGATCAAACTGAATTCGCTCGGCGGCGAGTATCGCGCTCGGGACGGTCACGATGATCCGGTCGGCGGCGATCGATCCCGTGCTGGTGTGAACGGTCAATCGCTTGCCGCCGTGATCGATGCGATGCACGGGGCAGTCGAGTACGGCCGGCAGCTTCGCGCCGCAGGCGCCGATCAGGGTGCCGTAGCCTTCGCGGACGCGCCAGTTGACGCCGGTGTTGCGATAATTGTCCAGATCCTTCAGCGAAATCCGATCGAGCTCCGTGCCGCTGATGTAGGTGCTCATCGCGTCGATCAGCGGATTCCACCGATTGCCGCCTTCGAGCGCGGTCGAAGCCGGCGTATCGGCTCCGCACCGGGCCGCCTCGGCCACGCGTTGGTAGAACGCGCCGAAGGCGCAGCGAAAGTCGTCGTATTCGGCGCGCGAAATATTCACCTCGAGCGGCGGCCTGTTCAGCCAGGGCGGCGGTGTCTTGTCGATCGAGAAGCCTTGTTGTTCGGCGACGCCCGTCCACGGATTGCGATCGGCGGAATGCAGCCAGCCGCAGCCGAGATCGAGCGCACGGCCATTCGCGTCAAGAACGGTCCAGGCGCGTCCGCCGAGCCGCGGACGCGCCTCGACCAGCAGGCAGGGGATCGATGCGGCGCAAAGCCGTTGCGCGGCCGCTACTCCGGCCGCACCGCCGCCGACGATTACGACTTCGACGTCACTCTCGGCCATGATGCGCTCCGCGCCACATCAATACTCTACCCGCAGCAGATATAGTCCGTACGGCGGGGCGACCTGGCCGCAGCGCGCGCGGTCGCGGGCGGCGAGGACGCCGGCGAGATCAGCGGCGCTCCATTTGCCTTGGCCAACGTGAATGAGCGAGCCGACCATCGAGCGGACCTGATGATGCAGGAAGGACCGCGCCGAAGCCGTGACGCGCACCTCATCGCCCTCCCGAGTGACATCGAGCCGGTCAAGCGTCTTCACCGGCGACTTCGCCTGGCACTCGGACGAGCGGAAGGTGGTGAAATCGTGCCGGCCGACGAGCTTCTGCGCGGCCTCATGCATGGTAGTCGCATCGAGCGGGCGCGGCACCCGCCAGGCACGATTGAGATCGAGCGCGAGATCGGCGCGGCGATTGACGATGCGGTAAAGGTAATGCCGCTTGATCGCCGAAAAGCGCGCCTCGAAGTCCGGCGCGACCCGCTCCGCCGCGAGCACCACGACCGGTCGCGGGCGCAAGTGAAAGTTGATCGCATCGCGCACCGTGTCGTTGTCCCAGTCTTTGGCGAGATCGACATGGGCCACCTGGCCGAGCGCATGCACCCCGGCATCGGTGCGGCCGGCACCGGTGACGGCTACGCGCTCGCCGGTGAAGGCCTTGATGGCGTCGCCGAGCACGCCTTGCACCGAAGGGCCGTTATCCTGCGCCTGCCAGCCGACGAAGGGCGTGCCGTCGTATTCGATGGTGAGTTTGTAGCGGGGCATGGGCCGATTCAGATCAATACACCAGCGCGCAAGGTCGGCAGCCCGCGCAAAAATGCGTCCGCCGCCATCGGCTTGCCGCCGGCGCGTTGCAGTTCGACCAATCGCACCGAACCGGCGCCGCAGGCGATGGTCAATTCGTCGTCGAGCACGTATCCCGGTCGGCCTTCGCCGATGCCCTTTGTCGTGCGCAGAATTCTGACTCGGCCGATGCCGGGGAGTTCGCACCAGGCGCCTGGCGACGGCGACAGGCCGCGGCAATGATTATGAACCTCTTGCCACAGTTTGCTCCAATCAATCCGTGTTTCCGCTTTGTCGATCTTGGTGGCGTAGGTCGCGCCCGCCGCGGGCTGCGGTGTCAGTTGCAATGACTCGCGCTCCAGGGCGCCGAGCGCGACCAACATCAAATTGGCCCCGAGCCGGACCAATTCGTCGTGCAGCTCGCCGGTCGTGGCATCCGGTCCGATCGGGACGCGGCGCTCCATCGCCACGGCTCCGGTGTCGAGACCCTCGTCCATCTTCATCACCGTCACGCCGGTTTCTGCATCGCCGGCCATGACGGCGCGATGGATCGGCGCCGCACCGCGCCAGCGCGGCAGCAGCGAGGCGTGGACATTGAAACAGCCGAGCGGAAAGACGTCGAGGATCGCCTTCGGCAGGATCAAACCGTAAGCCAAGACCACAGCGGCGTCGGCGCCGTGCGCGCGTATGGCGTCGGCGGCAATTCCGTCGCGCAAAGTCTTCGGCGTGAAGATCGGAATGCCGAACCGTTGCGCTTCACGCGCGACAGGGCTCGGCGTCAGCTCCAAGCCGCGCCGGCCGCCCGGCTGCGGCGCCCGTGTATAGACCGCAACGACCTCATGTCCGCCGGCGGCCAGTTCGACCAAAGTGGGCACGGCGAAGTCCGGCGTGCCCATGAAGACGAGGCGGAGGCTCAAGCCTCCACCTTCTTGCTCGGACCGACCTTGGCAGCCTTGGTGAATTTCTTGATGATGCGGTCGCGCTTGAGCTTGGAAATGTGATCGATGAACAGCACGCCGTTGGTGTGGTCGATCTCGTGCTGCAGGCAGGTGGCAAACAGGCCCGTCGCTTCGATCTCGTGCTCCTTGCCATCGATATCGAGATACTTGACTTTGACCTTTGCCGGCCGCTCGACCTCCTCATAGAACTCTGGAATCGACAGGCAGCCTTCCTCGTATTTCGATTTTTCCTCGGACGTCCAGGTCACTTCCGGATTGATGAACACCAGTGGCTTGTGCGCCTCGTCCTTTTTCGACAGGTCCATGGTGATGATGCGCTTGTCGACGCCGATCTGGATCGCCGCAAGACCGATACCGGGCGCCTTGTACATGGTCTCGAACAGGTCCTCGACCAACTTGCGGATGCCGGCGTCGATACGCTTGACCGGCTCGGAATTGAGCCGCAACCGTTTGTCCGGCAATGTGATGATTTCGCGCAGAGCCATGTTTCGCGATGTAAGCGGTGCGCAAAGTAGCGTCAATCCGCGCTGTCCGGTTGCGCTGGCCGGCGCGAGCGGGTATGAGCGTTCGCTCTTCGTTCTTCGGGCGAATCGCGTAGGCTTGAGCAAATGACCGAGACTCTGGCGATGCTTGCGGCTGTGGCGGTGATCGCCGCCCTTGGCGCGTGCGCGGTGCTGGCCGCGATGCTTTGGCGCGGCCGCAATCGCGGCCGTCCGGCGGACGCGATGATGACCGATCTGGCCCGCGCGCAGAGCGACGCGGTGGCGCGGCTGCAAGGCATGGTGGCCGCGCTGCAGCAGGGGCAATCGCAACTGCAGAAGGCGGTCAACGACCGGCTCGATTCGGTCTCGCACCGGCTCGGCGATTCGCTGCAAAAGACCACACAGCACACCACCGATCATTTGCAGAAGCTGCATGAGCGGCTCGCCGTCATCGATGGCGCGCAAAAGAACATTACCGCGCTGGCGACTCAGGTGTCATCCCTGCAAGGCGTGCTCGCCAACAAACAGGAGCGCGGCGCCTTCGGCCAGGGCCGCATGGAGATCATCGTACGCGACGGGCTGCCGAAGGACTGCTACGAATTCCAACATACCCTGTCCAACAAGACGCGGCCGGACTGCGCGGTGTTCCTGGCAAGACAGCGTCCGCTGATCATCGATGCGAAATTCCCGCTCGAAGCCGTCTCCGCCTACAAGGAGGCCAAGAGCGACGAGGAACGAAAGGCCGCCGCCGCCCGCGTGCGGACCGACATCGCCAAGCATGTCGGCGACATCGCGCAAAAATATCTCATTCCCGGCGAGACCCAGGATATCGCGCTGATGTTCGTTCCCTCCGAATCGCTCTACGCCGATTTGCAGGAGAGCTTCGACGACCTCGTGCAGAAGGCGTTTCGCGCCAAAGTCGTCATCGTCTCGCCGTCGCTGCTTATGATCGCCGTTCACCTCGTTTCTCAGATGCAGAAGGAGGAGCGCATGCGCGAGGCGGCCGGGCAGATTCAGGCCGAGGTCGGCAAGCTGATCGACGACGTCACGCGCATGCGTGACCGCGTGCTCAAGCTGCAGCAGCATTTCGGGCAGGCCAACGAGGACGTGCGGCAGATTCTCATTTCCTCCGAAAAGGTGGAAAAGCGCGGCGCGCGCATCGCCGATGTCGAATTCCAGCCGGAAAGCGGCATCGCCGAGATTGTTCCCGCGCCGACCTTGAGGAAATTGGAAGCGGGCGAATAGCCCGCGCGTTGGCAGGCATCGTCAAATCGGTTAGGCCAGCGCATGGCCGTGACGCCGGACGCCGCCGTTCCACAAGCCAAAACCCGCCCGTCCCTGCGGGAGACGCTTGCCGTCTATCTCGAGCGCCGGGTCCTGATTGTCCTGGTGCTCGGCTTCTCCAGCGGACTTCCGATCGTGCTGATCGGCTCGACCTTGCAGGCGTGGATGACGCGAAGCGGGGTCGATGTACGGACGCTCGGCCTGTTCGCGGCCGTCGGCATTCCGTACAGCATCAAGTTCCTGTGGGCGCCGTTCGTCGACACACTCGACATTCCGGTGTTGTCGCGGCTCCTCGGTCGCCGCCGCGGCTGGCTCATGTTCAGCCAGCTTTGGCTGATGGCGGCCATTGTGCTGCTCGGACTTTGCGATCCGGCTGCTTCCGCGCTCGTGGTTGCGGTCGGCGCGGTGTTTGTCGCCGCCGCCTCGGCGACGCAAGACATCGTGATCGACGCCTTCCGGGTCGAAAGCCTTGAGGAAAGCGAACAAGCCGCGGGGTTGGCCTCTTACGTTGCCGCTTACCGGGTCGGTGCGCTGGTGTCCGGGGCGGGCGCGCTGCTTCTGGTGACGGCTTTGCGCGGGCTCAATCTCGGCGAACGGACGGCGTGGAGCGCATGCTACGCCGTCATGGCCGCCCTGATCGTCATCGGCATGATCGCGACCCTGCTGGCGGCCGAGCCGAAAAGGCCGGATGCCATCGGCGGGCAGCATACCCACGAAGCAAATCGGGAAAACTGGCTGCAACGGACGTTCTGGTCGGCGGTCGAGAGTTTCCGCGATTTCCTGTCGCGGGATCTCGCCGTGGCCGTGCTCGTCTTTGTGATGCTGTTCAAATTGGCCGACGCGCTCGCCTTTTCGCTGTCGACGAACTTCATTCTCGGACTTGGCTTTTCACTCACCCAGATCGCGACCATTCGCAACGGTATCGGGTTTTTCGCTACGCTCCTCGGCGGCTTTACCGGAGGGTTTGTGGCGCGTGCGCTGCCGCTTTCGGTCAGCCTGTGGATTGGCGGACTCCTGCAGACCCTGATGATCCTGGCGTTTTCGCTGCAGGCTTACGTCGGTATGAACGAGATGCTGCTGACGGTCACGACGACGATCGAGTTCTTCACCGATGCGGTCGGCACCGTGATCTTCGTCGCCTACCTGTCGGTGCTATGCAAAAATCCGCTTTATACGGCGACTCAATTCGCGCTTCTCAACGCGCTTGCCGCGCTCGGGCGTACCTTTTTCTCGCTGGTGAGCGGCTACGTCGAACACACGACCGGTTGGGTCTGGTTCTTCGTCGTCTGCGCGCTCGCCGGGGTGCCGGCGCTGAGCATGCTGGCCTGGCTGCAAAAGCGCCGCCATTTCGACGGATTGTCGCCAGCCTAGCGGTGGGATTTAGATCCTGCGGACTGGGCGCGGAGCCATTGTCATCGCCCCGGCGCGCCGCCAAGCTAAAAAGACATCCGCGGCCCCAAAAAAAGTCCTTTTGTAAGGATCGGATGCCTATATTCGCCGTTCTCAAACGGTTGCTGCCACTCCAACCTGGTCTGCTTGCCGCCCCGCGCCATGGAACCGCTTCTCGTCAAGATATTTGCCACCGCGCTGGCGCTCAGCGAAGTCCTCACTCAGCCGCACGCGATCAAAACCAAGTTCGATCCGGCGACCGATCAGACGCAGGTGGTTCAGATTCTGCGCAACGGCTGCACCCACATGCGGCAGGCGTTCGGCATCGAATCGATCAATCTCGACGACCTGATCTCCACGGCACTGGACGATCCCAAGGCGGTTGGCGCCAACGCGCAGGTCTTTCACGGCATCAATTTTGCCGACCTCAAGACCGCCTATCAGCAATTCTGCAAGGATCAGCCGATCGATAAGCCGGTGGTCGACCTCGGTCAGGTGATCGATTACTTCGACAACGCGGCGGCAGACCTGCCGGCACAGAGCGAACTTGATGCGCTCAAGGGCAAGAAACTGCCGAGCATGAGCACGGTGCTCGACGCCAGGCGCGACACATTCGCCACCGTGTACCAGCCCGGCAATCGGCGGATCTGGGTCCCGCTGTCCGACGTTCCGGATTTCGTGCAGAAAGCGTTCATCGCCGCCGAGGATCAGCGATTCTATCAGCACCACGGCATCGACGAGCACGGCATCGTCCGCGCCTTCATCGGCAATCTTGCCAATCCGGGCAGGCCCGAGGGCGGCTCGACCATCACGCAGCAGGTGGTGAAGAATCTCCTGGTTGGCAGCGACGTCAGCTATCAGCGCAAGATCCGCGAGATGATCACGGCGTCGCACCTCGAAGACACGCTGACCAAGAACCAAATCCTCCAGCTCTATCTCAATTCCGTCTATATGGGCCGCGGCTCGTGGGGCATCGAAATGGCCGCGCGCAGCTATTTCGGCAAATCGGCAAAAGACCTCACGCTGTCCGAGGCCGCCATGATTGCCGGCCTGCTCAAGGGGCCGAGCTATTACAATCCGGACCTTCATCCTCATCGCGCTCAGGATCGTCTCCATTACGTGCTCGATCGCATGGCGGATGACGGTTTCATCACGGCCGCGCAGAAGCAGCAGGCGCTTGCCTCACCGCCAAAGCTTATCGCGTTCAAGCGGCTACAGCGGGACAGCGGCTTTGAATTCGTCGATTACCTTGGGCACGAGGCCAAGGCCGATGGCGTCGAGAACCTGACCGCCGCGCCTTACACGGTGCACTCGACTATTGATGCCGAGCTACAGCGCCAGACCGAAGCCGCATTGCAGGAGGGCCTGGCAAAATATGAAATATCGACGGGCCGGATGCAGTATCACGGTCCTGAAGCCAATATCGCCGATGCCTTGCAAAAACTCGCCGCCGGTCAAGGAAACGGCAAGCAAGCCGGCATGCCGGCCTGGCAACAGGCGCTGCTCGCGGTTCATCTGCCACTCTATGACGTGCACTGGACGCCGGCTGTCGTCATTGACCAGGGCGGCCGCAGGGGTGGGGCCATCCGGGTCGGCCTTCCTGACGGACATATTGTGCCGCTAACCACCTATACCCGGGCGATACGGCGAAACCTTAATCCTTACGACGTCATCTACGTCAACGTGATCGACGGCAGAGCCCCGCGGGCGAAGCGGGACGAGAAGACGAGCTTGGCCCCGGTGCGCGCGGAAATCCGCGTGCGCCCGTCCGTGCAAGGGGCGGTTCTGGTGTTGCAGAATAAGACCGGTCGCATCCTGGCCATGACCGGAAGCTTCTCCTACCCGTTGAGCCAGCTCAATCGCACTTGGCAGACCGAGCGTCAGCCCGGATCGGCCATCAAGCCGGTCACTTACCTCACGGCGTTGCAGAAGGGACTGCAGCCCAACACGCTGGTCCCCGACGATCCGATAACGCTACCGCCGATCGGCAGCGGGCAAGACGGTAGCGCCATCGCTCTCGGCGGCTCGGATCGCGAAGAGGACTACTGGACCCCGCGCAACGATAGCGGCGAGGTCGGCGGCATCTTCACCCTGCGGCGCGGGTTGGAAAACTCGATCAACATCGTGACCGCGCATCTGCTCGACGGCGGCATCGACGCCACGCCCGAGCAGAGCCTCGACGATATCTGCGCGACCGCGGTGGCGGCAAAGATCTATACCGATTGCGTGCGCTATTATCCGTTTGTTCTTGGCGCGCAGCCGGTGCGGATGATCAATCTCGCCGCGTTCTATGCGGCGATCGCCAACGAAGGGATTCGCCCGCAGCCGCACGCCATCGATTCGATCGATCTCGACGGCAAGACCATCTATCAATTCCCCAAAAACCCGGTGTTCCCGATGATCGGCGCCGCCGACCGGGCGAGTTTCTATCAGCTCAAAAGCATTCTTCAGGGCGTGGTCGCGCGCGGGACCGCGCGCGCCATCGCATCGCTTTCGCCTTACGTCGCGGGCAAGACCGGGACCACCGAGGATTCGGTCGACGGCTGGTTCGTCGGCTTCACCAACGACGTGACGGTTGCGGTTTGGGTGGGCTACGACAATGGCCATGGCAAGAAGCGCTCGCTGGGCGCCGTCGACGGGGCGAGGGTCGCGCTGCCGATCTTCAAGCCGGTGATCGAGGATGTCTGGGCCGACGACATTGCGCCGAAGGCGCCGCTTGCAGGTCCCTCGCCGCAGGCGCGAAATCAGCTTGTCGATATCCCGATCGATTTCGCGACGGGCGACCCGGTTCGGGGCGGCCGCGGCAACTTCATCGAGCACTTCCGCGTCGGGGCCAACGGCCGCGTCGCCGACACGCAATATAATCTCGTGTCGCGCGAGGAGGCCTATGAAGAGCAGCAAGACGGGCCGCAATATCCGTACGGCGGCAGCGAGGCCGAGGATGACGGCCGCTACGGTGGCGATGGGAATTACGGAACGTATGGAAGCTACGCGCCCTACGCCGGGCGGTCGTATTACCCCAATCAGGGCTGGCGGCAGGCGCCGCCCGAGCAACCGCCGCCACAGCCGCGCGGGCTGTTTGGCAACTGGCGCGGTCCGTTCTATCAATCTTCGCCACAGCCGGCCCCGCCGCAACCCACGGCCCGAGGGTTCTTTACGCCTTGGGGGCAATAATTATTTCATGCGCTAACTGCCGCCGCCGGGCCGGCCTGTCGCGTTTCGGCGCGACGTTTCGACGACGTCGCGAGCGGGGAAAATTGACATGTGGTTGAAGTACCCGATCGCACTTTTAGCCTTGATCGGCTCGGTCTCGATCGCCAGCGCGCAGGCGTTCCAGATCGAAGATGTGGCGTCGGCGCGCAATACCGCCGTGACGCAGCTCAAGCCGTCGGCTATCGCGTTCAGCGACAAGCCGGCCGGCGATCCGGCCGATGTCGGCTTGAGCCTGGTCCGTTTCGACGACTGGGCCGCCAAGCGTCCGATCGAGAAGAAATTTCTCGCGCTCTATCCGTCCTATTCCGAGCCTACGATCGCGGCTCCGGACAACGGCGGAAAGCCGCTGGTCGAGAAGCTTTACATGTATGTCGCGCAGGCGCGTTTCACGCTCGACCGGGCGCCGGCGGTCATCGACCTGTCGCATGATGTGAAGCTCGATTTTCTCGATCGCATCGATCCGGCGATCGAGCATAAGCTGATTACCGCCGCGGCCCTGCTGCCGTTCAGCGGCGATGCCGGAGCCGGCAACCAAAACCCGGATCGTCCGTGGTGCACCGGACTTGCGACCTCGATCTGCCTGCAGTCGACCTACAAGCTCGAGGGCAAGATTCCGCTCGGCATCATGCTGGTGAACAAGCTGCGCGAAAGCCCGAAGAAGATTTCCGACCACATTGATTTTCAGAGCGAGTTCGCCACGCTTGCGCCCGCCGACGTCGATCAGACCGGCTTGCAGCAATTGACCAAGCTCGGCACGCCGATCGTCGGCGTGCTCGAGCAGAATATTTTTCAGGTCAATCAGATCATGAAGTTCGGCAAGTTCTTCGCGGTCTTCCAGGACCACCCGACCGATACCGGCAAGACGGTCGTTACCGCCTTCATGGCGCTGGCGATCAAGGCCAGAGTACTCGACCAGAAGCGCGGCTACGAAAACGTGCCGGTCCTGCGCAACCTAGTCCCCGCAGACGTGCTGATGGGCCGCTCGTCGTTCAATTCGGGCAGGTCGATCAGCGCCGGCCTGCCGCAATACGCCCGCAACGAGATCACCACGGTTGCCGGTATTCTGGAGAAGGATGTGGCGGCGAAGTAGCGCTGGGCGTGCCGCTCATCTCTGTAGCGCCCCAGCGCACGGTGTTCATGCCGAAACTCGGCGAAGCCGCCATTGTCAGCAAAAGTCGAAACCGCCTGTTCACGACGGAGCCGAGACTTGTCAGAAAGGCGCCCGTTCGCACGCATGCGCTACGCGCTTGCTCCCGCGTGACGGAAATGAATTTATCCCGGTCGAAGTTTCGGAGCTTTGCGGCGAGGCGATCCGCCGCGTCGCGAACGCGCCGCGCGGCGATCTGCCTGTCGCCGGTTCCGACCCAGAGCGCGATCGGCACGAGGAATATGCCGATGAAGACAAGCTCAAGCCCGAAGGCGAATGCCGCCGTCTGATCGACAGGCCAGCGCCAAAGCTGTCCGACGTAGCTCGGGCTTCTCATAATCTTCTTGACCAGGTCGATCTTGACGCAATCCGATCTAAGGGCTTGCTCTTCGTCGCTGGGAAATCCACTGAGCCCCAGCGTCGTCATCACATGATCCTCGAAGCCGCCTTTCGTCCTCGTCAGCCTGGTGTCGCCACCGGAAACCGGGCGGAAGTTTTTGCGGACGGATTCGCTGAGAACAAGCCGTTGATCCGCAACATTCGTCCAACGTTGCCGCCACTGGTTCGCCTCGATCTCAAGCTTGAAGACGTTGGCATACCATTCCGCGTATTCGACGTGCAGCTCCGCGACATACTCCTTGTCCGGAGAGTTGCGCCGGCGGCTGTTTGGGGCGTCGTTGACGAGGTGGTACCAGCGTCCGGGCGCCGCGGACGTCGGCAGGCTGATCGGGTGATGCAGCCGGGCGCGAACCGCCTCGGGCGCCAGCGCGTAATAGGCCCTGAGGCTCGCCTCCGATCGCAGCAGCGCGCGCGCGAAATACGGTCGCACGCAACGAGCCGATACCCGCCAGACCTCCGCCGTTTCAAGCGGCGGAGCGGGCGACGCGCCGATTTTCACCCAGGCATAGCGATGCCCCGCGGCGTGCACACTTTGCGCCCAATTGAACGACGATGCGCCCAGCATCGCGCAGCCAAGCGCGCAAATGCAAAACCGAATACGCGAAACGGTACTACGCAACATGACTTTCAGGACCTGAACGCATGCTCATTGCTTGATGATTTCGGCGCGCGGAGCTTGGTGAGCTACGAACCAGCCGCTTGAGGCCTATGAACTGAAAATGCGAAACACAGACGTATTTGCAGGCGCCGTCCGCACCACGGGCCACGGTGCGACCTACTCCAACCGGATTTGGCACTCCGACATGATTGCTTTCCCCCTCGCTGAACGCTGCCGACCCGATCAGAGTCCGGCCAATTTGAGCCGGAATTAAGACCGGCCGAACCAGGTTTCGGGCGCCGGCGAGGGCAATTTTCACGCAGCTCGGTGCAATCCGAAGGAAGATCGGTCGCGTTGCGGCTATGCCGCGCCTGATGTTTGCCGCGCGCCGCCGCCTCGCAGACCTTCAGCTTTCCGTGAGCCCGAAATAGGCGGCCTTCACGGCGTCGTTCTCGGCAAGTTCGGCGCGCGTGCCGGCAAGCGTTACGCGTCCGGCTTCGATCAAAAAACCGCGGTCGGCGAATTCGAGAAAGGCCACGTTTTGCTCGGCGATCAGCAGCGCAGTGCCGCCGCCGACCGCGACTTTCAAGGTCTCGATCACTTGGCGGACAAAGACCGGAGCAAGGCCGGAGGACGGTTCGTCCATCAACAAAAGCTTCGGCTCGGCGATCAGCACCTTGGCGATGCCCAGCATCTTGCGCTGGCCGCCGGAGAGGCTCGCCGCCATGCCGTTTCTGCGTTGGGCGAGGTCGGGAAAGAGCGTGAACAGACGCTCGCAGCGCCGCCGCACCTCGGCGTAGCCGAGGAAATAACCGCCAAGACGGATGTTTTCGGCGATCGACAGATCTGGAAAAATGCCGAGCTCGGACATGAAGCCGATGCCGCGGCGAATGCGTTCGGACGGCTTGAGATCATGCAGTGGCTGGCCCTCAAAGGTGATTTCGCCGCGCCAGCATGGCAGCAATCCGATGATGGTCCGCAATGTCGTGGTCTTGCCGACGCCATTGGCGCCGAGCAGGAGCGCGGTCTCGCCGGCGCGCACGTCAAGATCGACGCCCCACAGGATTTGCACCTGGCCGTAGCCGGACTCGATTCCCTTGAGCGCAAGCAGCGGCATTTTCAGCCTCCGAGAAAAGCCGCAACCACTTCGCGGTCAGCCGAAGCCGCCTTGAGCGTGCCTTCGAACAGCTTGGCGCCGACGTTGAGAACGATCGCGTGATTGCTGATGCGGTTGAGGAAATTGAGCAGATGTTCGACCACGAGGAGCGCAATTCCGCGCGCTGCCAGCCGGATCAGAAGCTCGGCGACGACGGCGAGCTCCGACGGATTGAGGCCGGCGCCGATCTCGTCGATCAGCAGAAGTTTCGGGCTGGTGGCCAGCGCCCGGCCGAGGTCGAGCATTTTCTGCTGGTTCACGGTGAGCGAGCCGGCAAGCCGCTCGCGCTGCGCCGCAAATCCCAGCTCGTCGAGAATCATCTCCGGACCGGCGCCCTCGCGGCCGCCGAACTTGCGGGCGACGTCGATGTTCTCGGCCACGGTCATGTCGCGGAACGGCTTCGGCACCTGAAAGCTGCGATTTATTCCCAGGTGCACGCGCCGGAACGGCGACAAATGTTCGATAGGCCGTCCATCGAGCAGGATTTTCCCGGAATCGGCCGGCACTATTCCGGAGATCAGATTGATGATCGTGGTCTTGCCGGAGCCGTTTGGACCGACAAGGCCGACGATCTCGCCGCGGCGGATGGTAAAGCTCACGCCGTTCACCGCCGCCAATCCGTGGAAGCTCTTGCGCAGATCGCGCACGTCGAGCAGCGCTTCAGATGGCACCGATCCGCCTCCGCTTCAACAGCGAGAGCACGCCGTCCGGCAGGAACAGTACGAGGAGCACGATCAAAAACCCGTAGATCAGCTCGAAATATTGCGGCACCGAAATGCCGATGGCGCTGTACAGCACATAAAGAACGACGGCGCCGAGCACCGGACCAATCACCGTGCCGACGCCGCCGAAAAGAGCGAAGACGATGGCGAACACGCTAATGTCCAGCCCGAATACCGCCTCGGGATAGTACACCGAGATGTTCCAGGCATAGGCGCCGCCGGCCAGCCCTGCCACCGCGGCGGAGGCGAGCCAGACGATGAGACGCGACAGCACGATGTTGATGCCGGACATCTGCGCGCTCACGTAGTCCTGCGTCATGGCGCGCAACGCCAGCCCGAAACGCGAGTTGCGGAAATAGATCGCCACGGCGCAGGCGAGCAACATGATCGCCAGCATGGCGAGATAGGATGCCCACGGATCGAATATCGCCTGGATGTTGAGGCCGTAAGGGCCGCCGGTGATTTTGGTGAGCGCCGGATTGCCGACGATCAGATAAAGGATCTGCGAGGTCGCCAGATTGGCGATCGAGAAATAGGCTCCGGAGAGGCGCAGAAGCGGGCTGAGGATCAGCGCCGCCGCCAAGGCGGCCACGCCGCCGCCGATGACCGCGGGAATGGCGGCGAAATGCGCGTGCACCACAAGGAGCGAGGTGCCGTAAGCGCCGGCGCCGAAAAAGCCGACATAACCGAACGGCAGGTAGCCGGTGAAGCCGTAGAGCAGGTTGAGACCTTGCGCGAGCGCGATGAAGGTCATCATCGTGAATAGCAGCGTTTGATTGGAATACAGACGAGGGGCCACCAAGAAAGTGACAGCAAGCACGATGAGCATCGCGGCGCCGCCCAGCCATGGCGATTTTAGCACGGGATCACGCCTCACGCACGGGCTGGCCCAGCAGGCCGGAGGGACGGATGAGCACGATGATAACGAGAAGCGCGTAGGGCACGAGATTGGACCAGGACGAGAAATAGGTCTGCATGAGCATGCTGCTGACCCCGAACACCAGGCCGCCGATGACCGAACCCACCGGCCGGCCGAGCGAGCCGATGATGATGATGGCGAACGAAGACGTGGTCAGGTCGGTACCGATGCTGGGATCGATCGAGCCGAGCAGATAAGGCACGAACACGCCGGCGATCCCGGCCAGCGCCAGCCCAATGATCAACGCGATGGTCGACACGCGGTCGACATCGATTCCGGTCGCCAGCGCCTCGCCGCGATTGGTCATGATGGCGCGGGTGGCGAAGCCGAGCTTGGTCCGGGTGAGATAGAGATAAAGCGCGAGGATGCATGCGATGCTGACGCCGGCCGCGACCCACCAGCTGTCGGGGAAATCCTGCCCGAGAAAGCCGATGCTGCCGCTGCCGAGAGTACCGACGGGCAGCGAGCGCTGATTGGCGCCGAACGCGAGGATGGCGATGGCCTCGATCATCTGCGCCACGCCGAAAAACAGGATGAACGAATACATTTCCGGATCGCGGCTGCGCTGCAGGCGCGGCACGACCGCGTAATAGAGCGGATAGCCGATCACGGTCGCGCCGACGACCGCCAGCGCAATCCCGACCGCCGGGTTGAGGTTCAGGTCGCTGTAGAGAAGATAGGCGCCAAAGCCGCCCAGCATGATGAACTGGCCGTGCGCCAGGTTGATCATGCGCATGACGCCGAATACGAAGTTGAGGCCGATCGCGACCAGGCTGAAGAAGATGCCGTAGAGGACGCCCCCGACCAACGCATATTCAAGGAGCGCCATGCCTCAGCCCTCGGTGACGAGCGGATCGCGCGGTCAGGAGGCGATCGGCCTCCCGCCGCTCCGCGCCGGCCGCGTCAGGATTGCGGCGCCGGGTACACCGGCTTGGCGGTTGCCTTATCCGGCGGATAGACGACGACGATCTTGTTTTTTCCATTCTGCGGCACGAGCTGCGCCACCGGCAGCAGTTCGCCGATCTGCCCGCCGTTGGCATCGATTTTGAAATCGCCGAGCAGCGTGGTGGTCTTGCCGGACATATCCATCAGCGCCTGATGAAAGCTCTCCTGCGTGAACTCCTTTGCCGTTCCCAGCATGTCCTGGATGATGAGACCGGTATTGTAGCCGGCGGCGTTGAGGAAGTTCGGCGTTGCGCCGTTGTGCGCGGCGCCCCACTGCTTGATGAACTGCGACGTAGTCGGCCCATACGTCACCTTTTCGTACGTCACCAGCGGCGGCGTCGGATAGGTGTAGGTGTAATTGAGGACCTTCTCGCCGACGTTCTTGGTGAGGAGCTGCTCGAGCTGGCCGGGGAAGACCGTGAACGTCATCTTGAAATGCATTCCGCCGCTTGAAAGCGCGCGCAGAAACGCGATGTCGTTGTCGAGATAACCCAGTTCGATGACCGCATCCGGGTGCTGCGCGGCGATCGTGTGCAGCAATACGAAGTAGTTGGATTCCGTGGTCGGCACCGAGTCAAAATAGACCGGCGTCACGCCGCCCTTGGCGAGCACCGACTTGAGCGTGTTGGCCTGCGAGGCGTCGAAATCGTTGGCATCGTAGAGGATGGCGATGCGCTTGATTTTTTGGCTGAGCAGGAACTTGCCGAGCGGAATCGGCCAAATCCCTGAATTCGGAATGCTGACATCGGCCAGGTAATCGGTCGGTTTGGTGAAAAACGTCGTGCTTGATCCGGTGGGATCGATCAGAAGCTGATGATGCTCGGCGGCGATCGGAACGGCGACGGAGGTCAGCACCGAGCCGAAATCCGCGACCAGGACATTGACCTTGTTCTGGGTGATGAGCTGGTTGTACAGCGTCGTCGCCGTCGAGGTCGAACTCTGATCGTCGTAGGCGGTGATCTTGACCGGGATTTTCTTGCCGAAGGCCTTGACCATCACTCCGCCGTTCTTGTTGACGGCGTTGGCCCAATACTGCAGTCCCTGGTATTGATTTTGCGACGAGACCGCGAAATTCCCGCTGCCCGAATACAGCGTGCCGATAGAGACGGCCGGGGGTGCATTGGCAGCCAGCGCAATACCACTCGTGGCCAGCAGGGCGACCGCCGCGCCGGCGATAGCCTGCGCCGCTCTTGTTTTGATCATTTTGAACATTTGGTTTGCTCCTTGAGCGAGGCCGGCTCAGCCCAGCGCTGACGGCGGTCGGAGCGCCTCGCCGTTCGCAACGGCGGGGCACAATCAACCGCGGCAAAATCCGCAGGGACGATTATCGTTTGGTGCACGTAATGACGTGCCTGACCGCCAAACCGCAGCGAGGGCATTTGGTTCCAACGCCGCGACGATGTGCGGGCTTGGACGCGGCGCCATCGGGGCCCCCATGGGGGAATGTCATCAAGGCAACGAACGTTGGCGGAAGCTGGATGCGAACGGCCGACGAGCTATGTTCCGCTCGCGCCGGGGAGCGGCACGAACAGCTCTTCGATCGGCATCGCCTTCGGAATGAAGTGTTGCTCGACCATGTAGCGAACCAGCGCCTCAAGCGTCGGCCGATTGGGTTCGACGCCATAGACAAACGGGTCGCCGCCGCCAAAGACCTCGTCGATCTCCTCGATTTCGTCCTGCAGCCACGGCAGCATGGCGGCGAGCGAGCCGGCGTAGCGCAGGCGTGCGCGGGCGATGCGCTTGGATTCGACGAATGCCGCGTAAAGGCTGTCGGCGATCCACGGATGGCGCTCATAGAGCGCGCGGCGGATGGCGACGAGGTGCATGATCGGAAAAATCCGCTCGCGCTCGAACAGCTCGCGCTCCAGTGCGTGATGGTTCGGCAACAGCCGCGCCACGTCGGAATGCGTGCCGAATGACGGCGGCTTGCGCGAACCGAGATAGGCGTCGATCTCGCCCGCGGCGAGCAATTCGCCAAGCGGCTGCCCGGTCGTGTTTTGCTCGATCGCGACGGGCTTGAGCAGTGGCAACGCGTGCGGATGTCCGTGGCTGCCGCCGGTTTCGACCGCGCCCTGCACCCACCGGATTTTGCCGATATCGACTCCGAACTGATGCGCGAGGTGTCCGCGCACCCAGATCGAGGCGGTCTGGGTGTAAAGCGGCAGTCCGACGCGGCGGCCTTCCAGATCCTTCGGCGTACGGATGCCGGATCGCTTGTTGACGAAGATGTAACCGTGCCGGAATACGCGCGAGGGAAACACCGGGATGGCGACGAACCGGCTCTTGCCGTTGCCGGCCAGGCTGATGAATTCGGAAGCCGACAGCTCCGAGGCGTCGAATTCCTCGCCGCCGACCATGCGGTCGAAAATCTGCCG
>JBOHIU010000252.1:0-21870 GCA_050725855.1 Xanthobacteraceae bacterium | reverse complement strand
GTTTTAGATACGCCTCATTAACCATGCCTTGACGTTTAGCTGGTGAAATCCGGCAACAGGCGCTCCGCGCCGAAAGCGTCATTCGGGAAGTGAAGCGTATGAAACCCGCGCGTCTTGTTGTACTCGGCATTGCCGTCGCCGCGGGTGGCGTCGCCGCGTATCTGGCAAGCCACAGCGGCAGCAAGCCGGCCCGTGAACCGGCCAAGGCGCCGGTAGTTCAGCTCAAGACCGTTGACGTGCTGGTCGCCAAAGAGGATCTCAGCCGAGGCGAGGCCATTCAGACCCACGATATTACCTGGCAGACTTGGCCGGCGACCTCGGCCAACTCGAATTTCATCAAAAAATCGGCACGGCCGAATGCCATCGATCAATTTACCGGCGCCATCGTGCGTGTGCGAATTCTGGCTGGACAGCCGATTTTTGATCCGATGGTGGTGTTCGCCAAACGCTCCGGGTTTCTGGCGGCGATCCTGCCCAAGGGAATGCGTGCCGTGGCCTTGGATATCACGCCGGAAAGTGATGCTGGCGGCTTCATATTGCCGGAGGATCACGTCGACATCCTGCTGACCCATCACGACAGACAAGCCGAAAAAGCAAGCGGCACGGAGAAAATCGTCACCGATACGATCTTGCAGAACGTGCGCGTGCTCGCGGTCGATCAGGCGGTCGAGGAGAAGGACGGCAAAAAGGTCGTCATGGGCAAGACGGCGACCGTTGAGCTTACGCCCCAGCAGGCGGAGACGCTCGCGCGTGCCCATCAACTCGGCACGCTGTCGCTGTCGCTGCGCAGCCTCCTCGATTCCCCATCGTCAATGCCGCAAGGCGGCGACGAGAACTCCAAGGCTGCATCGATCAGGACGGTGCGCTACGGCATCGGCAGCATGGAAACGGTGGACCGCTGATGTGCAGGGAAACAACGGCCATGACAGCCAGGATGGCAATCCGCGTGGCAGCGCTCTCGGCCTTGATCGTGCCTTGGGTCTTCGCCCCTGGCGCCGCGGTGGCCGCCGATAGAACGCCCGACGCTTCGGCTGTGCAGACGATCCGTGTCGCGGCGAGCGACGCTACCTCCCGGGCGGTGACGCTGGGTGTCGGCAAGTCGGTGGTGATCGATCTGCCGACCGACATCAAGGACGTCCTGGTCGCCGATCCGAAGATCGCCAACGCCGTGGTGCGCTCGTCACGCCGCGCCTACATCATCGGCACCGCCGTCGGCCAGACCAATGTCTTCTTTTTCGACGCGCAGGGCAGGCAAATCGCGGGTTTCGACATCGCGGTGACGCGCGATCTCAACGGTATCCGCCAAACCATCAAGGAAGTGATCCCGGATTCGGACATCAATGTCGAAGGCATCGGACAGGGAATCGTTCTCTCCGGCACGGTGGCGAACCAGGCGGAGTCGCAGCAGGCCTACGATATCGCGGTACGGCTTCTCAATGACGGTACCGCGACCACGGTTGCGCTGGGCAGCAAGGTGGTCAATGCCATCGTCGTGCGTGCCGGCGACGAAGTGATGTTGAGAGTGACGGTCGCGGAATTGGATCGCAGCATCGTCAAACAGCTCGGCATCAATCTCAGCGGCAGCTTTACGTATGGCACGTCGGTCTTGAAGCTCAATAGCTCCAATTCGTTTCCAATCAACGGGACGCCGAGCAATTCGCTCAGCGCTACGTTCCAGGGACTGACGGCAACGCTGCAGGCAATGGATCAAGCCGGCGTGGTTCGCACGCTCGCGGAGCCGAACCTGACCGCGATATCCGGAGAATCCGCGCACTTTCTGGCCGGCGGTATGTTCCCCTATCCGAATGTGAGCTGTACCGGCGGTACCTGCCAACCGTCGATTCAATTTCAGAACTTCGGCGTAAGCCTGACTTTCACTCCCGTGGTGCTGTCGGAGGGCCGCATCAGTCTCAACATGTTGACGGAGGTATCGGAGCTGAACAATCAGAATTCGATCACCATCGGCGGAGTCAGCGTTCCGGGACTGAACGTGCGGCGCGCGGATACGACCGTGGAAATACCCTCGGGCGGCACGCTCGCCATGGCCGGCATGCTCCAGGACGAGACCAAACAGGACATCACCGGTCTTCCCGGACTGATGCAGCTTCCCGTTCTCGGACCGTTGTTCAAGAGTCGCGACTTCCAGAACAATCGAACCGAGCTCGTCATCTTTGTGACGCCGTATATCGTGCACGCCGTGGCGCGTAAGGAGCTTTCGGAACCTGACGACGGCTACGCCGATCCAAGCGATCCGTCAGCCATCCTGCTTGGCAATCTCAACCGTATCTACGGTGTGGGTGGAAAGGTGCTGCCGCCCGACGCTTACTACGGCAAGTACGGCTTTATAATGGATTAGCCGCACGGCTGGGAGACGATCGATGAACATTGTTTACAACGGATGCGGCGATCGCCGCGCCAGCATCGCGGGCCTGCTGCGGACCGCCGCTGCCGTGGGCTGTCTCCTGCTCGTCTGCGGCTGCAACACCGACCAGCAGATCACTGGCGCTCCCACGGTCCCGACCGACTATCGATTGCGGCATCCGATCACGATTGCGGAAAAGGATCGCACCTTCCAGCTGTTCATCGGTGCCCATCGCGATTCGCTGACGGCGAGTCAACGCGCCGAGTTGCTTGCTTTCGCGGCATCGTGGAAGAGCGTAGCCACGGGCGGAGTCGTCATCGCCCTCCCCGTCGGGAGCAGCAATACGAATTCCTCCGCCGGGGCATTGCCGGAGATCGAATCGATTCTCGCAGCGAGCGGCGTACCGCGGCAGAGCATGGCCGTGCGCAATTATCGCGTCTCGCCCGATACGCTGGCTACGGTGCGCGTCAGTTATCCGCGGATCGCCGCGCAGGCCGGCCCCTGCGGCCTGTGGCCGGAGGATCTCGGTCCAAGCTTGAATCGCGACTATTCCGAAAATCAGCCGCCGTGGGATTTCGGCTGTGCAACACAGCGCAATCTCGCAGCCATGGTGGCCGATCCGGCCGATTTGGTACAGCCACGGGCGGAAACGCCAGCCTACACCATGCGCCGAACGACGGTGATGGAGCAATACCGGGCCGGGAAGGACACCGGGACCCAATATGCGAATCCCAATGCGGGCAAGATCGCCTCCGGCGTCGGGCAATGAAACTGGCACAAGATGAGACAAGCTAATCAAGCCAAGCCGGAAGAGGTCGCCGCCGAGACCGTCGCGGAGGAGCAGATCGCTCCGGCTCCGCGCATCTCGGTGCAGGCGTTCTGCGACACAGTGGAGACAGCCGCGACCATCCAGGCGGCCGGCGAGGATCGCCGCATGGCCAAGGCGCATTTGCGCATTCAGATGGGCGGCCTCGCCGCCGCGGCCGAAGCGTATCGGAGTTCGCCGACCCCGAACGTCATCATGCTGGAATCGGACGGCCGCGGCGATGATATTTTGGGCGGGCTCGATCAGCTCGCCCAGGTCTGCGACGCCGCTACGCGCGTCATTGTGGTCGGCCGCACCAACGATGTCGGGCTTTATCGCGAGCTGGTGCGCCGCGGCATCAGCGATTACCTTATTTCGCCGATCGGCACGCTGCAGGTCGTGCGTTCGGTGTGCGGTCTGTTCTCGGCGCCGGACGCCAAGCCGGTCGGCCGCATCATCGCCGTCGTCGGCGCCAAGGGCGGCGTCGGTGCTTCGACGGTCGCCCATAATATGGCGTTCAGCATCGCGCACGACCTTGCGCTCGACTCCGTCGTCACCGATCTCGATCTCGCGTTCGGCACCGCGGGCCTCGATTTCAACCAGGACCCGCCGCAGGGCATCGCCGAAGCGGTATTCTCGCCCGACCGGGTCGACAATGCGTTCGTCGACCGGCTTTTGGCGAAATGCACGGACCATCTGAGTCTCCTGGCGGCGCCGGCGACCCTCGACCGCGTTTATGATTTCGGCGCCGACGCCTTCGAGGCCATTTTCGATTCGCTGCGCGCAACGGTGCCGTGCGTTGTGCTCGACGTTCCGCATCAATGGAGCGGCTGGACCAAACAGACCCTGGTCAGCGCCGACGACATCCTGATCGTCGCCGCGCCCGATCTCGCCAATCTGCGGAATGCGAAGAACGTTTACGATTTCTTGAAGGGCTCGCGGCCAAACGATCGTAAGCCGCTTTACTGTCTTAACCAGGTCGGAGTTCCCAAGCGGCCGGAAATCAAGGCTGCGGATTTTGCCAAGGCGCTCGAGGACAATCCCGTCGCGACCATTCCCTTCGAGCCGCAGATATTCGGTGCGGCGGCGAATAACGGGCAGATGATCGCCGAGATTTCCGCAAGCCACCGAACGGCCGAGACGTTCAGGGAACTCGCGCAGCGGATGACCGGACGGTCCGAACCGAAGAAACCTCGGGGAAGGCTGTCGCCGCTGATCGAGAAGCTCTTGGGATAGGCGAAGCGAGAGTTGGAGTAGCGTCGTGTTTGGTAAGCGTCCCATTGCCGGAACCACTGCCGCCGACGAACAGCGGCCGCCGCAGTCTTCCGGGCCGCCGATTGCGGTCCCGCCGCCGGTGTCCGCACCGCCGGAAGCCGGCCGTACGCCATTTCCTTCCGCCGGACTCGGCGCCCCGATCATCGGCGCGCCGTCGGGCAAGGTCAATGCCGGGCCGAAAACACCGCCGCAGCAGATTCCCAGTGCCATCGACGCGCGGCGCTCGGAATCCTATTACGAGGTCAAGAGCACGATATTCGGCGCGCTGATCGAAGCGATTGATCTGGCGCAGCTCGCCAAGCTTGACGCCGACTCCGCGCGCGAAGAAATCCGCGATATCGTCAACGAAATCATTGCGATCAAGAACATCGTGATGTCGATCGCCGAGCAGGAGGATCTGCTCGACGACATCTGCAACGACGTGCTCGGCTACGGACCGCTGGAGCCGTTGCTCGCCCGAGACGAAATCGCCGATATCATGGTGAACGGATCGGGCACGGTGTATATCGAAGTCAGCGGCAAGATCCAGAAAACGGGCATCCGCTTTCGCGACAATCAGCAGCTGCTCAACATCTGCCAGCGCATCGTCAGCCAAGTCGGCCGCCGCGTCGACGAATCCTCGCCGATCTGCGACGCCCGCCTGCCGGACGGCTCCCGCGTCAACGCCATCGTGCCGCCGCTGGCGCTTGACGGTCCGGCGCTCACCATCCGCAAGTTCAAGAAGGACAAGCTGACGCTGGAGCAGCTCGTCAGGTTCGGTTCGATTTCGATCGCGGGCGCCGAAATTCTCAAGGTGGTCGGCCGCTGCCGCATCAATACGCTGGTTTCCGGAGGAACCGGGTCGGGCAAAACGACACTGCTCAACTGCCTTACCCAATTCATCGACGATACCGAACGCATCGTCACCTGCGAGGACGCCGCCGAGCTGCAATTGCAGCAACCGCACGTGGTGCGGCTGGAGACGCGGCCTCCGAATCTGGAAGGCGAGGGTCAGATCACGATGCGCGATCTCGTCCGCAACTGCCTGCGCATGCGGCCCGAACGCATCATCGTCGGCGAGGTGCGCGGCCCGGAAGCCTTCGATCTACTGCAGGCGATGAACACCGGCCATGACGGCTCGATGGGCACGCTGCACGCCAACAGCCCGCGCGAGGCGCTATCGCGCGTCGAGTCGATGATTACCATGGGCGGCTTCTCGCTGCCGTCGCGAACCATCCGTGAGATGATCTGCGGCTCGGTCGACGTCATCGTTCATGGCGCGCGCTTGCGCGACGGTTCGCGGCGCATCACGCACGTCACCGAGGTGCTGGGCATGGAAGGCGACGTCATCATTACACAAGACCTGCTGGTCTACGAGATCATCGGGGAGGACGCGAACGGGAACCTGATCGGCCGGCATAAATCGACCGGGATCGGCCGGCCGAAGTTCTGGGAGCGCGCCCGCTATTATGGCGAGGATAACCGGCTTGCGGCCGCGCTCGACGCGGCCGAGACGGAGCCCGCAGGTGTCTAATAACGCGAGCCGTTGATGCAGACCTACGGACTCTTCTTTCTGGTGGCTTTCGCGATCGGCGGCGTCGCGTGGGTATTGCTTTATCCTTTGCTGTCCGGCGAGCGCAAAGCGGAGCGGCGGATGGCGAGCGTCGCGCGCTCGGAGCCGATAGCGCGGCCGACGCGCGCGGCGCAGAGATCGCGACGCGAACAGGTCGAGGGCACGCTCAAGGAACTGGAAGAGCGGCAGAAAAGGGCCAAGCGCGCGGCCCTATCGGTGCGCCTCTCGCAAGCCGGATTGAATTGGTCCAAGCGCCGGTTCATCGTCACCTCCGTCGCATTGGGATTTGCCGCGTTCCTGATCGCGCTTTTGGTGAAGATCGCCGTGCTGGCCGCGCTCGCATTCGCCTTCGCGGCGGGTTTCGGGATTCCGGCCTGGCTCCTAAAGTTTCTCAAGAAGCGGCGGGAATCAAAATTTCTCGACGCGTTGCCCGATGCGGTCGACGTGATCGTTCGCGGCATCAAGGCGGGTCTGCCGCTGCTCGACAGTCTCAAGCTGATCGCCGCCGAATCGCCGGAACCGATCCGCAGCGAATTTCGGTCGATCATCGAGACGCAAACCATCGGCATTCCGCTAGGCGACGCCTGTCTGAAGCTCTACGAGCGCATACCGGTGCCCGAGGCCAATTTCTTCGGCATCGTCGTCGCCGTTCAGCAGCGCGCCGGCGGCAATCTCTCCGAGGCGCTCGGCAACCTGTCGCGCGTGCTGCGCGACCGCAAGAAGATGAAGGGCAAGATCAAGGCGATGTCGCAGGAGGCCAAGGCTTCGGCGGCGATCATCGGTTCGCTGCCGATCGTGGTCTTAGGTCTCGTCTATTTCACCAGTCCGACTTACATCGAGCTTTTGTGGACCGCGCAGCTCGGCCGGCTGATGCTGGCCGGCTCGGCTTTTTGGATGTTCACCGGCATCATGGTGATGCGCAAGATGATCAACTTCGATTTTTGAGGCAACGATGCTGCGTTCGATCATCGAGCAGCTTATGGACCCGCAGGTCCTCACCATGGTGTTCGCCGCCATCGCCGCCGGCGCCACCGTGATTACGCTCGCCATGCCGCTTCTGGCCACCGATACGCTGAACAAGCGGATGAAGGCGGTGGCGCTGGAACGCGAGAAAATGCGCCAGCGCGAGCGCGAGCGGATGGTTCAGGGCAGCAAGGCGACGCTTCGGCAATCGCCGAAAACCTACATGAAGAGAGTCGTCGACGACTTCAATCTAAGCAAGTGGCTCGGGCAAGATCAGGCGCGAACGATGCTGATGCAGGCCGGCTACCGAGGACAGGCGCCCTACGTCACGTATCTGTTCTTCCGAATGGCGATGCCGATCCTGATGCTGATCGTCTCGACGTTTTACATTTTCGTGGTGTTGAAGCTCCACTACCCGGCGATGGTCAAGATCGCGATGTCGATCGGCGGCGCCTATTTAGGTCTCGCCAGTCCGAACCTGTTTCTCAAAAACCGGATCCAGCGCCGGCAGGAATCGATCAAGCGCGCCTTTCCGGATGCGCTCGATCTGTTGCTGATTTGCGTCGAATCCGGGATATCGATCGAGGCGGCGTTTCGCAAGGTCAGCGAGGAGATCGGATCGCAATCGGTGGCGCTGGCGGAAGAGCTTACGCTGACCACGGCTGAATTGTCCTATCTGCCGGATCGCCGTCAGTCTTACGACAATTTGGCGCGCCGCACCGGGATCGAAGGCGTACGCGCGGTGTGTCTAGCGCTGCAACAGGCGGAGCGGTACGGCACTCCGCTCGGCACCACGATGCGCGTTCTGGCGCAGGAAAACCGCGACATGCGCATGTCCGAAGCGGAAAAAAAGGCCGCCGGCCTGCCGCCGAAACTCACCGTGCCGATGATCGTGTTCTTCCTGCCGGTGCTGTTTATCGTCATTCTCGGCCCGGCCGCGATCCGCGTGATGGGCGTCCTGCACCACTAAATGAGCGAGCGGGGCCGGGTCCGATCCGGGTGTCAGCTCGATCCGGATTCCCTGCGGGCGATCTGATTGTTCATCGAAGCGCCGGTTTTGTGCGCGAGCATCTGCTGCAGATAGGCGACGTTGGCCGCGGCCTGATCGGCCGGCAGATCGGCGCGCGCGATATTCTCGGCCTCGGCGAAACGGCCCTCCAGCCCGACGACCAGCGCCAGATTCTGCCGCACCCGCGGGTCGACCGGATGTTGCGCCGCCGCCTCGCGCAGAACCTTTTCGGCATCGGGCAGGTCGTGCGACAGCGCGTAGGACAATCCGAGATTGGAAAGCACGGACGGATCGTTGGGGGCGATCTTGAGCGCGGTCAGGTAGAAGCGCTGCGCGTCCTTATGGCGACCCATCTGGTCGAGCACCGCGCCCTGGGCGGAAAGGATGCGCCAGTCCGGCTGATCGGGCGTTTGAGCGCGGTTGAATACGTCGAACGCCTGCTGATAATCGCCGTTTTCGGCGAGCGTGCGGCCGTACTCGCCGAGCACCGCCTTGTTGTATGGATTATTGATCGATGCCCGCTGCATCACGGCGAGCGCCTGGGCGCTTTGTCCCGTGGCGCGGAGCGCCTGAGCGTAATGCAGTGCGATGTCGAGATTCGACGGGCTGGCGCGATACTCCTGTCCGTAGCTTGCAACATCGCCTCGCCACGCGGCTTGCGAACGATCCCCGGGCGGCACCAGTGCAAGCGATCCGGTGGTCGCCGTGGATTGCGTCGTCTGACATCCGGCGACGACTGCGGCGACTGCGGCAATAACCGCGGCCGAAGCCAACAGGCGTGCGGAGCGGGATCGGGTCGTACGCATCTCGATCGCTTCGGTATCGCTGCCAAGAGCCCTGCAAGATCGCTACAATTCCGCGGCAAAGTCCTGCTGAACGGCGCCAGTAGCGCTGCCGCGAGGCTCGGTCAGCAATAGAATGTTAACCCTAACGCGAGGTTAACGGCGGCCGTCGCTGCGCAAGTCGGTGTGCAAGCCGGCGCGGCGCGATCAATCGTATACGGCGTCGAGATAGTGCTCGGAATCGACGACCGCCTCGATCACGGTCGGCCCGTCGGCAATAAGCGCACGCTCCACCGCCTGTTGCAGCTCTGCGGCGCTACGCACGCCGTGGGCCGGAACGCCGAAATAATGCGACGGCGGTTCGCGATAATCCTCGTCCTGCAGGGCGGTGCCATAGAGCGGGAACTGGCGGCGGATCTGCTTGACCTTGATCAGCGCCAGCCATTTGTCGTCAAGCACGACGATCGGCAGCGTGATGCCGAGGCGCTTCGCGGTCGCGACTTCTCCGCAGGTCATCTGAAAACAGCCGTCACCGATCAGACAAACCACAGGCAGATCGGGCCGCTCAAGCTTCGCCGCGATCGCGGCCGGCAGACCGAAACCCATCGACGACCAGCCATTGGTGATGAGAAAGGTCTTGGGCGCGTGCGCCGTCCACTGGCTGGCGATCTGATGGGTATGCGCGCCGACATCGAAGGCAAGTACGCCGTCGCGGGGCAGGGCACGGCGCACCGCGTCGACGGCGGCGTGCGCGGTAAAGACGTCGCTCTCCGGCCGCAGCGCCGCCTGAAAGGCGTGGCGGTGCGCCGCGATTTGTTCGGTGCCGAGCGATGGTTTCCCGCCGGTCCTTGCGGCGATGCGGGTAAAAGACGAATCGAGATCGCCCGTCACCTGGTGCAGGAGTTTGACCGACGGCGCGATGTCGACGGGTTCGATGTCGATCTGCAGGAGCGGCGCATCGCCGATCCAGGCTTCATATTCGACTTCGATGGTGTCGTAGCCCAGTCCGACGATCAGATCGGCCGACCGCAGAAGCTTGCGCTGGATTTGCCGGCGGGCGCGCTCGATGCAGCCGAGCGAGAGGGGATGGTCCTCGTCGATCAGTCCCTTGGCCATGGTCGTGGTTGCGAAAGGCAGCTTGTGGTTATCGATCATGGCCCGCAGCAGCGCGGTATCGCGCAGGCGCATGGCCGAGGCGCCGATGACGGCGATCGGCTGCCGCGCCGCCGCTATCAGCTGGGCGGCGCGCGCAATGGAATCGTCGGCGGCCGGCGATAGCCGGTTCGCCGGCGCAAAAGCCGGAATCGGTTCGTTGGTCGAGGCAAGCGCAACGTCCTCCGGTAGATCGAGATGCACCGGGCCTTGCGGTTCGCTCAGCGCCAGTTGGATCGCTTGCGCGACCGCCGCGCCGATCTCGCCCTTGCGCAGCGGCAGCGTCGCCTTGGTGATCGGCTTGAACAACGCGTGGTGATCGATCCACATCTGGATGCGGCGGCCGAGCTGATCGCTGTTGAGATTGCAGGTGATGGCGATGAGCGGCGAGCGATCGAGCCAGGCATCGCCGATGCCGGTCGCCAGGTTGGTCGCGCCGGGCCCGAGGGTGGCGATGCACAGTCCCGGCGTTCCGGTCAGCCGTCCAGTCACGTCGGCGGCAAAGCCCGCGGAGCCCTCGTGCGCCGTGAGCACGAAATCGAGCCCGCCCTTGCGCATGGCCTCCATCAGCGGCAGCACGTTACCGCTTGGAATGCCGAAGCCGCGCGCGATGCCGGCTGCCTTGAGGGTGGCGACGATCAGGTCGGCGTTATTCATGAGGTGGTGGGAGTCCTCCGGCGGGAAGGCGCCTTATGGCATACTTCCGAGCAGCGCAGAAAGTTGTTAGCGTCTAGGCCCCTGCCATATCCGGAATTCCGCGAATGCCCGCCAAAACCATGTCGCGCCCGCCGGCGCCTCGGCGCAAGTCGTCGCACTCTCCGCTCGATCGCGAGACGGTTGACGATCTCGTCGCCGCCAACCGCACATTGGCGCGGCTCGGCGTGCTCGATGCATTCGGCCATATCAGCGTCCGCGATCCGCGCGATCCGGGCCGCTATCTGATCTCGCGCTCGATCGCGCCCGAATCGATTTCCGCCGATGACATTGTGCTGCTCGATCTCGACAGTCAGACCGTCGATCCCAGGGACGAGGGCAAGCTCCTCTATCGCGAGCGCTTCATCCATGGCGAGATCTATAAGGTGCGGCCGGACGTCAATGCAGTGGTCCATAGCCATTCGCCGACTGTTGTTCCGTTCACCGTCACGCGCGCCAACCTGCGGCCGTTGTTGCACAACGCGGGATTCCTCGGCCTCGGCGTGCCGCTGTTCGAAATTCGCAAGCATGCGGGCGACGGCACCGACCTGATGATTCTGACGCCGAACCTGGGAAAGGATTTGGCGAGAAAACTCGGCAAGGAGGCTGCCGTCGTGCTGATGCGGGGCCACGGCGATTCGGTGGTCGGCCCGTCGCTCCCTAATGCCGTGTTCCGCGCCTATTACACGGAGATCAATGCGCGCCAGCAGCTTGCCGCCCTCACCATCGGCGGGCCGATCAATTTCATGACCCGCGCCGAAGCGCTCACCAGCGACCGGGCGATGCTCAACGCCTCGGCGCGCCCCTGGGCGCTATGGCGCAAACGCGCGCTGGCGGAATGCTGAACTGCAGGAGAAAATAGGGATGAAACGCGTCGCGCTTGCGCTTGTCCTGCTGCTCACGGCCGCATCGGTCGCGTCCGCCGACCCGATTGGGGATTTTTACGCGGGCAAAACATTGCGCATGCTGGTCGGCTACGGGCCCGGTGGCGGCTACGACATCTACGGACGGCTGGTCGCGGAGTTTCTGCCCAAGTTTCTGCCGGGGCATCCAACTATCGTGACCGAGAACATGCCGGGAGCCGGCAGTTTCGCGGCGGCGAACTATATCGCCAATGTCGCGCCCAGGGACGGCACCGTGCTCGCCAGTCTCGCGCAAACCCTTGCGCTCGACAGCGCGGTCGGCGGGTCGGGCAAGACCAACGCGGCAGATTTTCATTACATTGGCCGTGTTACCACCAATATCGACGTCGGCATCGCACGCATTTCCTCCGGCATCAAGTCGATCGATGACGTTCGCAAGAAGCAATACACCGTCGGTGCGTCGGGCCGCGGCTCGACGACCGATATCTATGCGGAGGCGTTGAACGCCTACGGCGGCACCAAGTTCAAGATCGTGATCGGTTACAAGGGCACGAGCGAAATCCTGCTCGCCATGGACCGCGGCGAGGTCGATATCGACGGCGCCTATGGCCTGCCCGGCATGCTGGCCTCGCATCCGGATTGGATCAAAGGCGGCGCGACGCTGCTGTTTCAGGCGGCGCTCAAGCGCAGCCCGCTTCTGCCCAATGTGCCGACGCTCTCGGAATTGGCGACCGCAGATGAGGGCAAGGCAATTCTGCGCGCCATTGCGTCGACCGCCGAAATCGGCCGTTCCTTCATCAGCGGTCCGGGCGTGCCGGCCGACCGCCTCGCGGCGCTTCGCCAGGCATTCGCGCGGATGGTGAAGGATCCCGATTTCGTCGCCACCTGCGAGAAACGTCACCTCATGCTCGACCCGGCGAGCGGGGAGGATATGGATGCGATCGTGAAGGAGACGTTCGCGCTGCCTAAGCCGACGCTCGACAAGATCGGCGCCATGTTGAACAGCAAATAACAGGCGCCGCAACGCATTGGACGAACCCAATCCCTTGGATTATTCGGTCTAAAGGATCGTGTCATGTTCGTCATGGAGGAGTGCGCATGTATCGGCTTGTCGTCGCCGATTTGGACTCGCCTTCGTATTTCGTCGCCACGGCGGCTGTAGAACTTGGTTTCTTCCGCGAAGAAGGAATCGAGGCGGAAGTGGTGCGCGCCTATGGGGCGCTCAACGGGCCGGAGCGATTGCGCAACGGTGAAGTCCATTTCCTCGGCGGTCCGGCCTACATGGCGACCCGCGCTTTTCCCGGCTGGAAGGGCGCGAGGTTGCTCTGCGCGCTGGCGCAATATTCGTACTGGTTCCTCGCCGTTCGCGCCGACCTCGACGTCAGGCGCGGCGATCTCGACGCGCTGAAGGGTTTGCGCATTTCAGCATCGACGGCATTTCCAGAAGTCGGGCTGCGTCATCTGCTCAAGCAGGGCGGCATCGATCTAGAACGGGATAAGGTGTCGATCGTACCGCTTCCCAGCACCAAGAACGAGCATTTCAAATATCGTGTCGGGGTCGAAGCGCTCAACCATAACATCGCGGACGCCTATTGGGGCAACGGTATGCGGCTTGCGATCGGCGAGAAGCTCGGAGTCGCCAAGGTTCACCTCGATCTGCGGCGCGGCGATGGCCCGCCCGGCGCGCGGTTCTATAATTTCGCGGCCTTGACCACGACCGATCGGCTGATTGAAGAGCAGCCGGAGATCGCCGCCGGTGCGGTGCGCGCCATCGTAAAGGCGCAAAAAGCCCTCAAGGCCGATCCAGCATGCGCCACGCCGATCGCGGAGCGCCTCTTCGCGCCGGAAGCGGCCTCGCTGATCGCGGGTCTGATCGCGCGCGACGCGCCGTTCTACGATGCGACGATTTCGCCGGACGCCGTCGATGGGATCAACAAGTTCGCCCTCGCCAACGGGTTGCTGAGCGAAGCACTGCCATACGATCGGCTGGTGGCGTTGCGATTCCGCGATCTTTGGAGCGGGTAACGCGGAGTCCGGCGATATGGAAGCAGCGCTTCAAGTTCAGTTCGACGCTTGCCGCGCTCCTGCGCGCCTCGATGTCGATGTTGCGTTCGCAACCTGGTGCTCGCGAAAAGGGAAGTCCGGCGTGACACCTTGTCTCAGGCTATAATCCCAATAGCCACGGTGTCGGCTTTGACAAGCTGACAACGCTGATTTCAGTATCGCCGGGCCTCTTGGCAAAAAAGAACCGAGAAACGGCCGAGATTCTGGAACAGGGAGGGAAAGCTATGAAACAGACAATGGCGCCGCTGGGCGCCGCGCTTCTGGCTGCACTCTCGCTCGCCATACCTTCGTTCGCCATGCCGGCGCAAGCCGCCGAGAAAATTTCGATCGGCATTATCGGAGGCCCCGCCGCCGGCGCTTGGCCCTGGGCAATTGCCCAGCAGCAGGGATACTTCAAGCAGGCGGGAATCGAACCGGACTTCATCTACGTGCCCAGCGCGCCGGGACTGATGCAGCAGCTTGTCGCCGGCTCGCTCGATGTCATCGGTCTTGATGGCGTCGTCGAGGCGGTGCACGCCGACGCCGCCGGCGCCGTGGTCGGGATGCTCAGGATCATCAACGGGACGACGCCTTACGAGTTCGACGCCAAGCCCTCGATCAAATCGGTGAAGGATTTGAAGGGACAGAAGATCTGCCTCGGCGGCATCAAGGACATTACCCGCGTTTATGTCGAGCAGATCATGAAAGCGAACGGGCTTACCGATAACGACGTCAGCTTCGTCATCGTCCCAAATACCGCGGAGCGCCTGGCCGCGCTGAAATCCGGCACAGTCGCGGCGACCATGCTGTTGCCGCCATTCAGCTTCATCGCCGACAAGGCCGGCTTCCACAACATTGCGTCGGTCAGAGACTACGCCGGCGATATACCATTCGCGGGCGCGTTTACGACGGCTGCCTGGGCGAAAGCCCATCCGGAAGCGGCGAAGAAGCTGATCCATGTCGTCAACCAGTCGATCGCGTGGTTCGACAAGAACCGGGAGGGATCGATCGATCTTATGGTCAAGGTTTCCCATGCGCCGCGCGAACTGGCGACCGAGAGCTATGATCTCGAGCGCAAGATCGAGGTGATGCCGAACAGCGACGTGGTGTCGCGCGGTGGCTTGGTGCATCTGATCGCCGCCATGAAGTCGATCGGCGATCTGCAGGGCGAAACGGTGAAGGCGGACCAGCTCATCATTCCCGGGGTGACCCCCGCCGGTCCGTGAGCCGAGAGGTTGGCGGCGACGCGAGTTTCATTACTTCAAAACAGTTCGATTGTGCACCGTCAATCGCAACGGTAGCTGTTTTTCCGAGAAAAACAGAATGTGGCGTTGCGCGCCCTTGACATTCTGCTTTGCTCGGAACGTTTAGTCGACCGTTGCGATCGACGGCATTTCCCGGCTCGCAAACTGAGTCTATTAAACGAGATATGCTCCAGGGAGATGGGCCATGAAGTCGCCCGCGGCAGAATTTCAGCGAACGCCAGCCGCGTCGGCTGCAATCGGCCGATTGCTGCGCGTGCTGCAGCCGTTCTTGGCCAACCACCTTCTCGGGCTGCTGTCGATCGTGGCGGGGCTTGCGCTATGGGAATTCATCGGCCGCGTCGTCGTCAACAACGCCCTGTTTCTTGCAGCCCCGAGCCAGATCGTGCGCGCCATCATCGCGCTCACCGCCGACGGCGAAATGGGACATCACATCGCGGTCAGCGGCCTTGAGTTCATCCTCGGTTACACGGTCGCCAGCGTGCTCGGCATCGCGCTCGGCGTCGGCATGGGAGAAAGCGTGTTTATCAAACGCGTGATGCAGCCATGGGTGGCCGGCAGCTATGCCACGCCGGTGATTGCGTTGGCGCCGCTGTTCATCCTGTGGTTCGGCATCGGAATCTGGTCCAAGGTTGTGGTCGTGGTGACGCTCGTCCTGTTTCCGGTCACCATCAATACCGAGGCGGGCCTGCAGCGGAAAAGCGAACGGCTTGCCGAAATGCTGCGCAGCTTCGGCGCCACCCGCCGCCAGATCTTCTGGAAATTGTCGCTGCCATCCGCCATGCCCTTCATCATGACCGGCCTGAAGCTCGGCATCGGCCGCGGGCTCATCGGCGTGGTGGTGGCGGAGCTGTTCGGCGCCCGCGCGGGATTGGGTTTTCTCATCAATGAATCGGCCGCGGTCTTCAACATGCCTGACCTGTTCGCCGCCATCGTCGTGCTCGCGGCGGCCGGCATTCTGATGACCGCGGGCTTCAACTGGCTTGAAGGCCGGCTCGTACCTTGGACGATGGACTGATGGCGCCGAAACTCGCCGTGCAATCGCTCGACAAGCGCTTCGGCGATCTCGAAGCGTTGCGCCAGATCAATTTCGCGGCCGCCGCCGGAACGTTCGTCTCGGTCGTCGGACCATCGGGCTGCGGCAAGACGACGTTCCTGCGGATCGTCGCCGGACTGGAGCGGGCGACCTCGGGCGAAGTCCGGATCGACGGCCGCCTCGTCACCCGTCCCGGCTCGGATCGCGGCTTCGTCTTCCAGCAGGACAGTCTGCTGCCGTGGCGTACCGTGCTCGCAAACACAATGATCGGCCCGGAACTCGCCGGGCAGAGCGGCAAACGTGAACGCGAGCGCGCGCTCCAGCTTCTCAAGCTCGTGGGTCTCAACGGCTTTGAGCATTACTTTCCGCGCCAGCTCTCCGGCGGCATGCGCCAGCGCGTCAATCTCGCCCGCGCGCTGGCCGTCGATCCTGAAATCCTCTTGATGGACGAGCCTTTTTCCGCGCTCGACGCGCAGAGCCGGGAGATCATGCAGACCGAGTTGTTGCGCATCTGGGAACAGGGCCGCAAGACCGTGCTCTTCGTCACGCATCAGATTGACGAAGCGGTATTCCTCTCCGACCAAGTGCTGGTCTTCGCGCGTCGGCCGGGACGGCTGTTGGAGCGCGTCGCCATCGCCTTGCCGCGGCCGCGCATGCTGACCTTGAAGCGCATGCCGGAGTTTGTGGCCTATGTCGATCGCATCTGGAAATTCATCGAGAATGACGTGCGCGACTCGGTTCTGCACGAGAACGCGTAATATCAGCGGCTCTTGATGTTGGCCGCATCCTGAAGGTGCTCGGCGCAAAGCCGGCAGACGTGGATGACGAGCCTACATCGTCGCCCGGGTCAGATCCGCCGCCCTGATGAGCGCCGATGGCATGAAAAGATGTTGCGACCATTCGACCAGGTAATACAGGATGACCCCGATGACGGTCAGTAACACGATCGCGCCGAACACGCCCGGCGAATCGAGTTGGCCGTTGGCATAAAGCAGATAGTAGCCGAGCCCGCGGGAGGCAGCGACGAACTCCGCGACGATGGCGCCCACCACCGCGAGCGTCATTCCGATCTTCAGACCGGCGAAGATGTTCGGCAACGCCGCCGGCAACCGCAATTTGAAGAACGTTGTCATGCTGCCGGCGCCCATCGATTTGAACAGCTTGACCATGTCGGTCTCGGTCACCTGCAGGCCCACCATGGTCGAAATCATGATCGGGAAGAAGGCGATCAGAAAGGCGATGAGGACCTTGGACTCCAGCCCCGTTCCAAACCAGATGACGAAGACCGGTGCGATCGCGACCTTCGGGATCAATTGCGAGGAAATCAACATCGGATAGAAGGTCGTGCGGGCAAAACTGCTGAACGAGACCACAATGCCGAGCGCGATGCCGAACGCGGCGGCGACAAGAAAGCCGATCACGATCTCGACGATGGTCGGCACCGAGAACGCGAGATAGAGGTCGCGCCGATCCCATAAGGTGGCGAAAATGACGCTGGGGGCGGGAAGAATCAAAACCGGCACCGCAAACAATCTGACGCCGCCTTCCCAGATCAGGAAAATGACGATCGTTGCGATCACCGAATAGAAGCTTCTGAATCCTGTCCCGGATCGAAGGCGCTGGCTCGGCCGCGCCGGCGAGACTTCTGTCCTCATTCGGCCGCCCTGGATGGCTCGCAAATGGTTGGTGTCGGTGTGATTGACATTGGACGTGGACATCATTCCGCCTTGAGAATGCCGGTCTCGATGAAGATGTCGTGGATGCGCCGGGTGTAGCGGGCAAAGTCGGGCGTATCGCGGACGGTAAGATCGCGCGGCCGCCCGAGGTCGATCTGGAGGATCTCGGCAATGCCGCCGGGTCGAGGCGTCATGACGACGACGCGATCGCCGAGCAGTACGGCTTCGACCAGATTATGAGTGATGAAGACGGCGGTGCGGCGATCGGGCTGCCAGAAGCGCTGAAAGTCGAGGGTCAGTTGATCGCGCGTGATGGCGTCGAGCGCGGCGAATGGCTCGTCCATCAACAGCAGTGGCGGATCGTGCAGCAATGCGCGGCAGATGGCGACACGCTGGCGCATTCCGCCCGACAGTTCATGGGGAAGGAATTGCTCAAAACCCGATAGACCGACCAGACCCAGAAGCTCCGCGGCGCGAGCGGCGGCCACGCGCCGGTCGAGGCCGCGGACCTCGGCCTGGATGAGGACGTTGCCGAGGACCGTGCGCCACGGCAAGAGCAGGTCCTTTTGGAACACGATGCCGAGATCGGTGTAGGGGCCGGCAACGGGCCGCCCCCCGATATCGATCTCGCCGGTCGTGGAAGGCGAAAGCCCGGCGATCAGCGACAGCAACGTCGACTTGCCGCAACCCGACGGACCCACGATGGTGACGAACTCGCCACTGGCGATGTTCAAGTCCACCGGCTTCAGCGCTTCGACATCGGCGCCGTGTCGCCGCAGGCTGCGATAGACCTTGCTGACACCGCGTAAGCGCACCATCGGCTCCGCAACAGTGCCCTCCGCCGCCATGGCGCCAAGCGTTGATGGCCGGAGCGCATCCATGGCGCGGGCCTCCGCCAGCTATGAGGCTTGCCGGTCGGGGAGCTTCGCGGGAAGTGCCGCACTCGTGTAGTAAGCAGTCACCGGTTTCGGGATCGGCTGGCCAAGCAGGTTGACGACCGCGCTGTAGGTTCGCTGCATCTTGCCCGGATCGATGTAGCCGAGTCCGTGCGGCTGCATGCAGACCTTCGCCATCAGTTTCTCTTCTTCGATTCCCGTCGCGCGGTTGACCTCCGGGTGGTATTTCCTCAGCGCGTCGACCGCCGCGGCCGGATCCGCGAACGCGTCCTTGCACCCGTCAAGGCAGGCGGCGACGAAGGCCTTCGCCGTCTCCTTGTCGCCGTCGCGATCCCAGTAGTCCTTTCGCGTGATCAGCCCGTCGCCGTAAATGTCGACGCCGTTTTCGCCGAACATGAAATAGCCGATCTCCTGTCCGGGCTTGAGGTGAGCCTGCAGGCTAGCCAGGCCCGGCAGATAGGTCGCGACCGCATCGGCTTTTCCTTCCAGCATCATCGCCGATTTGTTGGTGGCGGCGGTGAACAGCCAGCTCACCTTTTTCGGGTCGATGCCGTTCTTCTCGGCGAACAGCTTGAAAATAAAAGGAGTGGTCGAGCCGGGCGAATCGACGATGATCTTGCCCTCGAGATCCTTCGGATGAACGATGCCGCGACCCTTCAGAAAGAACAACGACAGCGCCAGCTTGTCGGCGATGTCGGCCACGAGCAGTAGCTGCGGCTTGGGCGACTTTCCCTGCAATTGCAGCATCTGAACGATATCGGCGTGAGCGAACGCCGCCTTGCCGGCCGATAGCGTTTGATAGGCGAGCGCATTGCCGAGAACGTGCTGAATGGTCACGTCCAGCCCGCGCTTGGCAAAGTAGCCGCGGTCGAGCGCCAAATAGTATTCGGCGTAATCGCCGCGAGCAAAATACTGGATGACAAAATTGACTTTCTTGAGCGGCGCCGCTCCGAGAATGCTCGGCGCTCCAATCGTCGCGGCGGTCGCCGTCGCGCCCGATGCCTTCAAAAAATTGCGTCTTGTTTGATCAGCCAAAATTGCCATGCCTGTCCTCCCAACTTCTCGCAACTTATGAGCGCGCTACTCTTCGGATGAAGAAAACTGTTGGATGATAAATTTATACGGTGTCGGTGCGGCGTTGTATAGGTGGCCGTGCGCCAAAGCCGTGACGCTGGCGGAGCCGCGAATAGGCCCTGCGAATATTTGAGAGCTGTGCTTCCGAACGCTGCGAAACGGCGCGGGAAGAAATCAAGCGGACTCTGGCCTGAGCCAAGAAGGCGAGGCGAGAACTCTGTTCGTCTCGCTTCGAGCTCATGCGCCGGAGGTGCGCGGGCGGGTCGGTCGCTTTTTCTGTGGATCGTAGCGAGACGACGCGTTCCGTTAGCGCCGACTCAGTCCAATCTTTGACGCATCGAGCTTCGATTCGGCTTTCAACATGGGGGGAGGCCATGAATCGCTTCTGCTTAACCCTCGGCATTCTCGTTCTTTTCTCAAGCGCGGCGGCATCAGCGGGGGATTTCCCGGCTCGCAAGCCTGGGCTTTGGCGGATCACGATCTCCGGGGCGCATTCCATCGCGGTGCGACAATGCTCGGATGCGGCCAGCGATGAAGCTGTGTTTCAGGCCGGCATTGGTGTTTCCGGCAGCTGCGCCAAGCCCGACGTGCAGCAGTCCGGCAACACCATTACGATCGTTTCCGTATGCAGATCCGGGCGCAAGACGACAACGTCGCGTATCGTCATCACCGGCAACCTGGAAAGCAAATACACCATGACGATGACCAGGCAAGCGCCGGCAAAGCCCATGACATTGTATGCCGAGTGGCTCGGGCCCTGCGGAACAAACCAAAAGCCGGGCGACGTGATCATGCCGGACGGCATGAAGATCAATCTTCTCACGTCTCAAAAGGAAGCTCAGACCCGCCGCTAAATTAGCTCGTTGGCCGATCCGTCTTTGCCGATTCTGCCCCGGCGGGAAGCTTTGCCGGACGCCGGTTTTCTGATCTATTCGGCACGGACAGACGAGAAGATCGAATGACGGCCGAGAGCAGACACCGGCCACCATCGCCGTTGTTCGCGGCGCCGATGGACCCGGCGCGCTACACGCGGCGGATTATCCAGGAGCCGCACCAGGCGATCGAGCCGGTGACGGCGCAACGCGATCTCTTTATTCTGGCGCATCTCGGCATTCCGCGGGTCGACGCCGCGGACTGGCGGCTCAATATCGCCGGCCTGGTGGAACGACCGGTCACGCTGACGCTCGACGACATTCGGCGCCTGCCGGTGCGGCAGGTCGAATCCTTCCACCAATGCGCCGGTGCGCCGCGCCGGCCGGACCTGGCCGTGCACCGGGTCGCCAACGTGGTGTGGAGCGGTGCGGATCTTGCCGATCTGCTGCGGACCTGCGGCGTTCACACCGACGCGCGCTTCGTGTGGGCCTATGGTCTCGACCACGGCGATTACGACGGTGTGAGCGCCAAGTGGTACGTCAAGGACGTGCCGTTGACTCGGCTCGACGAAGGCGGCGTCCTTCTCGCCTATGCGGTCAACGGCGAGCCGTTGGCGCCGGAGCACGGCTTTCCGCTGCGGCTGATCGTTCCCGGCTATTACGGCACCAACACGGTCAAGTGGATGTGGCGGCTTGAACTCGCCGAAACCCGTGCCACCGGTCCGTTCACGACCGTGCTCTACAACGATCCCGACCTCGCGGCCGGCGGCACCCGGCCGGTCTGGGAAGCGCCGCCCGAAGCGCTGATCGTCGCGCCCGCACCGGGGCCGTTGGCCGCGGCCGCAATCGAGGTATGGGGATGGGCCTGGGCCGCCACGGAGATCGTCCAGGTAGAGGTCAGCGCCGACGGCGGTCAAAGCTGGTCGCCGGCGCGGATCGAGCGCCGCCGGCAATGGTCATGGCAGCGCTTTGTCTTTGACTGGCGGCCCGCCGGCGCCGGCAGCTACACGCTGGCTGTGCGCGCAACCGACTCGCGCGGCACCGTCCAGCCCATGAGCAAGGCGCGCAACGCCGTCCATACCGTCACGGTGGCGGTCGCGTGAGCACCGCCGTGTTGCGATGTCATGTCATGGGACGTTCATGATACGCCGTCATAAGCTCGATCACGTGGCTGGTCATGGCGCCGCTAACGTCATGGCGCGTGTTCGGCATCAGATCACAGCGTACAGTTCACTCTCCGCGCTTCTGCCCTGCTGCGGCGGCGAGTTGGATCGGCGCGTTGGCCTTCCATAAGTAATCGAATTCGCCAAGGAACTTTTCAAAAACTTCCTGGTAGTTCGGGTCGCGACCCTTAATCTCCAGGCAAGGGCTGTACCCGGTGTTCATGATGAAGAGATATGGAGAAACGAATGCCTCATCGTCGCAGATGATGATCTGCTGAAACATTATTCCCTTCTTGAGCGCGCGCACCTCGCACCTTTCGGCATCGCCGACAGCGTTGCGGAATCTCACTCGCGCTTCTTCGAGACCGCGCGCCTGGCCGGCGGCGTCGGCG
>JBOHIU010000251.1:0-11075 GCA_050725855.1 Xanthobacteraceae bacterium | reverse complement strand
GAGCTGCAGCTTGCGCGAAACGACAATCCGGCGGCCAAGACCTATCAGCAAGCGCTGTTTCAGCAGGGCCAGCCCGCGGCGATGTTCTTCACCGACGATATCAAAGGCGACTACGAGCGCATCAAGGGGCGCGGCGCCGAATTCAAGATGCCGCCGACCGAGGTCACCGGCTCGACCATCGCCCAGATCGACGACACCTGCGGCAATCTCGTGCAAATCACGCAGTTGGCGCGCTGGTAAGCGGGATAGGAAAGCAATCCGGGCGAGCCGATCAACGGCTGCCGGGTTGCGCTTCGCTCTACCCGGAGGGCTTGGTTTAGCGGCACGAGGTGCAGTCGAGAAAGGGAGCCTTCATGCAGGTCGTCGATCTCAATCGGGCGCCGAAGGAAGGATGGCGGGCGTCATGACGCAGATGTACGTCTCGGCGCTTAACGGTGCGCCGACGCATCTGCACGCGGTCGAGGAAATCCTGCGCGTGTTCGAGGGGCAGGCCGAGGTGTGGTCGTAGGCCTGCGGCACATCCATGGTCCGCACATGGCGGATTGCCTGCTTGGTTGCCCGCAGTACCGCCGGACTTTTTTTTCATGAGCCGCTCCGCCAAATCGGTCACGGCACCTTCCAGTTTGCCGAGCGGCACGGCGTAATTGACCATGCCGATTCTCGCCGCCTCCTTGCCGTAGAAAGGCTCGCCGAGACAGGCGTAATACAGCGCCTGGCGCGGCGCACCATGTCGGCCACTACTTTCGACACCAGCGCACCGGGCAGGATTCCCCAATTGACTTCCGACAGGGAGAACGTGGCGTTTTCGGCCGCTATGGCGAAGTCGCAGCCGAGCGACTGCTGAAATTGCCGCCTTCGCCGCCGACCACCACGACCTTCGCGTCTTCGTCCACTTCAAGCCGCGCCAGCGCGTTATCCATATCGTAATGCAGTTGCGGGCTCATGACGTTGCGTTTGTCGGGAAGGTTGAGAAACGCCCGGCCGATGCGGTCACGAACCCTGACGTTCACGCATTCATACTTGTACTCGCTCATGATCCTTGTCCACTGCTTGCGATAGGGCTGGTCCTGTCAGGCACAGGTCCGCAGCACATGGCGCGCCAGCGCCATCTTTAGGATTTCAATGGGGCCCTCGGTGATCATCATGCTGCGCTGATCGCGCCAGAACTTTTCGATCGGAAGATCGGTAGCCAGACCCATGCCGCCGTGGATTTCCATGCAGCGGTCGGCCGCATGAAACGATTGGCTATCGCCGAAGATCTTGGCCATGTAGGCTTCGGCGCGAATATCGCGACCCTGGTCGTATTTCCACGCGGCGTCGTACACCATCAGCCGGAGCTGATGATGAGCCATGAACATGTCGGCGAGCATCCATTGCACCGCCTGCCGGTCCGCCAAAGGCTTTCCGAACGTCACACGCTGCTTGGCGTATCGGGTGCCGAGCTCGAGGCAGCGTTCGATGACGCCGAGACTGCGGGCGCCGTGCCGAATGCGGCCGACATTGAGCCAGTGCTGGGCATGCTTGAAGCCGTCACCCTCCTCGCCGATGCGGTCTTCGACCGGTACTTTGACGTCTTCAAACGCGATTTCCCACGGCCGGTCATCGATCACCAGCTCCTGCGGTCGTAATAGTTTCACGCCGGGCGCCTTCATATCGACGATGAAGGCAGAGATACCGCCATGGGAACCCTTGGCCCGGTCGGTAGCGACGATCAGTTGCGCATAATCGGCGTCATCGGCCCCGGTGATGAAGCGCTTGACGCCGTTGATAAGGTAATAGTCGCCGTGGCGGATCGCTGTCGTGCGCATGCTGCCCGGATCGCCGCCGGCATCCGGTTCGGTTTGCGCCAGGCACCACTTCAGCTCGCCACGCAAAGTCGGCAGCAGATATTTGGTCTTTTGCGATTCGTTGAGATGATAGAGAATCGGACTGACATTGGGTCCGAAGATTTCGACGGCACGCGACGGCAGTGCGATGGTCCTGCCGAGTTCGGCCCATACCGTTGCCTTGGCAACCAATCCCATGCCGAGGCCGCCATACTCTCGCGGCACGTCATAGCCCGCGAGCCCGAGTGCCTCCGTCTTGCTCTTGAGTGTAACAACGATTTCCGGCTTGAGCTTGTTGTTGCTCCGGGCCGTGCGTTCGATCGGGATCAGTTCGCGATCGACGAATTTGCGAACCGTATCCTTAAGCATGCGAATTTCTTCGGGAAGTTCGAAGTTGAGGCTATCCGCGGCTGGGTCCATTCTAGTGGTCCGATTCTGACATTCGTATCCCAGTTCTGCAGGTCCTTATGCGAATGTTAGAATCAAAGGACACTAGCAATATCAAGTGCTAGTGGAGCTTTGGATTTGATATTCGCTCGCGGAGTTCTCGGCTGGGTGGGTAGCGAATGTCAAATCCGCTCCACCAGCGGCTCCTATGTGTGGCGCCGGACCGGGCGTATATCGACCGCACGAACGCCGGCGCCAGCCACAAGCACCATGAGCGGATTGATCTCGATCTCGGACAACCAATCGCGATGATCGATGAACAGCCGCGACAGACCGATCATCCCTTGCACCACGGCGCCGATATCGCGCGCCGGCCGTCCCCGGAATGCACCGAACAAAGACGCGCCGCGCAGCGCGCCGATCATTTCCCGCGCGGCTAACTCGTCGATTGGCAACAAGCGAATGGCGATGTCGCGCATCACCTCGACCTGCACGCCGCCAAGCCCGATCAGCATGAATGGTCCGAACTGTGAATCCTCGCGGACGCCGAGAATGACCTCCAGGCCATCCACCATTTCCTGGATCAGGAAGCCGCCGCGTTCGGCGCTTGGATTATGGAGGGCCAGGGCCGCCGCGATACGCTCGGCGGCGCCACGTACGGCCGCTTCGTCACCCAGGCCCAGTGCGACCCCATCGACTTCGGTCTTGTGGCTCGCCTGCGGCGAGACGATCTTGACCGCAACCGGAAATCCGATTCGGGCGGCTTGTGCCGCGGCGTCGGCCGCAGTTGTAACGAGCACGCTCTTCGGATCCGGCAATCCGTGTTGGGCAAGAAGGTCACCGAGCGAACGATCGTCCAGAGCTTTGCTGTGGCCGCGCGGCGGCTCGATTGCCGAGACAGTGTTTTGCACCGCTGCCGCGTAGCGCGTGAGGCTCTGCAGCGCCCGCACCGTCTCAGCCAGCCCGTGGATGAACGGCACGCCGGTCTCCCGCTGATATTTCCGGCTGATCTCGGTCGAATTCTGCGCAATGCGCCCGAACGCGAGCAGCGGCTTTTCCGTGCTCCGTCTCACGCCGCGCAACGGCTCGACGTCATAGGGATCGTCAGCGCTGACCGGCACCAGGCCCTGCACGGTCACCAGGTCGACAGTGGGATCGGCGCAGATCACTTTGCAGATTTCGGCGAACCTTTTGCTCTGCACGCCCACATTGGCGCCGACATCGAGCGGGTTCTCCGCCGGCAGGCCAGGATCAATCATGTCCGCCAACTTAGCCCGCGTCGCAGCCGCGAGTGGCGCCAAGTCAGCGCCTTCGTCGCTCGCATAATCAAGCACGAGGCCCTTCGCGCCGCCGGAATAGCACACCATGGCGATGCGGCTGCCCTGCGGCAGACGCCCCGGCATGAATGCCAGGCACGTCTCGATCAAATCACCCAAAGACGGGCAACGGATGATGCCGTACTTCCGGCATACGGCGTCGAACACCTGATCGTCGCTGGTGATGGCGCCGGTATGGCTCGCGGCGGCGGCCCGGCCACGCTCGCTGCGGCCGACCTTGACGAGGATTATCGGCTTTCGAGCGGTGAGTGCCTTCTCGGCGGCGGCCATGAACGCCTGCGGGCGGCGAATGCCCTCGACCATGCAGGCGATTATCCTGGTGTGGTCGTCATCGACCAAGAAATTGACGTAGTCGGCAAGGTCAAGGTCGAGTTCGTTGCCGCTCGAAACCGCGTAGGAGAAATCGAGCCCGCGCAACGCGGCCTGCTGCAGCCAGAACTGAAAGGTGCCGCCCGACTGAAACACTACGCCAACCGAGCCCGACTGAAGGTGGCGGACCCGCTTGGACGGATAAAGCAGAAGCTTTTCGCGAAGTGCCAGTGCGCCCATGCAATTCGGGCCGGAAATCCGCATTCCATGTTTGTCGGAGAGCGCCAGCAGCGCATCGGCGCGCCTGCGGCCTTCGGGGTCGCCGCCTTCGCCAAAACGCGCGGCATAAATCAGCGCGCATTTCAGACCATGTTCGGCGGCTTCACTGAGCGTATCGATCACGAATTCGGTCGGGATAATTGTCAGAGCAAGGTCTATCGGTTCGGGGATGGCGGCAAAATTCGAAAAGACCGGCCGGCCCCACACCTCGCGCCGGTTCGGATTGACCAAATAGATTTTTGCCGGAAAGCCGCAAAATTCGAGGTTATCGTAGATGGCCTGCGCCCAGCCGCCGCGACTGGAATCGGATGCTCCGACGATCGCGATGGATCGCGGGCAGAGTAAGCCATCAACCCGGCGAAAGACTGTCTCGCTCATCGGCTCAGAAAACGCGCGATGCGTGGGAGTTCGGGGTAGAGGGTCGCAGCCACTTTCGCGCGGCATCGCGTCATGGCTCCCGCCCCCTTTCCAGCAAAAACGTATCTTCTAAAGGTGCAATTGTCGATGGTGTGCTTCGAATAGCATCGCTCCAAGCTTTACGTGCGTCGTTCCCGGATGGCCTTCGGGGGGCGCTACCGGCGCTGAGCGCGCAAGTGAAAAAATAGCCAAAATGCGGCCGTTCGTCGCGCCCTCGAACCATGGTCGGTTGTGCCCGCCATTGGTGTATGCTCATCCCTCGGTAGCTCTGCCCGAAGCTCTGATTGTGGTTTGTTACGGTCATGGAGAACGCCCTCAACAAGTTGCCAATGGGGGGCCCAGGCTATCGAAGCGTTCAAAATTTCAGGAGGAACACGATGCGCCCAATTACCACGGGACAAATTGCGGTCGCCGTCCTGGCTTTGTCGGCGATCGCAGTCGTCGGAGGAGCAAACTCCTCCTCAACCGCCGCTACTCAACCGATAGTGATCGGCGGAACCATATCTGAGACCGGAGCCCTTGCCGAAGACGCGGAGTATCAAGTCAAGGGAATCGAGACGGCGATCGACGCGGCCAACGCGCATGGCGGTTGGCTCGGTCGCCAAATCCAGTTCAAGGTCTACGACGACAAGAGCAACGCCGGCACCGCCGTTCTGCTCTACACGCGGTTGATCACGCAAGATCATGTCGACCTGCTGGTCGGCCCGTATTCGAGCGGCATCACGCAGGCCGTCGCGCCGCTGATCAACAAGTATCAGATGGCGACGATCGAGCCAGGCGCCTCGATGCCCGGTATCTTTGGACCGGGCAACAAATGGAATATCCAGGGCACCGCCTCGTCTTATACCTATCTCGACCAACTGCTGCCGATCGCCAAGCGTGACGGCGCCAAGAGCGTCGCGGTGCTCGCGCTGAAGTCAGCTTTCACGCTCGCCTGTTCGCAAGCGCGCCTCGCGCAGGCGAAGAAGCTGGGCATCAAAGTTGTCTACCAGACGACTTACTCGCTGCCGGCGCCGGATTTTTCGGCAATCGCGCTCGCTATCAAGAGCGCCCATCCCGACGTCGTCATCGGCTGCACCTATTTTCCGGATGCAGTCGGTATCACCAAGGCCTTGCACAACCAGGGATTCGCGCCCAAGTTTCTCGGCGAAACAGTGGGCCCGGTTGAACCCGCCTTCGGCAAGGCGCTCGGCTCGCTCGCTGACGGCATAATCAGCAACACCAGTTGGTGGCCAAATTTTGCGACACCCGGCTCACAGGCGGCAGTCGCCAGCTACAAGGCGAAATTCCACGGGCAGCCGGACTACCATGCGATGACCGGCTACGCCGCGATCGAGGTGCTGGGTGATGCTGTCAAGGCCACACATTCGCTCGACCAGACGAAGCTGCGTGACTGGATACTGCACCATACCGCCACGACCGTCCTTGGCACATTCAAGGTCAACCCGGACGGCCTGTCTGTAGGTTATGGCCAATACATGGTGCAGTGGCAGAACGGGGTGTTGAAATTGATCACCCCAGCCAAATTCGCACAGGCAAAACTGCAGCGGCCGTATAAAGGCTAGTCTTACGGCGGCGGAGTACACGCTCGAAACCATGTCCAATCGGTAGTTGCGGCATGTGGCTGGCTCTGCAGCTGTTATGCGACGGAATATTGCTGGGCGGCACTTACGTGCTGCTCGCGCAAAGCCTTAATTTGATCTTCGGCGTCATGGGCGTGGTCAACCTCGCCCACGGCAGTTTCATCGTGCTGGCTGGCCTGTTCACGGTGTGGTTCGCCGCCCATGTGGCGCTGAGTCCGCTGATAGCGGTGCCGATCGCATTCGTGGCCCTCTGTTTGGTCGGCGCGGCGTTACAGCCGGTCCTGCTGGAGCCGCTGATGGGTCTCCGGCTGCAGCAGGTTGAGCTTTTAAGCCTGATGCTGACCTTCGGCCTTGACTACGTGCTCATCGAGTTGGGTTTGCAGGCATTCGGGTCGAACTACGTCTCGCTGCCCTACTTGCAGTCCACCATCTCGATCGGTGGACTGACGATCGGCAAGGCCCTTCTGGTCGGCGGCGTGTTCGCGGCGGTGATCGCGCTGTTGCTGTCGTTCTGGCTCAACCGCACGAGCTTCGGCAAAACGCTGCTGGCGGCCTCCCAGTCGGAGATCGGCGCGCTTTCGGTTGGCATAAATGTCCGGCTTGTGCGCCTCGTCGCATTCTCGGTCGGTGTCGGCTTGGCGGGCGCCGCCGGTGCGCTCCTGATCCTCGTCGAGCCGATGGCGGCCGAGACGGCCGACGACTTTACACTGTTGGCCTTCGTGCTGATCGCATTGGGCGGCCTCGGCGACTATCGCGGCGTCGCGATTGCCTCGGTATTGCTGGGGATTGCGCAGTCGGTTGTCGGATTCGAGATCGGCGGCGATGCGAGTAACGCGCTGCCGTTTGTCCTGTTGATTGCCTTCGTAGCCTTCTGGCCGCAGCGATTCCGGCGGGCCGCCTAGTGGCCGCGCGCACGACACCAGCACGCGACGGCGGACCGGTTATTCGTTCGTCCGCCGCCGGCTTGGCATTGCTGGCGGTGTTGATACTGGTTCCGGTGTTCGGCTCGGCCTACACGGTCCAGCTTGCGACGGACATTTTAACCTTCACCGCGCTGGCATATGGCTGGAACCTGATCAGCGGGTTTACGGGCTACCTGTCGTTCGGCCAGGTGTCGTTCTACGGCATTGGTGGCTATGCGACCGGCCTCCTTGTCAGCCACACGCCGATGCCATGGTACTTCGCGGTCTGCATCGGCGGCGGACTGGCCGTCCTGCTGGCGCTGCTCCTCGGCCCCATCTTGTTGCGTGTGCGCGGGATTCTGTTCGCGCTCAGCATGCTCGGCCTGGGCCGCGTGCTGATGGTCGTGTTCTCCGACTGGGACTACGCTGGCGGCGGCAATGGCATGACCCTGCCCGCGATACTCGAGCCGTACGCGATCTATGCTGGTGCCGCGCTTGTCGCGCTGCTCGGGCTGGCGCTCAATTGGTGGTTCGCCCGCTCCGGCTTCGGTCTCGACACCATGAGCATCCGGGAGGACGAGAGCGCCGCCCAGGCGGTCGGCGTGCCGACAACACGCGTGAAGGTCGTCGCTTTCATGCTGAGTGCGCTATTGGCGGGCCTCGCTGGCGGCATTATCGCGTGGAATCGCTCCTATATCGACCCGCCCAGCATGTTCGATGCGACGATCGACCTGCAGACGGTCGTTTTCGTGCTGTTCGGCGGCATGGGAACCGTGTGGGGACCGCTGATTGGCTCGGTGGTTCTGACCATCGCCGGCCAGGAATTACTGGTCAGTTTTCCCAATTTCGAGCTCGCGCTGTACGGGCTCGTCGTCATCGTCATGGTTCTGCTTGTGCCGGGCGGCGTCGTCTCGCTCACCAGTCGGTTTGGCTGGTTGAAGCGGCCGATCGTGCTGGCACCGCGGCAATTGCCCGAGGGGGCGCCCCCACCGGTCGCGGCACCTGCTTTGACCGCCAGCGATGGAATGGAAAAGCCGCCTGCGCCGGTCCTTGAAGTCGACGGACTTGAGGTGCGCTTCGGCGGGCTCACGGCAATCGGCGGAGTCTCGTTCGCGATCGGGAGGGGCGAGACGGTGGCGATCATCGGCGCCAACGGTGCCGGCAAGACCACACTGTTCAACGCGATCACCGGCTTCGTTGCGCCGACCGGCGGCGACATTCGCCTGAACGGCCGTTCGGTGGCCCGGCTGGCCAGCTACAGGCGGGCCCAGCTCGGGATCGCGCGGACGTTCCAAATTCCACGGCTGATGCAACCTCTGACCATATGGGAAAACGTACTCGCTGCCGCACGCCATGGCAGCCAGCGTCATCGCGCCGTCATGCACGCCGCCTGGGTCCTGCGCACGGTCGGGCTCGCCGAAATGTGGCTCCAACCCGCGGCCAGTCTAAGTCCCGGGCATCAACGGATACTCGAATTCGCCCGCGTTCTCGCATTGGGCCCCCAGCTCGTCATGCTCGATGAGGTGATGGCCGGCATGACCAAGGATGAGCAGGAGGCGATCCGCGCGGTGATCCGTCGCCTCAGCAGCTACGGGGTTGCCGCCGTCGCCATGGTCGAGCATGTGATCGCCGCGATCTCGGACCTTGCAGACAGAATGATCGTGCTCGATTTCGGTCGCAAGATCGCCGAGGACGTACCCGCACGCGTCTTGCGCGATCCCGAGGTCGTGCGCGCCTATCTTGGCGAGCCGGCGCCGTGACCGGGAGCAGCGAAATTCCGGCCTTGGAGCTTGCCGGCGTTGTGGCCGGCTACGGCGCGGTCACGGTCTTGCAAGAGGTGTCGTTGACCCTGGGCGGCGGCGAGGTTGCCGTCGTGCTGGGGGCAAACGGGGCGGGCAAGACGACATTATTCCGCGCGATCGCGGGTCTCCTCACTCCGCGCGCCGGCGCGATTCGGCTGAATGGCAACGCCATCCAAGGCAAGCCTGCTCATGCGGTGACTCGCGCCGGCGTCGGCCATGTGCCGAGCGGCCGCGAACTGTTTCCGAAGCTTTCGGTCGAGGACCATCTCGATCTGGGTGGCCGCCTCTGTCCGCCGCCGCGCCGCGCCGAATTGAAGCAGCGGATGTTTCAGCTTTTTCCGGTGTTGCGCGAGCGCCAGCACCAGCGCGCCGGTACGCTGTCCGGCGGCGAACAGCAGATGCTGGCGATCGCCCGCGCGCTGATGACGGATCCGCAGGTCCTTCTGCTCGATGAACCTTCAACTGGACTGGCGCCAAAAATCGTCATGGCGGTATTCGAGGTGCTGCCCCTGCTCCAGGCGCAAGGGGTTAGCGTTTTGCTTGCCGAGCAAAGTCTGACGCTGGGGTTGTCGGCCGCCACCCGCGGTTATGTGATCGACCACGGCCGCATCGTCATTTCCGGCACGGCGACTGAATTGGCGCACGACCAGCGGGTCGTCGATACCTATCTTGGCCGCTGACCGGCAGGCACGCCCCCGGCTTTTGATGGCGATTGCAGGCAGTGTCCCCGAACTGGTGCAGGCTCGCTCCTCACAGCGTTTGATCGACGCAGTCCCCGTAGCGGTGCATGCAGGAAATGAAACCACCCGATTTGAGACTCTCGGCCAATCGGCCGAATCCTTCACGCGACACATGCGGTCCACCTGCCCATAGACCCGCATCGCGATAGCGTCGAAGCGAACTCGTCAAGGTATTCCGCGGAATGTCGGGGTAGAAGGGCGCGACCGCTTTCATCAATTCTTCGACGTTGTGTTCTGCGATCCACGACAGCGTGTGGCGCGGGCCATGGCACCAAATGCCATACGGTTGCGACGAATGCTGTCACGCGTTGCCAAAAACGTGGTGTAGGTCGTCGGCCCGCGGCTACTGGCTGCATAGAGAATGTCGCAGGTCCCCGATTCCAGCCCCATTGAGACGTAAGGTTCGAACGTCTGCGCCACATCGATTTCGCCTTCGCGCAACGCGTTGAGATGGTCCGCCATGGTTCGGTTCGCGACACGATTGACCCGCTCGGGATCGACGCCATGCTGGCGCAGATCGTGCTGCAGGCACAACCACGGGGTCGGCACTTCCGACACGGTGGCAACCCGGAGGCTTACGAGGTCAGGCAACTGAAAGATAGACCGATCGAATTGGCCAACATCGACTTTGCCAACCAGGAAAAATGGATCGCGCGCAACGACCTCACAAAAACAGACCAGCGGCGAGGCCGGCTCGACATCTCGCATTTTCATCACGCGCATCGGCCCGCCCCATGAAAGATCTATTGACCGGTCAAGTAGACCCGTGGTGGCCGCACCTGGAGCCGAAGACGGGAGCAGGTCCACTGCAACGCCCTCGCTCGCGTAGAATCCAAGCGTGTGCGTGGCATAAAAGGGTGCATAGAACACCGCGCGAAAATTCTCGGCGAGTTTAATGCGCATAACTTACGCCGCTTCGGCGAGGGACGATCGGTTGCTTCGATGACGCTATTCGTTATCGGTCCTTCGGCGAACATGAAAGATGCGAGTGTCGCCACCAGTCAGGGCAATCAGAATCAATGAATGGCGTCAGTGCGGCGCGGGACAGCATAAAATACACTTGCGGCCGTCGTAAATGCTGCGTCCTCAATTCACGCCCCTCGCCAACACGTTCTTGACAGTCATCGCGTGCCACTGCCCCCCCCGCGCCGTCGCAACGCCCCGCGCGTTCAATGTGTCCGCGATCTCCCGTAGCGTCGTCGCGCCAGTACGCTTGATGGCCTCGATGATCGGCCATACGTTCGCGGCGTAGCGGTCTGTCTCTGTCCGCACGGCGTCAGGCGGCTACCGCTTCGATTGCTCAGGCGGCTTGTTCGCCGCGATACAGATGTATTTTTTCCTAATCTAGGTATTATTCTAACCATGAGATGTATAGTGATGTATAGATGCGAATTGCATTGCAAAAATTACGAAGAACTACCAAAGCGCTTCATAGGTTACTTCTTGCTGGTGTTTTCATCGATGAATTGGCGTAAGGAAGACAGGGCGTATAC
>JBOHIU010000250.1:0-8519 GCA_050725855.1 Xanthobacteraceae bacterium | reverse complement strand
TTGGGCTGTCCTGCACGGCGCGCAAAACGTGAGCAGAGCGATGCGATTGGGCCGGCGTTTATTCGGGAGCGCGCAGCCGATAGCCTATGCCGGTTTCAGTCAGAATGTACTGCGGCCGTTCGGGATCAGCCTCGATCTTTTGCCGTAACTGCCGCACATAAACCCGAAGATACTGGGCATCGGTCAAATCGTCCCACAATTCGTTCAGCAACAGTTTGTGCGTCAGCACCTTGCCGGCATGCTGAACCAGCACGCGAAGAAGCTCGTACTCCTTCGGCGATAGCTTGACCTCCCGGTCGCCGACTTTGACGATTCGACGAACGAGATCGACCGACAAGTCGTCGAGCCGGAATACCGGCCGCTCGCCGTGGGTCTGCAACTGATGGCGCAGCGCCGCGCGCATGCGCGCCAGCAATTCGTCCATGCCGAACGGTTTGGTCACGTAATCGTCGGCGCCGCAATCGAGCGCCTGCACCTTGCCGGCTTCATCGCCGCGGCTTGACAAGACGACGATGGGAACGCCTTCGCGGCGCGCGCGAATAGTGCGCAATAGATCGTGTCCCTGTGTGTCGGGCAGTCCGAGATCGAGAATGATCAAATCCGGGCCTTCGCCGAGCAAGTCGAGCGCCGCCCTGCCATTGCCGGCTTCGAGAATTTGATAGCCGTTCGCGGACAGCCCCATGCGCAACAGTTTGCGAATCGGCGGCTCGTCGTCGACGATCAGAACGCGCAGCGGCGCGGGGCTCATGCGGCCGAGTCCAGTCTTTGCCGCTCGCGCGGAATCGGCAGGCTGATCGTGAACATGGCGCCCGACCTGTCGGGCCGATTGGCCGCGACGATGGTGCCGTGCATTGCCTCGACGAAGCCGCACGAGATTGCAAGGCCCAGGCCCGTGCCGGCACGCACCTGATCAGTCTTCTGGGCGCGATAGAATTTATCAAAAATATGATCGAGATCGTTGGATGATATGCCGCTGCCTTCGTCGAGAACGCGCAGAAAGACGGCATCATGGCTGCGCCAGCTCTGGATGCGGATCGTGGTGTTCGCCGGAGCGTATTTGGCCGCGTTGTCGAGCAGATTGAACAAAACCTGCTCGAACAGTACGGCATCGAGTTGGAGCATCGGCAAGTCCGGCGTCAGCTCCAGCTCGATGCGATGATGCGCCAAGATGCGGTTTGCGCGGCGCAGTGCGCTGCCGACGATCTCGCCAAGATCGTGAAGCGCGACATTCGGCGCCACGGCTCCGGACTCCAGCTTGGTCATATCGAGCAGATTGGCGATGAAGCGGTTAAGCCGCTCGGATTCGTCGATGACGGTCGACAACAGGTCGGCTTTCTCGGATGTGGAAAGCCTGTCCGCGAGATCGCGCAGGGTACCCGCGGCGCCGAGCACGGCGGCGAGCGGAGTTTTCAGATCGTGGGAAATCGAAGTCAGTAGGGCGGCACGCAGCCGCTCGGTTTCCGCTTCGCGTTCGCCGCGGTCCATCTCCTCGACGAGTCTGACGCGCTCGATGGCCAGCGCCCCTTGATCGCGCAGCGCATCGAGCAGCCGGCGCTGATCCGGGGTGAGCAGCGGCCCCGGCTTATCACTGTCGATGCCCATGACACCCACCGCGCCACGGCCGGTATGCATCGGTAGGAACAGACGTTTGGCGCCTGGCAGCGTGTCGGAGCCGCGGCCGGCGGCGCGATCGTTTTCCCAAGCCCATGTCGCGGCCGCAAGATCGGCGCTGTCGAGAGTATCCTCCGGCGGATATCCGGCCTTGACCGCAATGGTATCATTCTCCGGCAACAAGAGTACGACTCGCACCTTGAGCATGAGCGCCGTCTGATACGCCGTCGCCCACAGGACATCGTCGAGGGTTGCGGTGCCTGCGAGCTTGCGGCTGAAGGCATAGAGAGACTCGGTCGTGCGTGCCCGCTCCAGCGCCGCCATCGCCTGGGTGCGCCCGCGCGCGGCGACGTTGGAGACGATGATGGCGACGAGGGTAAAAAAACCGAACGCGGTGAAGTTGGTCGGGTCGTCGAGGGTAAATCTGAAATACGGCGCGACGAAAAAGGCATTATAGCAGACCGCGGAGGCAATGCTCGTCAGCAAGGATGGCCATAAGCCGAAGCGAACAGCGATGACCACCACGGCGGTTAGAAATACCAGGTCGATGTTGACACGGCCGACCCATCGCCAGATCAGCGCGCCGAAACCGAGCGCCACGACGGCGGCGAGCAGCCCGGCGAAGTAGGGTAGCGGATCGAATGTCTCCGAGCGTTCAGCCGCACGGACCGATTTCTTCGGGATCGGCTGGCCGGCGATCGTATCCCCGGCAATGACGTGGACGCTGATGTTGCCAGACCGACGCACCAGTTCGTGGACGACCGAGCCGTGCAGGATCTCGAACCAGCGCGTCCGGGCTGACTTGCCGATCACGATTTGCGTCACGTTGTTGGCTTGCGAATATCCGATGACATCGTCGGCGAGGTGGCGATCGCCGCCGGGCAGCGTGATCGCTTCGCCGCCCAACGCTTCGGCGAGGCGGAGCGTGTCGGCGATGCGGTCGCGTTCTTCCTCCTTGAGCTGCAGGCTGCGCCGCCCCTCGACATAAAGGGCGACCCACGGTCCGTGCAGACGATCGGCAAGCCGCTTGGCATAACGCACGAGGCCGGCGCAGCGCGGGTCTTCGCTGATGCAAACGAGAATGCGTTCGCCGGCCGGCCAGGGACCCTGGATGGCGTGCGCCTGCATCTCATTGAGCAATTCCTCGTCGACGCGCTCGGCGGTGCGGCGCAAGGCGAGTTCGCGCAAGGCCGTGAGGTTGGCGGGCGAGAAGAAATGTTCCAGCGCGCGTTCGGCTTGCTTGGGAACGTAGACCTTTCCCTCCTTGAGCCGCTGAATGAGATCGTCGGGCGTCAGATCGACCAGCTCGACCGCGCCGGCGCGGTCAAACACGAGATCGGGTACCGTCTCGCGCACGCGCACATGCGTGATCTGCGCGACCACGTCGTTTAGGCTTTCGATGTGCTGGATATTGACGGTCGTATAGACGTCGATGCCGTAGCTCATCAACTCTTCAACATCGAGGTAGCGCTTGGGATGGCGGCTGCCCTCGACGTTGGTGTGGGCAAGTTCGTCGACCAGGACAATCTGCGGATGGCGGGCGATGACGGCGTCGAGATCCATTTCCTCTAGCCATTGACCCTTGTAGAGGAGGCGCCGCCGCGGAACAATTTCGAGGCCGGCCAGCAAAGCCTCGGTTTCGCGTCGGCCATGCGTCTCGACGATGCCGACGACGATATCGTAGCCGTCCTTCTTGCGCGCCTGCGCCTGCAGCAGCATCTCATAGGTCTTGCCGACACCGGGGGCGGCACCGACAAATATCCTGAGTTTGCCGACGCGCCGCTCCTCGCGGCGCGCTGCTTCGAGCAGGGCTTCCGGCGAGGGTCTATGTTCGGAATCGCGCCGTTGGTCGGCCATCTCGCGTAAATACCAAGCGGGCGAGGGGTCTGCCAGCCTGCTTGAGGGCCGTTTGCAAGCTACTTGGCGGCCAGGTGGTCGAGTGCAAGGTTGAGCTTGAGCACATTCACGTGCGGCTCGCCCAGGATGCCGAGAAACCGCTCTTCGGTATGGCCGTCCACAAACTGGCGAATTCGATCCTCCGGCAGGTCACGAGCCTTGGCAATACGAGGCACCTGAAAAAGCGCCGCTTTGGGAGAAATATCCGGATCCAATCCGCTGGCCGAAGTCGTGACCAGGTCGATGGGCACTGGGGTCCCCGGATTTTCCTTCTGGAGCTTGGCCATGTCAGCCTTCACCCGATCGACCAGCGCCTTGTTGGATGGTCCTAAATTCGAGCTGCCGGAATTGGCAGCATTGTAAGGGTCAGGGATCGTCTTGCTCGGATCCTTGGGATCGGGCGCAGTCGTGGCCGAAGGCCGGCCATGGAAATATTTGTCGCTGGTGAAGTTCTGGCCGATCCGTTCGGAACCCACAACCTTGCCGCCACGCTCGATCATGCTGCCGTTGGCCTGATATGGAAAGATGAGCTGGGCGATGCCGGTCATCGCCAGCGGATAAACAAGTCCGGTGATCAGAGTGAGCGTGACCAGAACCATGATCGCCGGGCGGATTTCGCGCAACATGACGCTGTTCTCCTTAAGCCAGATGCAAGGCGCTCACGACGATGTCGATGGCCTTGATGCCGATGAACGGGACGATCACGCCGCCGATGCCGTAAACCATGAGATTGCGCAGCAGCAGCGGACCGGCGCCAATCGGCCGGTAGCGCACGCCTTTGAGCGACAGCGGTATCAGCGCGATGATGATGAGCGCGTTGAAGATGATCGCGGACAGAATGGCGCTTTCCGGCGTCGACAGTCGCATAATGTTCAGCGCCTGCAGCTGCGGATAGAAAGCCATGAACATCGCCGGGATGATGGCGAAATATTTCGCTACGTCGTTGGCAATCGAGAATGTGGTGAGCGCTCCGCGCGTCATGAGGAGCTGCTTGCCGATTTCGACGATCTCGATGAGCTTTGTCGGGTTGGAATCGAGATCGACCATGTTGCCGGCTTCGCGCGCCGCTTGCGTGCCGGTGTTCATCGCGACGCCGACATCCGCTTGTGCCAGCGCCGGCGCGTCGTTGGTGCCGTCGCCGCACATAGCGACGAGCTTGCCTTTGGCTTGCTCGTCGCGAATGAGGCGCAGTTTTTCTTCCGGCGTGGCTTGCGCAAGGAAATCGTCGACGCCGGCTTCGGCGGCGATCGCCGCCGCGGTCATCGGATTGTCACCGGTGATCATGATGGTGCGGATGCCCATGCGGCGCAGTTCAGCGAATCGTTCGCGGATGCCGCCTTTGACGATGTCTTTGAGATGAATGACTCCCAGAACTCTTCCGTCTTTCACGACCGCAAGCGGCGTTCCACCCGATTTGGCGATCGTATCGGCGGCCGCATTGAGTTCGCGTACGGTCTCGGCGCTGACACCGGGCCGCATAGCGCGCGCGACGCTGGCGGCGGCAGTCGGCTGGCCGTTGAGATAATTGAGAATGGCGTCCACGGCACCCTTGCGGACCCGGGAATCACCGACTTCGACGCCGCTCATCCGGGTTTGAGCGGTGAACGGAATGAAGTTCGCCTTCAGGTCCGCAAGATCGCGGCTGCGGATGCCGTACTTTTCCTTCGCCAGAACGACGATGGAGCGGCCCTCGGGCGTCTCGTCGGCTAGCGAGGCGAGCTGTGCCGCGTCCGCCAATTCCTGCTCGGTGACGCCGCGCACCGGCTTGAAGTCGGTCGCCTGCCGGTTGCCAAGCGTGATGGTGCCGGTCTTGTCGAGGAGGAGCGTATCGACATCGCCCGCGGCTTCGACAGCGCGGCCGGACATGGCGAGCACGTTAAAACGCACCAGGCGGTCCATGCCGGCAATGCCGATCGCCGAAAGGAGCGCGCCGATCGTGGTCGGAATCAGGGTGACGAACAGCGCGACCAGGGCAACAACCGAGATCGAACTCCCGGCATAATGGACAAAGCTCGGAATCGTCGCAGTCGCGAACACGAAGATGATGGTCAGGCCGATCAGCAGAATGTTGAGCGCGATCTCGTTGGGCGTCTTTTGCCGCTCTGCGCCCTCGACCAGATGAATCATGCGGTCGAGAAAGGTCGAACCGGGCGCCGCCGTGATGCGCACGCGGATCCAATCGGACAAGACTTGCGTGCCTCCGGTGACGGCCGAGCGATCGCCGCCGGATTCGCGAATGACCGGCGCAGATTCGCCGGTAATGGCGGCCTCATTGACCGAGGCCATGCCTTCGATCACCTCGCCGTCGGACGGGATCGTATCGCCGGGTTCGACCAGGACAACATCGCCGACCTTCAGGTCGGTGCTCGCGACGAGCCGACAGCTGTCCTTATCCCCTCCGGCCATGAGCTTGGCCTGGGTCTCAGTGCGCTGCCGCCGCAGCGTGTCGGCCTGAGCCTTGCCCCGGCCTTCGGCGACCGCTTCGGCGAAATTGGCGAACAACGCGGTGAACCACAGCCAAAGGATGATCTGGAATTCGAATCCGATCTGCCCTTTCCCGACGATCAGATCGTGAATCAAAATCACCGTCGTCAGCAACGTCACGACCTCGAGCACGAACATGACCGGATTCTTCATGAGGGTGCGCGGATTGAGCTTGACGAAGGCGGAGCCGATGGCCGGTATGACGATCTTGGGATCGAACAGCGCCGATACGGGCATGCGCTTGCGCAGATGCGAGGTTTCCATCGAATCGACTCCGATAGCCTAATTGGAAGCGAACAGGGTGCCGTGATTTATCGCGATCTGCTCGGCGATCGGGCCGAGCGCCAGGGCCGGGAAGAAGGTCAGGCCGCCGACGATCACGATCACGCCGATCACCAGGCCGACGAACAATCCGCCGGTGGTGGGGAAGGTGCCAGCGGAAGCCGGGATCGACTTTTTGGCAGCAAGCGAGCTGGCGATGGCCATTGTTGGGATGACCATCCAGAAGCGGCCGACAAACATCGCGATGGCGCCGGTGAGATTATAAAAGAGAGTGTTCGAGCCTAATCCGGCGAAGGCGGAGCCATTATTGCCGGTTTGTGAGACGTAGGCGTAGAGCGCCTCGGTGAAGCCGTGCGGGCCCGGATTGCCCATGGCGGCGACGGCAGAGGGCACCATCATGGCGACTGCGGTCCAGCCGAGATACATCAGCGGCAGGACGAGAAGGGCGAGCATCGCCATCTTGACTTCCTTCGCCTCTATCTTTTTGCCGACATATTCCGGCGTGCGGCCGACCATGAGGCCGGCGACAAAGATCGCGACGATGACGAACAGCAGCATCCCGTACATGCCGGCGCCGACGCCGCCGAAAATGATCTCGCCGAGCTGGATGTTGATGAGCGGAACCATGCCGCCGATCGCGGTAAAGGAATCAAGCATGGCGTTGACGGCGCCGCACGAGGCAGCCGTCGTAACCACGGCGAACAGCGAGGAGCCGGGCATGCCAAACCGGACCTCCTTGCCCTCCATGTTGCCGCCGGTCAGACCGAGCGCGTTGAGCGCCTCGTTGCCGTGGGCTTCGGCGGCGTAGCAGGTGGCGACGCCGGCAAGGAACAGCACGCCCATGACGGCGAAGATGGCCCAGCCCTGCCGCTGGCTGCCGACCATGCGGCCGAAGACATTGGTCAGCGCCGCGCCGATGGCAAAGATCGAGATCATCTGCGCGTAGTTCGACAAGGCGGTCGGGTTCTCGAACGGATGCGCGCTGTTGGCGTTGAAGAAGCCGCCGCCGTTGGTTCCCAGCATTTTGATCGCTTCCTGCGAAGCGACCGGGCCGAGCGCGATAGTCTGCTTCACGCCTTCCAGTGTGGTGGCGTCGATGTAATTGCTGAGCGTCTGGGGAACGCCCTGCCAGATCAGAAAGATTGCATACGGAACGCAGATCGGGATCAGGATGTAAAGCGTGCAGCGCGTGACATCGACCCAGAAGTTTCCGACGGTGCGAACCGAGTGTCGGGCGAAGCCGCGAATGAGCGCGATCGCGAGTGCGATGCCGGTTGCCGCCGACAGATAGTTCTGATGCGTCAGGCCGAGCATCTGCACGAGATACGACATCGTCGTCTCGCCGCCGTAATTCTGCCAGTTGGTGTTGGTGATGAAGCTGACCGCAGTGTTGAACGACAGGTCTGGAGCGACGGCAGTCTGACCGGCCGGATTGAACGGCAACCATTGCTGCACGCGCATCAGCGCATACAGAATCAGAAAGCCGCCGACGTGGAACAACAGCATGGCGATCGTATAGGTCACCGCGTGCTGTTCCTGACGTTCGTCGACGCCGCTGACCTTGTAGATGGCGATTTCGATGGGACGCAGTATCGGAGAAAGCCACGTCCGCTCGCCATTGAACACGCGCGTCATGTATGCGCCGAGGACCGGCGTGATCGCGATGATAATCGCGCAATAGATCAGAATCTGCGCCCAACCGATGGCGGTCATGATCGGTTTCCTTCAGAACAGCTCGGGTTTGAGCAGCGCGTAAACGAGATAGACAAGAAGCCCCGCAGTCACGAGCCCCGCGAGCGAATAGTCAAAAATCATGACGGCTCCATTCAAAACTGATCGCAGGCGTAAACGTAGGCAATCGACAGCGCGAAAAAGCCAACGCCGATCGCCAGCATGATGACGTCCATCATGGAAAAGCTCCGAGCAAAGATGCGGCCAATACCGCTCGATGCCGCGCGGCCGGCGCCGCTCTGACCTGAATAAAACAACGCGAACCATTTGGCCGCTGGCCGGCGAGGCGTTCGCGGATGAGTAGATGTCATTGATGGCGTATGAAATCGAGATGCCCGAGGGCGACATTTTATAGGAATTGTATAAAGACTCGCTGGCGCGATTGCAGGCAGCGTGGCTTCAAAATGCGTAGGATTTCAGATTGCGTTCGATGCGTTCCGGGATCGGCGTCTCGCCGTATTCGAACGTCATGCCGGTGATCTGCTCGTACATGGCGATGTAGCGCCGCGACAGCT
>JBOHIU010000249.1:0-6336 GCA_050725855.1 Xanthobacteraceae bacterium | reverse complement strand
TAATCGCATCAAACACTCGCTGCGGGTCTTGCCGTGCACGATCAGCTTGCCGACGAGCGAATCGTAAAACGGAGGTATCGCGTAGCCATGATAGACCGCCGAATCGACCCGAACGCCAAGGCCGCCCGGTGGATGGTAGTGGATGATCTTTCCGGGCGAGGGACGAAACGACACCGCATTCTCGGCATTGATCCGGCACTCGATGGCATGGCCGTGAAATTTCACATTGCGCTGCTCCAGCTCGATCTCGCTGCCGGCGGCAACACGGATCTGCTCGAGCACGAGATCGATGTCGGTGATCATTTCGGTAACCGGGTGCTCGACTTGAATCCGTGTATTCATTTCGATGAAATGGAACGCGCCTTCATCGTAAAGGAACTCGACCGTGCCGACGCCGATATATTTGATCTTTCGCATGGCGGCGGCCACGGTCTGACCGATCGCATCCCGGGCCTCGGTGTTCAGCGCGGGGGAGGGGCCTTCCTCCCAGACCTTCTGGTGGCGCCGCTGCAACGAGCAGTCTCGCTCGCCGAGATGAATGGCGCGGCCTTTGCCATCGCCGAGTACCTGAATCTCGATGTGACGTGGCCGCTCAAGATACTTTTCAAGGTAGACGGAGTCGTCACCGAAGGCTGCCTTCGCCTCCGAACGCGCCACCGCAAGCGCCGCAATAAGCTCGGCTTCCGCGCGCACGACCTTCATGCCGCGCCCACCGCCGCCTGAAGTGGCCTTGACCATGACGGGGAACCCGATGTCGCGCGCCGATCGTCGCGCTTCGTCGTCGCTGCCGATATTGCCGTCAGAGCCGGGGACGGTCGGAATGCCGAGCTGTTTGGCGGTTTGCTTGGCCGCGATCTTGTCGCCCATGAGCCGAATGTGTTCGGGCCGCGGACCAATGAAATGCACATTGTGGTCGGCGAGAATTTCGGCAAAGCGCGCGTTCTCGGACAGAAAGCCATAGCCGGGATGAACGGCATCCGCTCCGGTAATCTCGCAGGCGGCCAGTATCGCCGGGATATTGAGATAACTCTCCCTGGCGGGTGGTGGGCCGATGCAGACGCTTTCGTCGGCCAACCGCACGTGCATTGCGTCTTCATCCGCGGTCGAGTGCACGGCGACTGTCGCGATGCCCAATTCCTTGCAGGCGCGCAGGACGCGCAGCGCAATTTCCCCGCGGTTGGCGATCAATATCTTGTCGAACATCGACCCGCTCGGCACGGCCAATGGCGAATGACAAGTTGCGAATGAGGAAAGACAAAGAATTTTGGCATCAGTGTCGTCTATTCGCTACGCGCCATGGCTATTGCCTTCATTCGATGATCATCAACGGTTCGCCGTACTCGACCGGCTGGCCGTCTTCGACCAAAATCTGAAGTACCGTGCCCGCGCGCGGTGCCGGTATCTGATTCATTGTCTTCATGGCCTCGATGATGAGCAGCGTTTCTCCGGCCTTGATCTGGCTGCCGACCTCGACGAAGGGCCGCGCTCCGGGCGCGGGACCGCGATAGGCCGTTCCAACCATCGGCGACGCGACCAGCCCGGGATGCTGAGTCGGGTCCAGGGGAGACGGTGTTGCCGCCACGGCGGTCAGCGGAGCCGGCAGCTCCACTTGCCGCATCCACACCCCGCCGCCGGGAGTGGGAGAATTCCGCGCGACGCGAATCGAAACGCCGTCACGTTCGACCGCGATCTCGGTGAGACCGGTTTCGTCAAGCAGTCTCGCCAGCTCGCGGATCGCTTCATGATCGATTGCCGGGCTCTTCGGCGGGCTTTGGGACATCGGCGAGCTTTCCGGCTTGCGCGCCACGATCACTCCTTGGCGCCGATGATGGCGGCGAGGCCGGCAATCGCCAACGCGTAGCCCTGGCCCCCCAAGCCGCAGATGACGCCGCGTGCGACGCGCGACACATAAGAGTCCCGGCGAAAAGCTTCGCGGGCGTGGATGTTGGTAATATGCACCTCAATAACGGGCACTTCCAGCGTTTGCAGCGCATCGAGAATGGCGACCGATGTCGTGGTGTACGCGGCTGGATTGATGATGAGCCCCACGGCGCCGTCGGCGCGCGCCTGATGAATCCAATCAACAATCTCGCCTTCATGGTTGGACTGCCGAAATTCGACGACAAGCCCGAATCGTTGCGCGCTGGTGCGGCACAGTTTCTCGACCTCAGCAAGGGTTGCGCGGCCGTAGAGATCTGGCTCGCGCGTGCCGAGAAGGTTCAGGTTCGGTCCATTGAGAACGTAGACGGTATTCGACATCGCGCGCTCGGGTGCCATGGCGCCAAGGCGGGTGAACCGTCCGCAGCGCCATGTCCGTTATAGGGAACGCTCTCGAAAAGGGGAAGCCGCGCACGGCACGGCGACACCCGCGTCGCTATTTCTCCATGGCGACGATCTTCTGCTGCAGGCTTTTGAAGCCGATTGCTCCGACAATGAGTTGATCGCCGATAACATAGCTCGGCGTGCCATCGACCCCGATCGCATCGGCAAGCTTCATGTCTTCGTTGATCGTAGTCTGCGCCTCAGGACTGTTCATGTCCTTATCGATCTTCGCCATATCGCACCCGACCGCCTGGGCAACGGCGAGCGCACGCGCCCGATCGACCATGCCCCGCGTGCTGAACAGCTTCTCATGAAAGGCGAGGTACTTCGCTCCCGTTGGGTCCTGCATGCGCACGGCAACCCCGACATGGGCCGCTTCGACCGAGCCCTGGGCAAGAATGGGAAATTCCTTGAGGACGAACCTCAGGTCATGATCGGTCTTCAATAGATCGACCATATCGGAGACCGCATCCTTGCAGTGCGGGCAGTTGTAATCGAAGAACTCCACCATCGTGACCTTGCCGTTCGGGTTCCCCAACACAACCTGGTGCGGAGAATTAAACAGCGTGGCGCTGTCCTTCTTGATCGCTATCCGCGCCTTTTGCGCTTCGGCTTCCTGTTGACGCTGGTCCAGTGCAGCCTGGGCGTCCTGGATCACCTCGGGATGGGCGATGAGGTAGTTCTTGACGATATTCTCGATCTCGTGCTGCTGGTCGGGTGAGAACGATTGCGCCGCCGCCGTGAGCGGCGACGCAAGCAAGATCGCGGCGGCGACCGGAATTGCCAGGCGCGGAATCAAGGTCATGTGCGTTATCCTTTTTGCTTTCACTGCGCGATCGAGAGCGGATTTTTACTCGCGTGCTTTTGAATACGACGATGGATAGCGCTGCGGTATCCCATTGGATGAAGCCAAAGAGTTTCGCCCGCCACCGCGAACAAAGGGGGTGCGCGAAGCTGGCCTCGCGCGCCAAGCCTTGCTGGGAGCTTCGGCAGCGGTCATCAGCGGCAATCGTCGATCCCCGTGGTCGGGATCCAGGCTATGGATGGAACCGAATACGGTCAACACACGCCGGCGCCTTGGCTGCAGCGACGCGGACGCCACGAAACCTGCGGAATACGGCAGCACGGGGGCGGACGACCCCGACGGGCAAAGGCCGGCCGGATGCAAAGGCAAATTAATGCTCGACAAGTCAAAAAGCCGTTTGCAACCGTCCACCCGCAGCAGCGTGCCGCCGTTCATGGTCATGGATGTCATGACGGCGGCCGCTCGGTTGGAGGCGCAGGGGCGTAGCATCATTCACCTGGAAGTCGGGCAACCTGCCGCCGGAGCCCCGGCGGCCGCAATCGCGGCAGCCCAAGCGGCGCTTTCAGATCGCGCTCTCGGCTACACCGAAACCCTGGGAATTCCTTCGCTGCGGGGGCGCATCGCGCGTGCCTATGGCGAACAACAAGGGCTCGATGTCGATCCACAGCAGATCGTGGTCACGACCGGCTCTTCGGCCGGCTTCATCCTCGCGTTTCTCGCCGCCTTCGAGCCTGGGGACCGGATGGCCGTGGCATTACCGGACTATCCTCCCTATCGGCACATTCTGACCGCGCTTGGCTGCGAACCGGTTGGAATTGAGACGACGGCGCAAACGCGATGGTCGATCACCGGCGAACTTCTTCTTGCAGAGCATCGTGCACGGCCGCTCAAAGGCGTGATCGTTGCCTCGCCCGCCAATCCCTCCGGCACGATGATGACCCCATCTGCGCTGGCCGATCTGATTCGTTGCGCAGAGGATGCCGGCATTTTGGTGATCTCCGACGAGATCTATCATGGACTCGACTATGCCTTTCCGGCGCAAAGCGCTGCGCGAATTTCATCGGACACAATCGTCATCAATTCTTTTTCCAAATATTTCTGTATGACCGGATGGCGGATCGGCTGGATGGTGGTCCCGCCGGCATTGGTGCGGCCCGTGGAGCGGCTGCAGCAGAACCTCGCGATCTCGGTGCCTACGTTGTCGCAGATTGCAGCCGAGGCGGCCTTCGGCGGCCGGGCGGAGTTGGAAGAGATCAAAAGCGGATATCAGGAGGATCGCCGGCTTCTGCTTCAAGGCCTACCGCGAGCCGGCCTCGATTCTTTCCTGCCCGCCGATGGCGCGTTTTACCTTTATGCCGACGTGTCTCGCTTCTCGACGGACAGCCTTGTTTTCGCATCCCGCATGCTCGAGGAGGCGGGAGTGGCGGTAACGCCGGGTATCGATTTCGATCCGCTTCGCGGCAATCGCTTTATTCGCCTGTGCTATGCTGGAGCAAGGACGGAAATGCAGGAAGCGATTGCGCGCATCGTTGCGTGGCTCAAGGGTTAGTGTTGCGGTTCTGACGCTTGATTCCTCAGCTATCGTCGCCCCCGCAGGCGGGGATGCATCGAGGTGCCTCGGCCTTGTCATGGACTCGATCGCGTTTCTGTGGCTGGCATTTGGTCCGCTGGAATTTCTGCCGGGACAGGTGATCGGCAAGGCTTGGATCGTGCTGCTGTCGATTCTTTTTATGGTATGGCTGGGCCGGCGCGACGAACGGCTCGGTACCGGACCGGCGTAATCTTTTGGAAACACCTGCGATCGAGACAAGCCATGAGCAATCCCATTCTTGAAATGCTGCGTAAGGTTACGACCGCCACTATCACGACCATGCTATTGAAGAAGGGGATCAGGCGCTGTTGGATGAACGGTCCGAAGCCGCTTGTGCCCGGCGGCGAGCGCATTATCGGACCGGCATTCACCCTGCGCTTCGTGCCCGTACGCGAGGATCTGGCGACGCCGGAAAGTTGGGCGCATCCGATCTCGACACGCGCGGCAATCGAAGAAATGCCGGAAGGCGCGATCGCAGTGGCCGACGCCATGGGTGTGCCCAGCGCCGGAATCTTTGGCGACATCCTTTGTGCGCGGATGAAGCGGCGAAATGTTGCGGCGCTGGTCACCGATGGTGTCATGCGCGACCGTGCCGGTGTTCTCATGAGTGCGCTGCCGGTTTGGTGTGCCGGCGTTGCCGCGCCGGCGTCGGTGAACGGGTTGACCTTCGTCGGCTGGCAGCAGCCGGTCGGCTGCGGCGGCTGCGCCGTCTTTCCCGGCGATATCATCGTGGCCGACGATGATGGCGCCGTCGTCATCCCGCAGAGCATGGTTGATTTCGTTGCGCAGGAAGGCGCCGAGCACGAACTTTATGAAAGTTGGGTGTTCAGCGAAGTCGAAAAGGGTGTGAAGTTGCCAGGCCTCTATCCGCCGAACGATGAGGCCAAGGCGCGTTATGCGGCATGGCGTCAATCGCGAACGTGACCTGGGATGTTCTTCATCATATCGAAAGTTCTCGGCTTCTTCGCGCTTCCTTCCAATCTATTGATTTCGATCGGAATCCTTGGAGTCCTTCTGTTGTTGGCGCGGGCGCGGCGGCTGGCAAGTTGGCTTGTGGTGACGAGCCTGGTGCTCCTCGCGGTGGCTGGTTTGTCGCCGCTTGGCAACATGCTGATACTGCCATTGGAGCAGCGCTTTCCCCCTTGGGATCCGTCACGTGGACCTCCGACCGGCATTGTCGTGCTCGGCGGCGCGATCAGACCGGCCGTTTCGGCTGCGCGCGGCGTGGTCGCACTCGACAACGCGGCGGAACGAATTACCGTGGCTGCCGAGCTGGCGCACCGCTACCCGAACGCTCGCATCATTTACACCGGCGGCAGTAACGCTCTGTTATCGGAGCCAATTGCCGAAGCGCCTTTCGCGGTGCGCGAACTGGAGGCGCTCGGCGTTGCGCATGGCCGGATTACCGCCGAAGAACAGTCGCGCAACACGATTGAGAACGCCGTGTTCTCCCGCCTGATCGCGCAGCCGAAGCCGGGCGAGGTGTGGCTGTTGGTGACATCGGCCTATCACATGCCGCGCGCGATCGCCGCGTTCCGGGCCGCCGGATTCGCGGTTGAGGCCTATCCGGTCGATTGGCGGACAAGGGGGCCCATCGATGCGGGGCGTCCATTTGACT
>JBOHIU010000248.1:0-15267 GCA_050725855.1 Xanthobacteraceae bacterium | reverse complement strand
GTCGTCCAAGAAGAAGTGCAGCTCGCCGACGGCGCCCACGGCGTGACCGCTCGCGGCGTTGATCGGAATGATCGCCTCGAGCGCGAACTGCCACGTGTCCGCCATGTAGATGGCGCCGGGCTGAATCCTGCCGGTGGTCTGATTGGTTCCCGGCAAGAAATTCGAGATCGGCTTGCTGAAGGTGAACTTGGTGATCGGGACCAGCCGTTTGAAGAAGGCGTTGTCGATCGCGGCCACGTTGGAATTATAATAGGGCAGGCTGTATTTGGCCTCGGTATCAACGTCGCCCCAGCCGTATCCGCCAGGCCTTAGCCAAGTGGGTCCATCCGTGACCGACAGCCCGAAGTTCGGAAAGATGGTCTTGGTGTAGCTGAAGCTCGCGTCGAACTCCTCCGATCCATCGGAATTTTGCGGCAGCCAAGTCAACGTCGGCAGCGCCAGTTCGTCGCCGACGCCCGGATCATCGATGCCGAGCGTGGCGGGAAAGATGCGGTCGCCGCAGACGGCGTGCGCGAAGGCGTGGGAAACAAACACGGGAAGAAGGATCAGAGCGAGTGCGAACGCGCGCAATGACCCAGAGTGTCTGAGCATAAGGATTCTCCATGGCAACGTGACAAGTCTTCGAACCGCCACTGCTGTGGCGGCAGGCGTCACGCTGCGAGTGGAGGTGCTCGCGACTGGTGGGATATGGCTTCCGGATTAGAAGGCAGTTCGTGCTTTGCCAGGACCGGGAGAAGCTTGCCTGACGTCCGCTCGACAGCGATCGCCATCGTCGGCGCTGGCGGTACGGCGGCGAGCAGGATCGGACAGCCGATGCAGCACGAATCGCAATCCCTTGGGGGACCGGCTGGCGCCGTCTGCCCGAGCAAAGTGGGCTGACAAATGACGATGCCGGACGACGTCGCGTCGACGACCGCGGCGCGCACCGCGGACAGGCTTGCGATCAGGCTGGACAGGGCAATCGCATAAGCTGCCGCGAGCGCAATCACGCCCCGCAGCAATGGCCTTTTGGTAAAACGCTTATGCACGATTAAGTCCGCTTTGGGACAAGACCGCAAGACAAGACCATGCTAACAGCAGGAATATTCTCTGACCACTGCCAAAGCTGTTGGCACCTGTGATCTTGTCTTGCCACTGCTCTTGCCACTGCTCTTGCCACTAGCGGACCGTCCGGCAGTTATGGTTGTGGTGTCAGAAACACGGCCGCTGTGCCGGCCGATTGGCAGAGCATTTTATGGACGTAATATGACAGTCAGGACAGGCCGCAGTCAGGAGCTACAGACAAACGATCTCGACGCGTTTTGGTTGCCGTTCACGCCCAACCGCGCCTTCAAGCGTGCACCGCGACTGATCGCGCGCGCCAAGGACATGCATTACTTCACCCCCGATGGGAGAGCGGTTCTCGACGGCACCGCCGGATTGTGGTGCAGCAATGCCGGCCATAACCGCGATCCGATCGTCGCCGCCATCAAAAGGCAGGCCGAAGAACTCGATTACGCGCCAACCTTCCAGTTCGCCCACCCCCAGGCTTTCGCGCTGGCAAGCCGCATCGCGGCGCTGGCGCCGGCCGACCTCAAACACGTGTTCTTCTGCAATTCCGGGTCAGAAGCGGTCGACACGGCGCTGAAGATCGCGCTCGCCTATCATCACGCGCGCGGGGAGGGCGGACGCACCCGGCTGATCGGGCGCGAGCGCGGCTATCACGGCGTCGGATTCGGCGGCATTTCGGTTGGCGGCATCGTCAATAACCGCAAGTTCTTCGGTACGCTCCTCGCTGGAGTCGACCATCTTCCATCCACCTATAGCCGCAAGCATCAGGCATTCACCAAGGGCGAGCCGGAATGGGGGGCGCATCTCGCCGACGATCTGGAACGCATCACCGCGCTGCACGATGCATCGACGATCGCGGCGGTGATCGTCGAGCCAATGGCCGGCTCGACGGGGGTTCTGCCGGCACCCAAAGGCTACCTCGATCGCTTGCGCGCCATCTGCGATCGTCACGGTATCCTGCTGATCTTCGATGAGGTGATCACCGGCTTCGGCCGGCTCGGCCACGCCTTCGCCGCCGAACGCTATGGAGTGACGCCCGACTTGATTGCCTTCGCCAAGGGCGTGACGTCCGGCAGCGTGCCGATGGGCGGAGTCATCGCCCGCCAAGGTGTCTACGATGCCTTCATGCGCGGGCCCGAACAGACGATCGAACTGTTTCACGGCTATACCTATTCGGCGCATCCTCTCGCCTGCGCCGCCGGTCTCGCCACGCTCGATTTTTACCGCGACGAACGTTTGTTTGAGCGAGCCCGCGCGCTGGAGCCGCTGTTTGCCGACGCCGCCATGGCGCTGAAAGGCCTGCCCGGCGTGCTCGATATTCGCACCGTCGGACTCGTCGCCGGTATCGATCTCGCCTCGCGCCCGGCCGGCGTCGGGGCACGCGCCTATGAGGCCATGGACCGCGCTTTCCGCGATGAAGGCCTGATGATCCGCATCACCGGCGATACGCTCGCGCTCTGCCCGCCGCTTATTATCAGCGAGGCGCAAATCGGCGAGATGTTTGACAAGGTGGGGCGGGTGATCCGCGCGGTGGCTTAACGAAACTCACTTCGGCATCAGGATCGCCCACCCGATATGTTCGAGCGTCGAGCCGAAGCGGCGCGCGGGCAGCGTGAACGAGGGGCCGACCTTTGCATTCGGCGCCAGCGCCGCGAATGGCGCCGGTAGGCGTTCCAGGTCGCCGACGTCCCACACCAGGATTGCGCCTTTGGCGCGCAGCTCATTGAGATCCACCCACGGGGCGCGGCGCGGCAAGCCGTCGATCAGAACGTGCGGCTGATCCGGCGAATAATGAGCGAGGTTGCCGCCGAGCCACATCGAGCCGATGACGTAGTGCAATGGCTTGCCGCCGGTCGCGGCGTGGAAGCGTTGCGTCAGGATATGGGCGAGCCTGGCGCCGGGAAAGAACTCGGCCCGGTAACGATGATCAATGAGCGGCAGCACGGTGTAGTCGGCGATGAAGGCCAGCATCAGGGCGACGAAAACGGCGCTCCAGGCGCCGACAATGCGGCGCAGCCGCCAGGATTCCAGCGCTCGCGGCGCGAACAGCACGATCCACAAACCGAGGAAAAGCCAGAGCGGATAACCCCACATGGTAATGGTGCCGCGCCCGCTGGCGCCGATCAGGGCCAGCATCGCCGCCGCCGGACCAAGGGCGATCACGGTCACGATGCGGCGGTCGAAATCGTCGGCTCGGGATTGCGGCCCGGTCTCCGGCAGGGTTGCGGCCTGCGTCGGGTCGGGGGGCGCCACCTGCGTCGGAACTCTCGGCCTTTGCTTCCAATCGCTCTTTATGACCGCTAGCACGGTCTTTGGCGTGACATGTCGCGGCCACAAATACATCGCGGCGATGAGCAAAGTCGGCAGCAGAAAGTACAATTGGCCCACCGCAAAGAACGCCGGATGCCACAGGTGACTGAACCAGCCGCGCGCCGCGGCCGACCGCGCGTCGACATAGTTGAACGGCACGAAATGGTTTTCGATCAGCCAGACAAGATGCGGGCTGACAATGATCAGGGCGAATGCAATGCCGATCCAGGGGCCCGGCGTGCGCCAAACCCGCCGCGCGTCGCGGTCGAATATCAAAAAGAGCGCGTAGGGAGCCGCCAGAACCACGACGAAATACTTCGCCCACAGCGCGCCGCCGAATGCGAAGCCGAGCAGCAGCCAATCGCGCAGCTTCCCGCGTTTGAGGGCGGAGTGAAACGCGTAGCCCGAGAGTGCCCAGAACGGCAGCTGGATGACGTCGTGATTGAACTTCGCGGCCGTGTAGCCGTAGTAATGCAGACCGTCGATGATCAGGACAGCGATCAACGCCCGGGTCGGTCCGACCAACTGCCGCGCAGTCGCCCATACCAGCGCAAACGCAATGATCACCACGATCTCGGCGAGCGCGTAATAGGCGACGTCGGCGCCGAATAGCCGGTACATGATCTCGACCAGCCACCAGGGCAGAGGCGGCAGCTTGTCGGAACCGAGCACCCATTCGCGGCCGTAGGTCAGCGCCTCGATCAGATCGAGCGGCAGATTAGCGTAGAGCAGCGTCGGCAGCGCGGTCCAGACCGCAAAATGCACGGTCAGGAAAACGCCGAAGGCGGAAGCGGGCCGACGTTCGATCCAGGCGAGGAGCCCCCACCGCCCCGCCGACCTGGAGGCGGGCGTTGAAACGACCGCGGAATCGGATGCTTGACTCATCGAGACATTGACCGCCGCAATCCACAATATGGCATGTCCGGGCGATCGGGATGCCGAACAGGCTTATAGGGGGATGCCAAAGTTTTGGCTAACGATACCGGCGGACTTGCGGCGCGGCTTCGCTTGTGGACATTAGAGCCAGCGAGTGTCCGGACGGCGAATCGCTTTTACAGGCACCACGCGTCGTCCAAGGGAACACACAACGGGGTCGGGCATGGTGCGCATCAGCGCCACCTTCATCGCCGTGTGCATGGTGCTCATCGCCGCCTCGCTGGGCGCCGTGCTGTATCTTCGTTTTGGCTTCACCGGGGCCGAGTCGGCTCTGGTTGCCCTCGGCACGCTTGCTGCACTTGCGGTCTATAATGCGGTCACGACGCGGATGCGTAACCGCGCGGAGGCCGGCAATCAGATCTCAATGCTATCGCGCGGCTTCGCCGATCTGGCACGCCAGGTGGCCGAGTTCGGCCGGCGGCTCAACGACATGGACAAGAAGGTTGAGCAAGTGCTGGAGCGATCGTTGGCGACGGCTCAGCCGCTTGCCGCAGAGCTCGAGGAACTCTCGACGCTGGTCAAGTACTTGGCCGACTCGGTTGCGGCGCATGACTTGGCACTGAGCGCGACAGCCGGCAGGTTGGCGGTTCCGGTGGCGATGCCAGACGCGAGTGCTACGCCAGCGCCCGGCATTGCCGCGGCGGTCCCTGCTTCAGTTGCCGCCACGGCCAACTCGACGTCACCTGCCGCTTCGCCTGCCACTGCAGCGGCCTTCACTCCCGCCATGGCCGCGGTGCCCGCCGTGGCGGCCGTGGCGGCCGTTCGGCCGGAGCGCGGCATCCCCGCTTTCAGTGGCCTCGATCGCGACGGCATCATCAGCTTGATCCGCGCCGCTATCGATGGCGGCCGCATCGATCTGTTTCTGCAGCCGATCGTGACCCTGCCGCAGCGCAAGGTGCAATATTACGAGGCCATGTCGCGGCTTCGCGCCGACAATGGCGAGCACGTCGCCGCCGCGGATTTCCTGAAATACGCCGAAGCCGGCACTCTGATGCCGAAGCTCGACCACCTCGCCCTGCTGCGCTGCGTTCAGGTGGTGCGGCGGCTCATGCTGAAGAACCGCGATATCGGGCTGTTTTGTAACCTCTCCGGCGCGACGCTAAGCGATTCGACGTTTCCAAGCCTGCTCGACTTCATCGAAGCCAATCGCGCCATTGCTCCCGCGCTGGTTTTTGAATTCACCCAGAGCGCTGTCCGCGCCATGGGACCAATCGAGCACGAGAGCCTCGCGGCGATGGCCGAGCGCGGCTTTCGCTTTTCCATGGACCATCTCGCCGATCTCCGCGTCGAACCGCGGGAACTGACCGACCGCGGTTTCCGATTCATCAAGGTTCCAGCGCCGCTGCTGCTCAACCGTGTCGGTGCCGCCTCGACCGACATTCATCCGGCCGACCTATCCGACCTTCTGGGCCGTTTCGGCATCGATCTCGTCGCCGAGCGAATCGAAAGCGAGAGCACGGTAGTAGACCTGCTCGACTACGATGTGCGTTTCGGGCAGGGCTATTTGTTCGCGCCGCCGCGTCCGGTGCGCGCCGAGGCGTTGCAGGCTGCTGCCGGCAAGGACCTCGGCAAGTCCGAAGCTGCGGGGGCCGGCAAGAATGACAGTCCACCGGCGAACAGCGCCGGTCCCGCCAATCAACCCGCCGGCGCTCGCGGAACGCTCGCGCAGCTGCTCCGCGCGACTTCGGCCCGCGCCTGAGCGGTGTCAAGGATTATCAGGCCGATCCGTAAGCTGCCATGCCGATGAGCAAAGCGGACCCGTGCTGGACAGCGCGGCAGGAACACAGGATCGCTTCCGCACGGCGGCCCGCGCAATGATGGCATCAGTTCATTCCGGGATACTGGGCGGCGGAGTGCCGCTGATCGAGCGTCTCGGCCCGCTTGCCCGCGATTACGACGTGTTGCTCTGCGACGTCTGGGGCGTGGTGCACAACGGGATTACCGCCTTCGCGGACGCCTGCGCGGCGCTCGCACAGTTTCGTCAGGCTGGCGGGACGGCGATCTTGATCACCAATGCACCGCGGCCGGAAGGCGCAGTGGTGCGCATCCTCGACCGGCTCGCCGTGCCGCGCGGAGCCTATGATGCGATCGTCAGTTCGGGCAACGTGACCCGTGGAATTGTTGCGGCAAGGCTCAACGAGAGTGTGTTTCATCTCGGCCCGCAGCGCGATTTGCCGATCTTTGCCGGCCTTGAGGTGCGCTTTGCGCCGCTCGAATCGGCCGATTACGTCGTCTGCTCCGGGCTGTTCGACGATACGACGGAGACGCCGGAGAGCTATCACGACATGCTCGCGGCAATGCGCGCCCGCTCGCTGTTCATGGTCTGCGCCAATCCGGATGTCGTGGTCGAGCGGGGAGAAAGCCTGGTTTTTTGCGCCGGTGCCCTCGCCGATGCCTACGCGGCTCTAGGCGGAGAGGTGCTCTATTGCGGCAAACCGCATGCGCCGATCTACGAAGCGGCGCTGGCTAAAGCCGCTTCCTTGCGCGGCGGTATGCCGCCGCCGCTTCGCCGCGTGCTCGCCATCGGCGATTCGGTGCGTACCGATCTCACCGGCGCGGCATCGTTTGGACTCGATTGCGTATTCGTCACGTCCGCGCTTCACGCCGAGCAATATGGAACCCGCGAAGCGCCCGATCTGGAAGCGCTGAATGCGATGTTTGAAGCTGCGAACGTCGCGCCAAAGGCGATCATTCGCGGACTGGCTTGGTGAGATCGGTTCTACCGAACGCACTCGGCTTCCGCCTCGGTGAAGACCGCTTCGATCTTGGCCTTGAGGGTCTGCGCGTTGAACGGCTTGACAATGTAATTGTTCACGCCCGCCTTCTTCGCGGCGATGACGTTCTCGGTCTTCGATTCGGCTGTGACCATGATGAAGGGCGTCGCACCGAGGCCGGGGTCGGCGCGAACCTGCTGCAACAGGTCGTAGCCGGTCATTGGCTCCATATTCCAGTCGGAGATGACGAGGCCGTAATGCTTATTTCGCATCTTCGCCAGCGCCGAAGCTCCGTCGTTGGCGTCGTCAACGTCGGCGAAGCCGAGCTGACGCAAGAGGTTGCGGATGATGCGAATCATCGTGCTGTAGTCGTCAACAACGAGCACCGGCATTGACGGGTCGAGAGCCATGGCAGTCGTTCCCCAGGCGCGTACGCGATCGCGCGAAACCGACCCCCGTCAAACCGACTTGGGTCGGCAATAACAATCGTGGCAAGGCTCCGGACCCCCCTCCGGGTGTCGCCTGCCTAACGGTGTAGAATTACCAGGATCGATTGAACGTCCGGTTAATCACGGTATGAGGACATCGGGCGGAGGCACCATTTGCTGGCCTGATTGGCACCGCTTGACTCCGTGGCTGCCGCGACGGCACCTAGTGGAGCGGATTTGACATTCGCTAGCCACCGAGCCGAGAACGCGTGAAGCGAATGTCAGTCCAAAGCTCCACTACCGCTTATATTTGCTGGTGGTCCTTTGATTCTAACATTCGCACGAGAGCGTGCCGAACCGGGATGCGAATGTTGGAATCGGACCACTAGCGGCAACAATCTATTAACCATTGCCGCTCGATGCCGACAAAAAACTTTTTCATCGTGCGTGATGGCGCGGGCGATGCTTCCTTGCGCGGTGCGGTCGTCGCAATCGGCAATTTCGACGGCGTCCATCGCGGCCATCGGGAGGTGATCGCGACCGTGATCGCTCGCGCCAGGACACTGGACAGGCCGGCGGCGGCGCTGACCTTCGAGCCGCATCCGCGTGCTTTTTTCCATCCCGGCGAAAGGCTGTTTCGGCTGACCGATGAAGCGGCCAAGCTGCGGCTCCTGGCCCGAACCGGGCTCGATGGGGCGATCGTGCTGACCTTCGACGCCGCGCTCGCAAGGCTTACGGCGAAGGAGTTTGTCGCTCGGATATTGGTGGACCGCTTCGCAGTGAGCGGGGCGGTCATCGGATTTAATTTCCACTTCGGCATGAGCCGCGCCGGCTCGCCGGATTTTCTTGCCGCGGAAGGCAAATCGTACGGCTTCGCCGTCGACGTGGTGCCTCCCTTCGAGGACAACGGACGCCCGATATCGTCCGGGCCGATTCGCGCCGCGCTGGCGGCCGGCAGGGTGGAAGAGGCGGCCGATTTCCTCGGCTATCCCTGGTTCGTGACCGGCGAAGTCATACACGGCGACAAGCGTGGCCGCGAACTCGGTTTCCCGACCGCGAATCTGATCCTCGACGCCTCCTGCGGTTTGCGCCACGGCATTTACGCCGTGCGCGTCAAAGTCGGCGAGCGCCACTGGGATGGCGTGGCGAGTTTCGGCCGGCGGCCGATGTTCGACACCGGCGCGGTGCTGCTCGAGGTTTATTTGTTTGATTTCAATGCCGATCTTTATGGGCAGGTTCTTGATGTGGCCTTTATCGCCTGGCTGCGCGAAGAGGCCAAATTCGCCTCGGTTGACGATCTTGTCTGCCAGATGCGGGCCGATGTGCGCGCCGCGCGCGACGCATTGGCTCAAGCCGGCAATGCTTTCCCGCCCATTTAGCGGCCGTACGTCATGCTTCCAACTGCTGGATGGTGCGGTTGGCGGTCTGCAGCCGCGCGCTCAGTTTGCGGCCGATCGCGGCAAAGCCAAGGTCAAGGCGCGCGAATATTGGGACGGCACCTTGGCGGTATTTTAGGGTGCGCGGCGTCGCTCCGCACGGCAGGTTGGGGACGAAGAAAGCCCCCACGGTCGAACAAAGAAACTGCCAGAAAACTCCACCGCCACTGTGCTGCTAACTGCACGTCTTCATTAGCTGCCGACAGCCATCGGTACGCTGCTAGTCGACGGCAGTCGGTTTGCCCCGTGTTTAGTCATGCTATGCTGGACTGATGAACGCGCGCGGCCCCGATGAAGGAAACGTTTCGAACGAGCGCTTCGACCGGGCGCTGACCGCCTTCCTGCGTCAGGAAATACAGGCGCCAGCGAGCGCGATCACCGATTTCCTGGACATGATCATCGAGGATGCAAGCGAATCGCAATCCACGGGGTTTTTGGCCGACCTCGATCGAATGCGCAGCGCAGGCCTTCAACTCAACGCGTTCGTCAAGACTCTCATTCAGGATTCCCCCTCTGATCGCCGGGAGGACGAAAATTCCGAAGCGTTTCATCGGCGGCTCCGTCACGATCTGCGGACGCCGCTCAACGCGATAAAGGGCTACAGCGAACTTCTTATCGAGGATATGCCGAAAGATGGCGATCATCCGCTGCGCGCCGATCTCGCCAGGCTGAAGGCCGCGGCCGATCAGCTTCTTGGGCAGATCGAGGCCATGGTCGTGCTGGCGCGGGGTGAATCCAAATCACCTGGAGAAGCGGACAATACGCTGCAGTTCGACATCGTCGCGCAGGCCTTGCACGCTCTTCAGCCGCTGGCGGCAACCACCGCGGCGATTGCCGAGCCGAGCCGAATTCTGATCGTCGATGACAATGCCGCCAATCGCGACGTGCTGGAGCGCCGGTTGAGCCGCGAAGGACACGACGTTGCCAGCGCCGCGAACGGCGCGGCCGCGTTGCAACTCGCCGTTGACCGGGAGTTTGACCTCATCTTGCTTGATCTGATCATGCCGGGGATGAGCGGCTTTGAGCTGCTGGGCCGCCTGAAAGCGGCGCAGCACACCAGGCACGTTCCCGTGATCGTGATCTCGGCGCTCGATGAACTTGACAGCGCGGTGCGCTGCATCGAGTCCGGCGCCGAGGATTATCTGATCAAGCCGATCAATCCCACTCTGCTGCGCGCCCGGATCGGCGCCTCGCTGGACCGCAAGCGGCTGCGAGACCGTGAGAAGAAATTTACCGCCGATCTGGAAGAGGAAAAGGAGCGCTACCAAAGCCTGCTTCTGAACATCCTGCCGCAACCGGTCGTGACCCGCATCCGTAACGGCGAGCTCATGATCGCCGATCAGATCATGGAGGCGACGATCCTGTTCTGCGACGTGGTCGGCTTCACGGCGCTGAGCCAACAGCTGGTGCCGGCACGCACCATCGACTTTCTGAGCAGGATTTTTTCCGCTTTCGATCGCCTTGCCGCGGAACTCAAAGTCGAGAAAATCAAGACCATCGGCGACGCCTACATGGTCGCGGCGGGTATTCCCGAGGCGCAACCGGATCATGCCGAGCGTATCGCCACTCTCGCCCCGCGCATGCTTGACGCGGTGGCCGAGGTCGGCAAAGCAACCGAACTGAACCTGCAGGCGCGGATCGGCGTGCATACCGGGCCGATCATCGCCGGCGTTATCGGGACGCATAAGTTCGCCTACGACGTCTGGGGTGACACGGTGAATACGGCAAGCCGCATGGAATCGCACTCGTTGCCGGGCCGCATTCAGCTTTCCGCCGCGACGCGCGCGGTCCTCGGCGACCGTTTTGACATCGAACGGCGCGGGCTGATCGAGGTGAAGGGCAAGGGAATCATGGAGACTTTTTTCTTGAACGGACGGTGATTGGCGACCTTTTCGCCCGGTTCGGACGTGGTGCGTGAAAGCGCCGCTCCGTCCAGCCCAATCCGCCGGCAGCCGGAAAATCAACGTTTGCGGAAAAACAATGTCCGAGTTCGACGCCGTCATTATTGGAGCTGGTCACAACGGGCTCGTCTGCGCGGCCTATCTCGGCATGGCCGGTTTGCGCGTGCGGGTGGTGGAGCGGCGGAGCGTGGTCGGCGGAGCGTGTGTGACCGAGGAATTCCATCCCGGCTTTCGCAACTCGACAGCGGCCTACACGGTCAGTCTTCTACAACCGAAAGTGATCCGCGATCTGAAGCTCGAACAGCGCGGACTGCGGATTGTCGAACGGCGTGCGCAGAATTTCCTGCCGTTGCCGGATGCTCGCTATCTGCTCACCGGCGAGGGGCGCACCGCGCGCGAGATCGCGAAATTCAGCGCCAAGGATGCGGCGCGCTATGCCGCCTATCAGGACGAGATAGGGCGCGTCGCCGCCGTGCTGCGCGGCCTTGTGCTCAAAGCGCCGCCCAATCTGCTGTTGGGGAATTTCGCCCGCACCTTGGGCGAATTGGGCAAGGTCGCGGGCATCGGCAGGCGGCTGTGGCGGACTGACGGCTTCAGATCGGCTTTCAATCTGTTCCGAAAATCCGCCGGCGACACGCTCGATCGCTGGTTCGAGTCCGACCCGATCAAGGCGGTGCTCGGCTTCGATGCGGTGGTCGGCAACCTGGCGAGCCCTTACACGCCGGGCTCCGCCTATGTGCTGCTGCACCACACGTTTGGCGAAGTGAACGGCAAACCGGGCGTATGGGGCCATGCGATCGGCGGCATGGGCGCGATTACGCAGGCGATGGTGAAAGCCGCCGCCGGATATGGCGCGCGCATCGACGTGTGTTCGGCGGTGCGGGAAGTCATCGTCGAGCGCGGCCGGGTCCGCGGCGTCGTGCTCGAAGACGGTACGGCGATCCGGGCGCAGGCCGTCATTGCCAACGTCAATCCGCAACATCTCTTTGGCCATCTCGTGCCAGGGGAGGCGGTTCCGGCACCGGTGGCGGCGCGCATGAAAAAATGGAGGGCGGGCTCCGGCACGTTTCGCATGAACGTTGCGCTGTCCAAGCTGCCGGTTTTTTCGGCGCTGCCGGAACCGGGCGATCATCTCACTGCCGGCATCATTCTGGCGCCGAGCCTCGCCTATATGGACCGCGCCTATCGCGATTGCGTCCGTTACGGCTGGAGCCGTGCGCCCATCGTCGAAATGGTCATTCCGTCGACGCTGGACGACAGCCTTGCGCCGTCCGGCGCGCATGTGGCGAGCCTGTTCTGCCAGCACGTTGCGCTGCGATTCGACGACGGCTCGTCCTGGGAGCAACACCGCGAAACCGTGGCCGACCTGATGATCGACACGGTCGAGGCGTATGCGCCAGGATTCAAGGCGAGCATCGTCGCCCGGCAAAGCCTGTCGCCGTTCGATCTGGAGAGCATTTTCGGCTTGCCGAACGGTGACATTTTTCATGGCGCGCTCACGATCGACCAGCTCTTCTCCGCTCGCCCCATGCTCGGATTCGCCGACTACCGCATGCCGATCCCCGGGCTTTACCTGTGCGGCTCGGGCGCTCATCCGGGCGGCGGCGTGACCGGCGCGCCGGGACATAACGCGGCGCAGGCCGTGATCGCGGACTTGCGCCGCGCGTGAATGCCGCGCGCGGATCATGCCGAAGCTTTGGATTTCTCGGGATTTGCAGATGACAATCGCCCTGGTCTGCGGTTAATCCGCAGCCATGTCCCGGTTCTTCCGCATCGGCCGTGCACATACGGGGTTCGGCCTGTTCGCCGTCAAGCCGATCAAGCGCGGTGCCTATATCGCGACCTATCGGGGCCGTCGCATCACAACCAAGGAAGCCGACCGGCGCGAGGCACGCGGCGCGCGTTATATGTTCGAGCTGAACGGCAAATGGACCATCGACGGTTCGCCGCGCTGGAATGTGGCGCGCTACATCAATCATTCCTGCAAGCCGAACGCGCGGCCGGTGGGCCGCAACGGCGGCATCGTCATCGTGGCCGATCGCCGGATCGAGCTGGACGAAGAAATCACCTACAGCTACGGCAAGGAATATTACGAGTATTTTTTGCAGAGCGGCGGCTGCAAGTGCGCCGCCTGCCGAAAGAAAAGAGCGGCGCGCCGGCGGAAACAACGGCTGGCGCAAAAACTCGCGCCGAACAGGCGCAGTAAACAGAGCAGACAGAAAAAGCAGAAAAAAGCAGCGCGCAAGCGGTAGTTTGGCGCGCGCCTCGAACGGGCGATTGCGCTTCCGCCTGGCTCGCCCGGCCGGCTACTCGGTCTCGGTGCCGGAATTGCGCTCGCGGTATTCGCGGGCCCATTGCGTGGCGATATAGCCGAACAGCACGACCGGCACGATACGCTGCCAGCCGATGGTCCGGCCGACCTGCAGGGCAGTCGTCAGAAGCTTCGGATCAAGCAGCCAACCGCCAGGCTGCGGCCGTGTCGCGCGTTCGATGGCCGCGCGCTGCTTGGTGTGCTGGCGGACCAGCAGGCTGATGATCGCGGCGATGGCGGCGACAACCAGGAAAAAGCCGGCCTCGATCAAGCCGCCGAAGACGCTTCCGAACAGCGATTCCAGCCATTGGTAAGCGGCGACGCAGAAAAATGCGAACGACGTCACGGCCGCGCCCATGGCGATCACCAGGAAGACGACGACGCCGGCGCTGGCACCGGTCCTCGCCTGGATTGCGAGCGTGACCTCGCGCATCAAGCTTTTGATCATGAGATACTCGCGATGCGCGCCGGGACCTCGAAATCAGCGCCGCCAGGTGATCCCTAAAACAAGGCCGAGTCCCACTGCGAGCGCCAAGGTGGTGTAGGGCCGGTCCTTGATCGACTCGTCAATGGCCTCGATGAAATTGTCGGACACTTCGCGCATGGCGGTGGCCGCGTCCTGCCCCTTTGACTGGGCATCGGACACCACGCCGTCGACGCTGGTTTTGGCACGCCGCCACGCGGCGTTGCCCTTGCTCGCCAGAATATCGCGTACCTGTTCGGCCAGCCGGGAGAAGTCGTCGCGCAGCGCCTGCAAATCCTTCTGAATATCTCCCGGAGCCGCGTTCGCGGCGCTGCCCACGTCGCCAATTGCGTCGCGCGCGTCGCCGGCGCTTTCTCCGGCCGCGTCGCGAGCCGTCTGCGATGCCGTCGAGGTCGCATTCATGACTTAAACTCCCCTCGCTGTCGGAGGCGTGATCGTCCGTTAAAGTAACCCTCCGCCTGAAAAGTTCCATCGATAAATGCCGCCCTTCGACGGTGTCCGGCTAATCAGGCAGCTTGACCTGTTCGGATGGAAATAGATGACTGAATACGACGAGTCCGACGATCGATAGCGGCACCGCGAGGAAGGCCCCGATCGGTCCCCAGATCCACGTCCAGAAGGCGAGCGCCAGGACGACGGCCAGCGGGTTGAGGGTGATCCGCCGGCCGACGATCGTTGGCGTGATGAAGTGGCCTTCGAGCGTACAGAGAATGACTAGACCGGCGGGCGCCACCAGCGCTTCGCCGAGAGAAGGAAACGTCACCAGCCCGACGCCGAACATCACCACCACCATGATGGCTGGCCCGACATAGGGGATGTAATTCAACAGCCCGGCGAGCAGTCCGAAAATCGCCGGATCAGGCAGCCCGACGAGCCATGCGCCAAAGCCGACGATCGTGCCCAGCGCCGCGTTGATGATCGTGACCAGGGTGAGATAGCCGGCCAGGTTTCTCTCGATATCGTTCATAATGCGCAGGAGGCGCAGTCGCGCTTCCTGACCGGAGAACATCATGACAAGCCGGGCGCGCAGTCCGATCTGGCTGCCGAGAAAGAACAGCAAGGTGCCGAAAAACAACAGGAGCTGCCCCGCCGCGGGCGTGATGAAAGCGACTACCGGTAGCACCACGTTGGCGGGCGCGGCTGCCGGTGCGGCGCCTGCCCCCCCGCCGCCGAACACGGAGTTCGCGAGTTGGTGGAGCGCCGCGAGGGGCGCGTCGAGGACGGCAAGCTTCTGTTTGATGGTGGCGCCGATCTGCGGCGCGCGGGAGATCCATTCGCTGACCGGTCCGGCCAGCGCCATTGTCGCCAGAGCGAGCGCCCCAAGGCCGAGCGCAACAACGAGGATGGCGCTGGCCCAGGGCGAAACACCGTGGCGTTTACCGGCCTTGATCAGGGGCGCGAGTGTCAGCGATACCACGGCGGAGATCAGGATCGGGATCAGGATTTCGCGCCCGACATAGAGGCACCCACCGAGCAGGATCAGGAAAATGCCGATATTGGCGCCCTGTCCGGCGGAGGCCCAGATCGAGCCCACGCTGCCCACCGGCTGCGGGTCGCTGATCACGAGCGCGTGGCGAACCTCGCGTCTGGCGCGGATGTAGTCCACAACAACCTCCGGCGCCGCAAATCCGGCCGCCTGTAGGTTTATTTCCCGACTTTGCGCAAATTAACGCCGGCTTCGGCCCTCGGGTTCCGCT
>JBOHIU010000247.1:0-12921 GCA_050725855.1 Xanthobacteraceae bacterium | reverse complement strand
AAGCCCGGTGTGTGGTTCCGGCGCGGTCGTCTTGACATGGTATCTCCTGATTCGCAGGCCACAGCGTGCCCGCCATCAGGCAGAAACTCCACCTATCGCCCTGTGCAGATTTGCGGGACCGGCTCTGGGGGATGACCTTGTCAGGTTCGGATGGAGGCACCCCGCACGCGCACCCCTCCCCCGCGCGCAAAGTGCGCGGGGGCGAATAAAGGCTACACCGCCTCAAGGTGCGGAATTTGCGGCCGGTCGCCCTGCGCTTTGCCGGTGATCGGCGGCTTCGGCAAGCTTGCCGCGCCGTGTTCCATGACGAAGCTATGCTTGAGCGAGTACCACGGCGCACCTACGTCAGCCGCCGGCGCGCGCTCCGTGCCGTCGTGGCGCACGTAATCGCCGATCAGGTGGCGCGTGACGCCGAATTGCGCATCGCTTTCGATATGCGGGTCCTCGGGATCGTAGATCTGGGAAATCAAGGTCTTGAACCCAGGCTTATAGGCCAGGAAATGCACATGCGACGGCCGCATATTGTGGCGGCCGGCGGCCTGCAGCAGTTCGCCGACCGGACCATCGATCGGGATCGGATAGCCCGCGGGCTTCACGGTGCGGAAGCCGATGCGGCCATCCTTGTCGGTCAGGAACTTGCCGCGCAGATTCATGTCGGCCTGAACGGGATCCTGGTTCTCGTAAAACCCCTCGGGCGAGGACTGCCAGATATCGACCTCGACGCCCTCGATCGGTTTGCCGGCTGTGTCGCGAAAAGTGGCGTCGACGAACAAAACCGGCCCCGGCGTCGGCGAACGCACGATCGAACCGCCGTTCGGTGTCGCCGGCGAGTGCATGCGCCAGAATGGACCCAGCGTGTTGGCGTCGGTCTCGGTCGCGCCGCTGTCGCCGTTGTTGAGGAGACAGATGAGCGGCGAAAGACCGAGCGAGCCCGCCATCAGCACGGCCTCGTTGTGGGTCTCGTTGGAATTCCGACCGATGGCGACAACATAGGCCATCGCCGTGTGAAATTCCTGCTCGGTCAGCTTCGCCTCGCGGGCGAAATCGTGCAGGTGCCGGATCAGAGCGCCGAGAATTTCGCGCAATCGCGGATTTTTCGTGCGCGCATAGGCGTCGAGCACCGCCTTGGTGACGTCTTTCTCGTTTTCGATGATCATGCACAGTCCTCCGCAACGCGTATCTCGCCGGCTTCGGCCCTGGTGGCCGGTTCTTCTAATTTAGGCGAACCATCGCGCACGCGCCATGCGCCGCCCGGTCGATTCGGCCAAGCGCCATCTACATCAGACCGAGTTCGCGCAACTCGCGCCGCATCTTCTCCGGCATGGCGGCGGCGCCAGGCGCCGCCTTGTCGAAATCGCGCGGCGCGTCGGCTACCGCCAGATAACGCCAGCCCTGGAATGCCCGATAGGGGCGAGGCGTCACCAGAACCACTTTCGGATCGAGCGCCAGCGCGCAGCGGCCGATGCCGTCCTTGTCGCGGAACGGCCGCACCGCGCGAATGGGCTGCCGGCACACGATCTCGCCGCGGATTACCCAATAGAGCGAACCGCCGTCGGTCAGCTCGTCGGCGCGCTTCGGCACCATGCGCGTGCGATGGATGTGTTCGGGCTTCTCGCCGCGTTTGCGCTTGTCCTTGAGTTTCTGCCTGATCCAATCCTCAAGGTCACGGACCGAATCGCAGCCGACGCAAAGTTTGATGAGGTGTAAGGTCATGTCCCACCCTATCGCGCCGCGGCGGGATCGATCACCATGATCTCGCCTCCTTCCACAACTTGGGCGCCGGCAGCAACCGCAATCCGCCGCACAATTCCGGCGAATGGCGCATGCAGGGTGTGTTCCATCTTCATGGCCTCGATCGTAGCAAGGCTGGCGCCAACGGCGACCCGTTCATCGAGCCCGACAAAGATCTGCAAGACTTTGCCGTGCATCGGCGCCTTGATGACACCGTCGGAAGTGTCCGCCGCCGCACCGACGGCGGAAAAGTCCGTGATGCGCACGCGCGTCTGTCGCCCGCAATGAAGGACAAATGCCTCCTCCCCGGTCACGAACACCTGCGCGTCCGCGGCCGCGCTCTCGCCGCCGACAGAGACGCTCGCGCCGCCTTGGCCATAGCGCACCGTCGCGTCAGCGTTTGCGCCGTCAATCACCACTGGAATGGCAAGGATGCGGCTGCCGCCAAGCTGAAAGGCGTCGCGGGCTGCCCACGGCGACGGGAATGTTTGATCGCGCGCGGCGCCGTTACGGACGATCCCGGTCGCAGCCCGATCCAGGAGCCGCTCGACGCCGAGCGCCGCCGCAGCGCCGTCAGGCTGGCGCGGCACCGCACCAAGCGCCGCAAGGCTCCGATCGACGAAGCCAGTGTCCACCCTGCCCTCTTGGAAAGCAGATGACCGGCAAAGCGCGCCGAGAAAAGCCAGATTGCTGCGCGGACCGGCGATGAGCGTGCCATCGATCGCGTGAGCGAGCTGCTCGATCGCGGCCAGCCGCGTTGGCGCATGCGCGATCACTTTGGCAATCATGGGATCGTAGAATCGCGTGACCTCATCCCCCGCCTCGACACCGCTTTCAATGCGAACGTCGCCGTGCCATTGCAACGCCACGATCAGTCCAGTCGACGGCAGAAATCCGCTTTCCGGATCCTCGGCGTAAACGCGCGCCTCGACGGCATGGCCGCTCAGACGAATTTGTTCCTGGAAGCGCGGGAGCCGCTCGCCCGCCGCTACGCGAAATTGCCAGTCCACGAGATCGATCCCGGTCACCGCCTCGGTCAGCGGATGTTCGACCTGCAGCCGCGTATTCATTTCGATGAACCAAAAGGCGCCCGACCGCAGTCCCTGCGTACTGTCGGCTACGAACTCGACCGTGCCGGCACCCTCATAACCGACGGCGCGCGCCGCCTCGACGGCGGCGGCTCCCATTTGGGCGCGTAGCTCGTCGGTCATGCCTGGAGCCGGCGTCTCCTCTATGATCTTCTGATGGCGACGCTGGAGCGAACAATCGCGCTCGCCGAGATGAATGACGTTGCCATGCCGGTCAGCGAAGATTTGGATTTCGATGTGGCGCGGAGCGGCGACGTATTTTTCGATCAGCACCCGGCTTGAGCCGAATGCCGCCTCGCTTTCGCGGGCCGCGGCTTCGAGAGCCGCGTCAAAGTCGGCATGCCGCTCGACGCGGCGCAGCCCGCGCCCGCCGCCGCCGGCCGCCGGCTTGATCAGCACCGGATAGCCAATCCGGTAGGCCGTCTCCTTGAGGAATTTTCCATCCTGGCGCTCGCCATGATAGCCGGGCACGATCGGCACCCCGGCCGCCTCGATCAGCGTCTTGGCCCGATCCTTCAGTCCCATGGCGCGGATGGCGGCCGCCGGAGGCCCGACGAAGACCAGACCAGCACTCGTGCAAGCCTCGGCAAAATCGGCGTTCTCGGACAGAAACCCATAGCCGGGATGGACGCACTCGACGTTGGCACGCTTCGCGGTCTCGACAAGGCGCTCAATCGAAAGATAGCTCTCGCGCGGTTCCGCCGGTCCCAGCAAATATGACTCGTCGCACACCCGCACATGCAGCGCGCGCGCATCGGCGGCCGAATAGACCGCTACGGTGCGCATTCCAAGGCGGCGGGCGGTCCGTGCGACGCGACAGGCGATTTCGCCGCGATTGGCGATGAGCACGGAACCGAACATTAGGCCATCAAGGAATTGCTACCGGAGCTTCCCGAAAGCAATTTGCGCCGCACGATCCTCGGTGCACAATCACCGCGCAGCCGGACTCTGGGAGGGCGTCCAAACCGGATCGGTTTGCGCTCCGCTTTCGCGTTTGTGCGTCGGCTCAACGGCGGCATCTCGCTTCGGCTCCGGGTTCATGATGCTGATGGGTGGGATCGACGCGGCGGTGGGAAAATCGATATCAGCCGACACTTTGCGCTTGGTCCCAAGACCATCCGCGTCCGGCAGCACGGTCCCACCCGCGTCGGCGACGGCCGTATCCGACGATCTCGCCCACACGTCCCTGTAATGATCGAGATATTGATGAAGCGTCTGCGCGATGATGTTAGTGCGCACGTGACGCGGATCGGGCAACAACGAGAGCGCCGCACAATTGTCGGCGGTGCAACCGTCCCGCACCACCAGGACCTGGGCGAGGAATCCGAACGGGTCGGCTTCAAGTGTCCGCTGTAATTGCAGGACTGTGTCATCGAGAGGCGCGCCGCCGCGCCGCACATGATGGGTCATGTCGGACAGCAAGGCGAATTGCGCCGCCACATAGGAAATCGCCATCGCCACATTCGCCGGCGAGGCGAAGACCACCCGCTCGCATGCGCCCTGCACGGTATCTCCCGCCAGTGTATCAAGACAGGCGAGCGGAGAGCCGGGAATGAGCGCCTGCCCAGCTAACTGTCCCGCCCGCACCTCAAGTGCGCTGCGTTGTGTGTCCTGGCTGCGCGGCACCGGGCTATACAAGGCGCCCCAAGCCAGGGCGCCGCTGAGCGCAGCCCCCACAAGAATAAGGATAGAGCGTCCAGCCGCTGCGGCAAAACTCTTCTGCCGGGAAAGAAGAATTAGCCCGCACAGGACGAGAACGAGCAGCGCCGTCGCCCCCGCCGCGATCTCGGACGGAGAAAGCCAGGCCATGATCTGAGGAGCGACACGCAGCATCAACCTACCTTACTGCACGGGACGCAACGTCGCACGATGTCAGTATGGCCCAGTGCTGGCGCCGATGCGAGTCTTGCCAATGCGAAGTCTTGCCAATGCGAAGTCTTGCCAATGCCAATCCGGCAGCATGAGTGAACCGGAGCCGCGGAGGAATCCGCCAGTTCCATGCTCTGGCACAAATGCGCGCGGAGAGAGCCGGGCCAACAAGCCGATTGTTCAGCTCTCAAGTTCCAGTTGGCTTTCCTTGGCTACCCGCTCGAACGCCTCGCCGGAATGCTTGATCCGGTATTGGTGATCGTCGCCTTCGGACGGCAAGAGACGAACAACCTTGTAGGTCCCGCTCGCTCCCGGACGGCTGATCGGGCTTGAGGTATAGAAGACCGTCTGGCCGACATGGAATTTGTGCGCACGCAGCGCCGAACCGATTGCGGCAACGGCACTGACCTTTGCAATACCGCCGGTCGCATTGCTGCCATTTATCGGGACGACGCTTACCGAAAGAGCACTGATCACGGCCAACGTGTGGCCGTTGCTCTTCTCAGTGGTTCTTGCCGCTGTTCGTGTCTGGGCTTTACGCGCTGTAGGCTTACGTATCGCTGCACGGCGGCTTGCCTTGGCTGGCCGCTTCTTTATCGCTGAATGTTTGTTCATGACGCGGAACTATAGCACCCAATCTGATAGTGGAGCAAAAAATATAGTGCGGCAGGAAGCCGTTTGCGAAGGCTTCTTCGCTCACCTCTTTAACTCATGGATAAATGCTTATAATACAAAACGTTATATCAAAGATATGCGACAGAACTAGAACGTCGGATGGTTAAGCTTGACGTTGCCAGCGGCCGTTTTCATCCATCCGCCAATAGGTAACCTCGAAGCCCTCAGCTTTCGCCTCTGCCCAGCGCGCACGCGCCGCGTCCAGGGCCTCGGGATCGTCACCGTCGAAGAGCAGAACGAGACGCTCGTACGTTGAGCGGTCGGCGGGGATGCCGGCGCCGTCGAGGAGAAAGCGGATGGCGGCTCCATTCTGATTGTCCTCATTCACGGTGAGTAAGACGGGCTGCTCGGCCGCTTCCGCCTCGCGCCACGTGCCATGTGGCAGAAATGCGTCGTCACGCCATGTCCACAGATGCGCGTCCAGAGCCTCGATGCGCTCTTCCGACGAGGCCTGCACGGCTACCCGCCAGCCGCGATCGAGCGACCGCGAAACGAGCGACGGCAGCACCTGCTCAGGCGTCTGTCCCTTGAGTTGATAGAACAGGATTTCAGTCATGCAGCAGGCTCACCGCTCGTAATGATCCTCGACGAGCCGGTCCAGCAGCCGCACCCCCCAACCGGAACTCCAGCTTTTGTTGATATCGTTCTGCGGCGAGCCGAGCGCAGTCCCGGCAATGTCGAGATGAGCCCAGGGCGTCTTATCAACAAAGCGCTGCAGCAATTGCGCCGCGGTGATCGAACCGGCCCAGCGGCCGCCAGTGTTCTTCATGTCGGCAAATTTCGAATCGATCATCTTGTCGTATTCGGGACCTAGGGGCATGCGCCACACGCGCTCCCCGGTCGCCTCGCCGGCCTTGGTCAGCCGCTCCACAAGCTTGTCATTGTTGGAGAACAGCCCGGCATATTCCTGACCGAGTGCGACGATAATGGCGCCCGTCAAGGTCGCCAGATTGATCATGAATTTTGGCTTGAACCGATTGTTGACGTAGTGCAGCACGTCGGCGAGCACGAGACGACCCTCGGCGTCGGTATTGATGATTTCGATCGTCTGCCCCGACATGGTCTTGAGAATGTCGCCGGGCCGATAGGCTTTGCCGTCGGGCATGTTCTCGACCAGCCCGACAGCGCCGACGGCGTTGACCTTGGCCTTGCGCGCGGCAAGCGCGTGCATCAGGCCGACGACACAGGCCGCGCCGGCCATATCGCCCTTCATGTCCTCCATGCCCTGGGCCGGCTTGATCGAAATGCCGCCAGTGTCGAAACAGACTCCTTTGCCGATGAAGGCGATTGGATCGGCCCCACGCTTATCGCCGTTCCAGCGCAGGACGACCAGCCGGGAATCATGGCCGGAGCCTTGTCCGACGCCGAGGAGCGCGCCCATGCCAAGCTTCTTCATGGCCGGCACATCCAGAACGTCAACGCCGACGCCAAGTTTGCCGAGGCCCAAGGCGCGGCGGGCAAACTCGCCTGGATAGAGCACGTTCGCCGGCTCATTGATCAGGTCGCGGGCCAGAACGACTCCGTCCGCGACGGCGGCACCGTGCCCCCAGGCCTTCTGCACCGCCGCAGGATTGGCGCAGGCCAGACCGATCTCGACTTTGTCGGCCCGCTCGGCGCGCTCCTTACGCTTGGTCTTGTAGCGGTCGAACGAATAGGCCCGCAGACGCGCCCCCAACGCTAGATCGGCGACCTGATCGGGCTTGAGCGGGCCCGAGCCGAATTCGGCAAGGAACGTTGCTTGCGCGGCGGCGGCTGGAACTTTTCCCATGGCGATACCGCCGAGCTTGACGATATCACGCGAGCTGAACTCACTGTCCTTGCCGGTCCCGATAAGCACAAGCCTCGGCAAATCAAGGCCTTGCGGCGCAACGATCTCAAGCGCCGATCCGCTCTTGCCGCTGAAGCGGTCCGCGGCCGCCGCACGGCGGATAAGGTCTTCGGCGGGAAGCAGGGCCTTCTTGGTCGTCGGCCCGAATTTCAAATTTTCACCGCAGAACGCAACAAGAACACCACGGAGGCGGGTGGCTGGGACGAAATCGAGCTTGAAAACGTCAGGCATCTTGAGTCCTTCGGGTCATCTTCGCCGGTTCATGGTGTTCTCGGCCGATTATGAACCGCGCCCCCGACCGTGCAAAGTGGCGTCCTGCGTCGCGCCGATTTTCCCTGGCGGCATGGTCCCGGAATCGCCGCGCTTATTTTATCGATCATGGCAACGCCATTGCCTTGGCGGGGCCATTTTGTGAAAGCATCACGCGCGGCTTGGCGACGTTCGCTTGGCCGCGATGGAGCGTTCGCTGCCGGTTCGGCCATGCTACACGCGTTCAGCGGGGAGAACGAAACCGGTGGGATCGATCAGTTGGTACATATTTCGCACCACGATGATCGCGTTCCTGATCACCCTGATCACTCTCACCGTCGTGATCTGGTTCACGCAGGCCATGCGCGATTTCGATCTGATCACCAGCGAACGGCAAACGCTTTTCGTCTTCATCGGCATCACCGGCATGATCGTGCCGCTCCTGATCATGATTATCGCCCCGATTGCGTTGATGATCTCTGCTGGCCACGTTCTCAACCGGCTCGGCGCGGATTCGGAGATCACCGTGATGAACGCCGCCGGCGTTTCACCGTGGCGTCTGTTGTGGCCGTTTCTCGTCGCGGCCATCATGGTCTCGCTCTTGGTCGCGGCAATTGCCGCTTATGTTTCGCCGCGCGCGCTGCGTGAATTGAGCGAATGGTCGGAGCAGGTGCGCGCCGACATTTTGACCAATATCGTGCAGCCCGGCCGCTTCACCAGTGTCAGCGGCAATCTCACTTTCCATATCGCCGACCGGCGTCCCAACGGCCTGCTTGTCGGGATATTGGTCGACGATCGGCGCGACCCCAAGGAGCAAGCGACCTATCTTGCCGAGCAGGGCGAGATCGTAAAAAACGCTCACGGATCGTTCCTCGTGCTCGAACACGGTAGCATCCAGCGCCTGGAGGCCGGCCACCGCAACCCACGGATCGTGACGTTCGACCGCTACGCGTTCGATCTGTCGAAATTCACCGGCGGAGCCCACAACGTGACTTATTCGGTGCGCGAGAGATACATCTGGGAGCTGATGTGGCCGCGCCCTGATGATCCGCTCTACGCCACCCAGGCCGACCAGTATCGGTCCGAATTGTCCGATCGCCTCGCCACGCCGCTCTACCCGATCGCATTCGTGATCTTGACATTCATGTTTCTCGGCCCGCCGCAAACCACGCGACAGAGCCGCACCTTGGCGCTGCTTGGGCTGATCGGCTCGGCAACGGCGTTGCGGCTCTTGGGCTTCGCCAGCGCGATCATCGGCGTGCGAGTCCCCAGCATGCTTGGCCTGCAATTCGTCGCGCTGTTCGGCACGATCATTCTCGGAGTGGTACAGATTTCGCGCGGCAGAAGCGTCGAGCACGCTGCATTCATGACGAGGATCGTGACCGCCATTAGCGAGCGAGTTGCGCAAGCGACGGCGAGTTGAAGGACCGAGCCATGCTGATCGGGACCCTGCCCCGCTATGTCGCGACTCGCTTCTTAGGCTCGATGATCGGCACTTTCGCCGGCATTGTCGTGCTCGCCGGCATGATCGACTATTTCGAATTGATGCGCCGCGGCGCCGACTGGCCGAAGGCGACGGCCTGGATTTTGGCCGAGATATCCATGTTCCGGATTCCGCAATTGACCGAGCAAATCATGCCGTTTGCGGTGCTGGTAGGCACGATGTCGTGTTATCTGACTCTGTCCCGCCGCCTCGAATTGGTGATTGCCCGCTCGGCGGGAATGTCTGCGTGGCAATTCGTGGCGCCGGCCGTCGCGATGGCGTTCCTGTTCGGCACCTTCGCCACCGTCGCCTACAATCCGATTGCGGCGAAGCTGCACGAACGTTCCAAGCGTCTCGAGCAGGAGATGTTGAACCAAACACCCTCCGCGCTGCAGGTCAGCAGCAGCGGATTCTGGGTCCGGCAGAAAAGCAACGACGGGGCAGCGATCATCAACGCGCAGTCGAGCCAGGAACAAGGATCGAGTCTCGGTGGCGTCACCGTCTACACCTACGACAAGGGCGGACATTTCCGGCAGCGCATCGAGGCCAAAACAGCCGAGCTCGAAAAAGGCTATTGGCAGCTTGATGATGCCCGGATCTATTCGCCGGCAATGCCGCTCGATATCGAGGCGAGCTATCGACTTGACACCAATTTGACCCTTGCCCAAGTGCGCGAAAGCTTCGCCACCCCGGAAACCGTGCCGTTCTGGGACCTGCCCAGTTACATCGATCTGGCGGAGAAGGCGGGCCTCGCTGCTGCCGGATATCGGTTACAGTACGCCGAACTGATCGCGCGTCCTTTCCTCCTCTCGGCCATGGTCCTGCTCGCCGCCTCGGTGAGTTTGCGATTTTTTCGCTTCGGCGGCGTGCAGAAGATGGTCCTGAGCGGCATAACGGCAGGATTTCTGCTGTTCGTCCTGCAGAAGATCACCGAGGACATGAGCAAATCCGAGCTGATGTCGCCCATCATCGCCGCCTGGATTCCTGTCATGGTCGGCGGCCTCACTGGTTTTGTCGCATTGCTGTACCAGGAAGACGGCTGACAATATCGGAGCGCGACACGGTAAAGGCTTGGGGCTCCTGGGTGACGAATGGTATGCCCGAGCCGTCGATAAAGCCGAAAGCGGCCGCCGCTTGCTTAAGCTGCTCTACGGGCGCCGGTCCTAAATTCGCCGCGAGGCTGCTGCTTCTTGTCCGCTTGGGCAGGTGCGGACGGGGCGGAGGCGGAGAGGTCCGGGCGGCGAAACGACCGGTGAGGAGTGCAAAGAGAGATGTGGCACACCAGAATTCATGGCCGCTGCAGCTTGACCGCGGCGGCGCTCGCCGCGGCGATCATGTTCGCTGGCGCCTCGTTCGCTCGCGCGCAGGAAGTTGTTGCTCTGGTCAACGGCGTGCCGATCACGGAACTCGATATTGCCCAGCGCACCAAGCTTGAGCAGTTGAGCACGCAAAAGGTGCCGCCGCGGCAGGACGTGCTCAATACCCTGATCGACGAAATCCTGGAAGTCCGGGAGGCCCATCGCTTCGGCATCGACGTCCCCAAATCGGAGGTCGATGATTCATTTTCCAATGTGGCCCAGCACATGGGCATCAATACCCAAAAACTAACGGACATTCTCAATCATGCCGGGTCGAGCGCCGGCGCGCTCAAGAACCGTATCAAAGCGCAAATGGCCTGGAACGCACTGGTCCGCGGACGTTTCAAAGCGAGCCTTGAAGTCGCCGATACCGACGTGCAAGCCGAACTGCATTTGCAGCAGCCCGACCAACAAAACGACGTCGGTTATCAATACACTTTGCGTGCCATCGTTTTCGTCGTGCCGCCGGGGTCGCCCGATTCGGCCTACGATTCGCGCAAACGCGAGGCGGACGCCTTGCGGGCGCGATTCGCTGACTGCGCCACGGGCGTCCCGTTTGCACAAGCGCTGGACGAGGTGGCCGTACGCGACCCAATCATCAAATTCTCCGCCGACCTGCCGCAGCAATCGCGCGATATTCTCGGTCAGGTCGAGGTGGGGCACCTGACGCCGCCGGAGCGAACGTCCGAAGGCCTGCAAATGTTCGCCGTCTGCGGAAAGAAGCAGACCAAGAACGATACGCCCGAAGAAAAGAAAATCCGCGACCAGTTGTTTCAGAAGAAGTTCGGCGCCCAGGCAGCGGCCTATCTGCGAAGGTTGCGGCGCGAGGCCATGATCGAATACAAGTAGGCCGGTAACGTCAGCCGGACTAAAATTCGTGCAACCGTTGGCAATGACGCTCGGCGAGCCGGCCGGGATCGGCCCCGACCTCGCGCTTGCCGTTTGGCGTCGACGCGCCGAACTCGACATTCCGCCTTTCTACGTCGTCGCCGACGCGGCATTTCTGGGCCGGCGCGCCAGCCGGGTGGGGTTCGATGTCCCGATCGCAACCGCGACGCCGGATCGTGCCATAAGCGTGTTTTCCGCAGCGCTGCCGGTGGTTCCTCTCAATGCGCCGATAACCGCCGAACCGGGTCGGCCAGACCCATCGAGCGCGCCCGCCGCGATCGCCTCGATCCGCCGCGCGGTCGCCGACGTGCTGTCAGGTTCAGCCGCCGCCGTGGTGACCAATCCCGTGGCCAAAAATATACTCTACCAGTCGGGCTTCGCCGAACCTGGACACACCGAGTTTTTGGCCACGCTGGTGGCGGAATCGAGCGGCCGATCGTTACGGCCAGTGATGCTGTTGTGGGCGCCGGAACTCGCCGTCGTGCCCGTCACCATCCATCTGCCACTGAAGAAAATATTCGAGACGCTTTCGGCCGAACTCATCGTCGAAACCGGACGGATCGTGGCGCACGACCTGCGCACGCGATTCCGCATCGCGCAGCCGCGGCTCGCGATTGCCGGGCTCAATCCACACGCCGGCGAAGAGGGCACGCTCGGAAACGAGGACCGCGCTATTGTCGCGCCGGCGGTGGCGCAGCTTGCTGCCGAAGGCATCGACGCACGGGGCCCTTTGCCGGCCGATTCGATGTTCCATCACCAGGCGCGCGCGACCTACGACGCTGCGCTGTGCATGTATCACGATCAGGCGCTGATCCCGATCAAGACCATCGATTTTTACGGCGGCGTCAATGTCACGCTGGGATTGCCGTTCGTGCGGACCTCGCCCGATCACGGTACGGCCTTTGCGATCGCCGGTCGCGGCACGGCGCGCCCGGACAGCCTGATCGCGGCACTGCGCCTGGCCGCGGCGATGTCGGCGAAACGGCAACCGGCAGGCCGCGACGGTTGACCGGATCGCAGGCGCCGACGCCGCTGCGCGAGGTGATCGCCCGGCACGGCATCGCCGCGCGGCGGAGCCTCGGCCAGCATTTTCTGTTCGATCTGAACCTGACGCGTCGGATCGCCCGCGCCGCCGGGCCTCTGGATCAGGCGAATGTCGTCGAAATCGGCGCCGGCCCCGGCGGTCTGACCCGCGCCTTGCTCGCCGAAAATGCCCAACGCGTCATCGCGATCGAGCGCGACCGGCGTTGCCTCGCCGCCCTTGCCGATCTTTCCGAGGCCTATCCCGGGCGTCTGGCGATCGTCGCCGGCGACGCGCTCTCGCTCGACCCCGCAATGCTGTGCGTGCCGCCGCGCAGGATCGTCGCCAACCTGCCCTACAACATCGCCACCCGCCTGCTGCTCGGCTGGCTCGACCGGCTTTGCGAGTATCAGAACCTGACTCTGATGTTTCAGCGCGAGGTGGCGCTGCGCCTCGTCGCCAAACCCGGCGACAAGGCTTACGGGCGGCTCTCGGTGCTGGTTCAATGGCTGGCCGAGGTGCGGCTCCTGTTCGATGTGCCGGCTCGCGCTTTTGTCCCGCCGCCCAACGTGTCGTCGAGCGTCGTGTCGATCATTCCGCGCGCCGAACCGATGGCATCCGCCGTCAAACCGACCCTCGAACGCGTCACCGCCGCCGCCTTCGGTCAGCGCCGCAAGATGCTGCGGTCGAGCTTGGCACCGCTCGGGGTCGCGGTCGGCTCGATCTTAGAG
>JBOHIU010000246.1:0-20171 GCA_050725855.1 Xanthobacteraceae bacterium | reverse complement strand
TCGCCGTGACCCAACAGAATGGCAGTCCCGCCCTCAACCGCAATAGCTATTTCGACCTGTTGCGCGATAGCTGCAACGTGCTGCCGTACACCTACAGCAAGGCGGATCCGACTCTGTTCAGGCAGGTGTTCATGCGGCAGCTCCCGCCTGGGCCGGGACCCTATGTGGGTCGGGCGGGGGTTGGCGTCCGTCCGGTAGGGTGTGACTGATATGATCTTCGGCAAACTCACTCTCAACGCGATTCCGTTCGGCCAGCCGATTCCGCTGATTGCCGGCCTCGTGGTGATCACGGTCGTGGTCTGCGTAGTAGCCTGGATCATCATCAAAGGTCATCTGCCGTATCTCTGGCGCGAGTGGATCACCAGCGTCGATCACAAGCGGATCGGCGTTATGTACACCTTCCTTGGCTTGCTGATGCTGCTGCGCGGTTTCATCGACGCCATCATGATGCGATCGCAGCAAGCGGTCGCGTTCCACTCGAATGGCTATCTGCCGCCCGAGCACTACGATCAGGTGTTCTCCGCGCACGGTACCATCATGATTTTTTTCGCGGCGATGCCGCTCATGATTGGGTTGATGAATTTCGCGGTGCCACTGCAACTCGGCGTGCGCGATGTAGCATTTCCGACACTCAACTCGACAAGTCTGTGGCTTACCGCCACCGGCGCGCTACTGGTCAACCTTTCACTGATTATCGGCGAATTTTCGCGCGCCACCTGGACGGCCTATCCGCCGTTGTCCGAGCTTCGTTATTCGCCCGGTGTTGGGGTCGATTATTATCTGTGGGCGGTGCAAATCTCTGGCGTTGGCACGCTGCTGACCGGCATCAATTTCACTACCACGATTCTCAAGATGCGCGCGCCCGGCATGAGCTATCTGCGCATGTCGATGTTCTGCTGGACCGCGCTGGCGACGAACCTTCTGATCATCGCGGCCTTTCCCGTGCTTACAGCCACCTTGGGAATGCTGCTACTCGACCGCTATTTGGATTTTCATTTCTTCACCAATTCGGCCGGCGGCAACATGATGTTGTTCGTCAATCTGTTCTGGGCCTGGGGACATCCGGAGGTTTACATCCTGGCGCTGCCGGCGTTCGGCATCTTCTCCGAGGTGATCTCCACGTTCTCCGGCAAGCCGCTGTTCGGCTATCGTTCGATGGTGGTGGCAACCATGGCCATTTGTATCATCTCGTTCTTGGTGTGGCTGCACCATTTCTTCACAATGGGTGCCGGCGGCGACGTCAACGCTGCGTTCGGCATTGCCACTGCCGTTATTGCGGTTCCCACCGGCGTGAAAATCTACAATTGGATGTTCACCATGTATGGCGGCCGCATCCGCTTCACGACGCCGATGTTGTGGGGTTTGGCATTTCCCGTGACGTTCGTGATCGGCGGCATGACCGGCGTGCTGGTCTCGGTGCCGCCGGCCGATTTTCTGGTGCACAACAGCCTGTTTTTGGTCGCCCATTTCCACAACGTCATTACCGCCAGTACGCTGTTCGCCGCCTTTGCCGGCATCAGCTACTGGTTTCCCAAGGCGTTCGGCTTCCGGTTGCACGAAGGCTGGGGCAGGGCGGCGTGGGCGCTGACCGTGTCCGGCTTCTATGTCACCTTCGTGCCGCTCTACGCGGTTGGCCTGCTCGGCATGACGCGGCGCCTGCAGATGTACGACTTGGCCGAGTGGCGGCCGTGGGTGTTTGCCGCGGGAGTCGGCATCATTCTGTTCTGCGGTGCGGTTGCCTGCCAGCTCATGCAGTTCGTCGTCAGCATTCGCCACCGCGATGAACTGCGCGACGAGACCGGCGATCCATGGAACGGCCGTTCGCTGGAATGGTCGACAGCCTCGCCGCCGCCGGCATTCAATTTCGCGGTACTCCCGAACGTGAAGGGCGAGGACCCTTATTGGCACATCAAGCGCCGGGCTATCGAAACGCAACAGCTTGCGGCGGAGCCGGACTACCAGCCGATCGAGATGCCGCGGAACAGTCCGACCGGATTCGTTACCGCTATTTTCTGCACCATTACCGGATTTGCGTTGATCTGGCACATTTGGTGGCTGGTGGGGCTGGGCCTGGTCGGCGCCTATGCGGTGTTCGTGTGGTTCGCCTGGCGCGACCACGAAGATTACATCGTTCCCGCCGAGGAGGTTGCTCGGATTGACCGCGAGCGTCGTCGCGCCCGCGAAGAATGGCTGGCACAAGACGCCCGCGACGAGTGGCTCGCAACTCATGCGCAACCGAATGCGCAACCAAACGCGCAACTCGGGGGAGCGTCGTGAGCGCGACCGAGGCCCTGGGCCAAGATCATCTGGCGGACGGAGACCCGTACAAACTCGGTCGCGGCCACGGTGATGGCGGACACGGTGCGTCGACCGGCCACGGCGAGGGCGGTCCCGCGTCCCGGCGGGTGATCGTCGGTTACGGCTTCTGGCTGTTTCTGCTCAGCGACATCGTGCTGTTCTCGAGCCTGTTCGCCGCCCATGCGGTGCTGCGCGACGCCACGGCCGGAGGGCCGACCGGGCCGCAATTGTTCAACCCCGTCGCTATCGCCGCCGAAACCGCGTGTTTGCTGGTTTCGAGCTTCACCTGCGGACTGTCCGCCGTGGCGGCGGAAGCGCGTAGCCAGCTTTGGACCCAACTCGGGCTCGCCGTCACCGGCGCGTTCGGCGCCGCCTTTCTCTTTCTCGAGGCGCGGGATTTCGCCTCCATGGTGGCGCAGGGCGCCGGGCCGCAGGTCAGCGCCTTCTGGTCGTCATTCTTCGCCGTGGTCGGCTGCCACGGCTGTCACGTCACCGTGGGGCTGTTATGGCTGGGCACGATGATGGCGCAGATCTTCTTCAAGGGCTTTCGCCCCAACATCATGCGCCGGTTGCTGTGTTTCAATTTGTTCTGGCACCTGCTCGACATCATTTGGGTGGCGCTGTTCACGATTGTCTATCTGATAGGTGAAGGCCGATGACGGACGAACACAATGGCAATCGCGGCGACGTGGGGCCGGGCTTCATGGACGCGGCCGATCATTCGATCCGCGAAGGCGTCCAGGGCTACGTTCTGGGCTTTGTCCTCGCGGTGGCCCTCACCGTTGCTTCCTTCTATGTGTTGCGCACCAACCTGATCTGGGGCCCAGCCATTGTCGTGCTGCTCGTGGTTCTGGCGGTGGCGCAAATCGGCGTCCACCTGGTTTTTTTCCTGCACCTGACCACGGCGCCGGACAACACCAACAACATACTCGCGCTGGCCTTCGGTGTTCTCATCGTGGTGCTGATCGTCGGCGCCTCGATCTGGATCATGGCCCACCTGGACCAGAGAATGATGCCGCTGTCGGAGATGATGCGGATGCAGCGCTGAAGTCGGACCGCGAAGCGCCGCCGCGGTGCTGATCGACAATGATCGCTCCGACCGTCTATTTTCATCCCGCTGAGGCAGCCGCACGAGACCGCGCGATGGCGAAAATTTGGCTCCGTAAATCGATCGCCGTTTTGGAGGCGGAAGCGGCGGAGCAGGAGACGCAGTCATCGTCGGAGCATGGAGCGGTGCCGTTGAAGCGGAGCCTGTCCGCGCTCAATCTCGTCTCGCTCGGCATCGGCGAGATCATCGGCGCCGGCATTTTCGTACTCACCGGCCATGCCGCCGCGGTGAATGCCGGACCGGCGATCACCCTCTCTTTCGTGTTCGGCGGCATCGCTTGTGGCTTTGCCGGGCTCTGCTACGCCGAAATGGCCTCGACAATCCCGATCGCCGGCAGCGCCTATACCTATGCGTATGCGACCATGGGCGAGCTGGTTGCCTGGATCATCGGCTGGGATCTCGTCCTCGAATACGCGCTCGGCGCGACCACGGTCGCCATCGGCTGGTCGGGCTATGTGGTGAGCTTTCTCAAGGATTTCGGCATCGTGCTGCCGCCGGCCTACGCCCGATCGCCATTTTCATTCGACGCCGCGCATGGCGGCTGGCACGCGACCGGAGCGATCATCAATGTGCCGGCGATGGTCGTCACCGCCGGGATCACCGCGCTGCTCGTTGTCGGAATTCGCGAATCCGCGCGCGTCAACAACGTTATCGTCGCCGTCAAGCTGATCATCGTTGTTGTCTTCATCGCCGCCGCGGCGCGGTTCGTCTCCACGGCGAATTGGGTCACGCCCGGCAATCCGCAGGGCCATTTCATTCCTCCCAGCCAGGGGCCTGGGATTTATGGCCTGAGCGGCGTAATCCGCGGCGCGGCGGTGGTATTCTTTGCGTATATCGGCTTCGATGTGGTGTCGACGACCGCGCAGGAGGCCAAGAATCCGAAGCGCGACATGCCGATCGGCATCCTCGGATCGCTTGTGGTCTGCACTGTTCTTTATCTTGCGGTCGGCTTCGTGCTGACCGGCATCGTGCCCTACGATCGGCTCAACGTTCCCGATCCGATCGCGGTTGGCGTCAACGCCGTCGGCCTGACTTGGCTCGCGCCCATCATCAAGCTCGGCATCATCCTCGGCCTGACCTCCGTCATTCTGGTCGGCCTTCTTGGTCAACCGCGCATCGTCTATTCGATGGCGCGCGACGGCCTATTCCCCCAAGTGGCAGGGCGGGTGCATCCCCGGTTCCGCACGCCCTATGTTACGACCATCATCACGGGAACGGTCGTCACGATATTCGCCGCGATCTTACCGATCGGCTTGGTTGGCGAACTGGTCAGCATCGGCACCCTGTTCGCTTTCATGCTGGTCTGCCTCAGCGTGCTGTTTCTGCGCATCAAGGAGCCTGACCTGGCGCGGCCGTTTCGCACGCCGGCGGTCTTTGTCGTCGCTCCGCTCGGCGCGTTGTCGTCCTTATTCCTGATGCTCGGCTTGCCGCTCGACACCTGGCTGCGGTTCGCTATCTGGCTGGCGATCGGGCTTGCCGTCTATAGGTTTTACGGGATCCGCCACAGCCGGGTGCAATCGCAACAGTTGGATGCGCCGGCCGCCTGACGCGTCGCTACTCTTTCCTGCGCCGAGCGCGCCGCCGGCCGGATGACGGATGATGCGCGACGTGATAGCAGGGCGAACCTTTATGGGTGCACGCCCTTCATCGAGATCATATCAAATGAACTCTATCTTCGTTGCACGTGGGAGCGGCAATGCGATCCCGATCTGGTTCGTCACCACGGGAACATATCCCGATGTGCGCAAGCTTTTGGACGCCGAAGCTTGCGCGTTCGCAGACGCGGCCGGCTTTGAGCCCAAACCCTCGCGGCACATGATGCTGCCGGGCAAAGATGGGCTCGGCGGCGTCCTGTTTGGGCTGGAAGCTGGCGGCGAGCCTTCCGACCCGTTTCTGCCCGGCCGCTTGGCACAGAGTTTGCCGGATGGCGTTTATCGATTTGCCAACGAACCGCACGATCCGCGGCTCGCGGCGCTCGCCGTTGCGCTCGGTCTCTATCGTTTCACGCGCTATCGCAGGGCCGAAACGCGCAACATCAATCTCGATCTGCCGCAAAGCCTGGATCGCGACGACCTGCAGCGCATCGTCGAAGGCGTGACTCTGGCGCGCGATCTTATCAACACGCCGGCCAACGACATGGGACCGGCGCACCTCGAGGATGCCGCGCGCAGCCTTGCGGCGCGCCATGGCGCGTCCATCAATGCGATCGTCGGCGACGATCTGCTGACGCAGAACTTTCCTCTGATTCACGCTGTCGGCCGGGCGGCGACGGGTGCGCCGCGGCTCATCGACATGAGCTGGGGGGAGGCGGGCAATCCCAGCGTGACTCTCGTCGGCAAGGGCGTTTGCTTCGACACCGGCGGACTCGACATCAAGCCCGAGTCCTCCATGCTGAACATGAAAAAGGACATGGGCGGAGCGGCGACCGCGCTGGCGCTCGCCCACATGATCATGAGCCGCCGGCTCAAGGTACGGCTGCGCGTCCTTATTCCCGCGGTGGAGAATTCGATTGCTGGTGGCAGCTTCCGGCCGCGCGACATCTACACCTCGCGCAAGGGCATAACCGTCGAGATCGGCAATACCGACGCGGAAGGCCGCTTGATCCTTGCCGACGCGCTCGCTCTCGCCGATGAGGAAAAGCCGGATATGATCGTCGACTTTGCCACGCTCACCGGGGCTGCGCGCGTGGCGCTCGGTCCCGACATGCCGCCGTTCTTTACCGACGACGATGCGCTCGCGGGCGAACTGACGAGGGCCGCGGAGGCCGAAAACGATCCGCTGTGGCGGCTGCCGCTGTGGCGTCCCTACGAGGCGATGCTGGAATCTAAGGTGGCCGATATCAACAATGTCGGCGGCAGTCAGGGGGGAGCCATCACCGCGGCTTTATTCATGAGCCAGTTCGTCACCGCCAAATCATGGCTGCACGTCGATCTGTTTGCCTGGACGGCATCGGCCAAGCCGGGCCGACCGGAGGGTGGCGAATGTCAGTCCGCGCGCGCTCTCTACACGCTGCTTGCCGCGCGCTACGGCTGATCCGGCGAAGCGATGACCGCCTTCGACCCTCGCGTCACGCCGGCTCGCGCCGATCTTGCGGCCAGACATCTCGAAGGAAAGGTGCAGGCGGCTCGCTTTGCCGAGGGACGTGAGTACGAAGTCATCGAGCCGCAGGCGCCATTGCGGCGCGAACCGCGGCCCGATGCATCACTTTTGACGGAGGCGCTCAAGGGCGAGCGCGTGACGGTCTATGAGAGCAATGAAGAGGGATGGGCTTGGGGTCAACTCGCCGGCGACGCGTATGTTGGTTGGCTGCCGGCGAGCGCGCTGGCGCCGCCCGGTTTGGCGCCGACCCACCGGGTTGCCGTGTCGCGAACGCTGGTGTTTCCCGGCCCTTCAATCAAGCTGCCGCCGATCGAATCGTTGCCGCTCGGGGCCACGCTGGCGATTGCGCGGCTGGCGGATCGCATGGCCATGACGGAGGCCGGCGGTTATGTGCCGACGACGCATCTTAGGCCGATCGGCCAGTTTGAATCCGATTTCGTCGCCGTGGCGGAGCGCTTTGCCGGTGTGCCTTATTTGTGGGGCGGCAAGACCGCACTTGGTCTCGATTGCTCCGGGCTGGTGCAGGTCGCGCTCACGGCCTGCGGCATGGTCTGTCCGCGCGATAGCGATATGCAGGAGGCGATGATCGGCGCGCCGCTGGCCGCAGCTCCCGATTTTTCAGAGTTGAAGCGCGGCGATCTTATGTTCTGGAGGGGGCACGTGGCCATCGTGCGCGAGCCGGGCAGCCTTCTTCACGCCAATGCATTTCACATGGCGGTCGCCGTCGAGCCAATCATGGAAGCCGTCGCGCGGATTCGGGACGCCAGCGGCGCCGTCAGCAGCGTGAAACGGATCGGGCGCTAAAGCCGACGCGCACTCAGCGGCGTTCGCAGTGGCGCTTTGCGTCGGCACGTGTTCTACTCCTGAACAACGAAATGCACGTCGTTGTTTGGAGCAGCCCCATGAGCAGCGCCGATCCGAGACTGGCCCCGCACGCCAGCGATCCGCAGGTTCATTCGCGGGCTCGTCATTTGAGCTTTTGGATCAGGGAACTGCCTTTCAGTCTCGTACTAATCTTCATCCTGATCGGAGTCGCCTATATCAGTTTCTCCAGGAAACCGATCACCGCTTACTGGGAAATCCTCGCCCCGCTGATCGCACTCCTCTGCGTCGGTTCGGGATGGCACGGCGCTCCTGATACGCGCGCGCGGCTGTGGCTTGTCGCGAAGCAGGTGTTGCACTGGGCGGCGTTTCTCGTGGTGATGAATCTTGTGCTGCTGGCGAGCGTGCAGCGACTATTCACCGCCACGACGACGGGACTGACCATTTTCACCCTGCTGGCGCTCGGCACCTTCACGGCCGGCGTGCACGTGCTCTCCTGGCAGGTTTGTCTGCTCGGCCTCATCATGGCGCTCGGCATTCCGGCCATCGCCTGGGTCGAGAACTCGGCGTTGATCTTTCTTCTGCTTGCTGGAGTGATCGTCGGCATCGGTGCGGTGATCTGGTGGCATTGGCGCGAGTGGCGCGGCCATCGCCCCTGATGGCGGAACGCGCTCGATCACTCGGCGGCGGCTTCCGCACCGGGATGCTCGCCGGCCCGCTGCGGCAAAATCAGAACACGCAACAAATAAGGCGGCGATGATTGCGGAAGCGATCGGCCGGCTGAAAGCAAGGCCGCCATCGCTCACCGGCTTGTCAAGAAAATCGCCGACGGTTGCGCCAAGCGGCCGCGTCAGGATGAAGGCAGCCCAAAACAAGAATACGCGCGAGACACCGGTCCAATAATATAAGCCTGCCAGCACGGCGAGTGCTGCACAGAACACGAGAACGCCTCCGTCATATCCGGTGCTCGTCGCCATCCAGTCTCCAAGCGCGGTCCCGAGTGTCTGCGAAAACGTGATCGTCACCCAATAGAAGATTTCCACTTTCGGCGTTGCAACCGTTTGAACGTTGATCGTGCCAAGAGCAACGTACCAAATTGCGAGCGATCACAACACGCAGGCAAACAAGATTGTCGAGCCGCCTGCGTAGCCGACGCCCAATGAGCGATCAAAAAAATCGGCTATGGCGGTGCCTACTGTCGTAGAGGCGACGATGGCCGACCAATAGATCCAGGGGTCGAATTTTTTACCAGGATTTGGACGAGCACGGCCGCAACGAACACGAGAAGAAATATGGCGGCGCCAATCAAATATCCGCCATTGTGAGGATGTATGTCCGCGTGCAGCCAGCTCATCGTCACCGAGTCGCCGCCGGTTTCGCCGAGGGTGGTGGCGGCGATCTTGATGATCCAGAACACGATGGTGACTTCGGGAACCTTTGCTCGCGTAGCGATCGATCATTGCCGGCATTGATCCTCATTGTCTTCTGGCTGGCACGGTATAGCCTTTCTATGCTGTAAAGACCGGCTTTTCATGGTTCGCGTATGCCTCGACAATTACAGTTCGGTAACCCGATCGATCACGATCGAGACGTTGCGAGGTTTGCGGTCTGCGGGCGTTTGCATGCCAAATGGAATGGCGAAACCGGCGCGGTCAAAATTTCCTGTTCTTCGCGTTCCATTCCCGCTCGAGATTGGTGATCAGTGCCGGGCTGAAGTGGCAATAGGCCTGGTCGCGCGCGTAAGCGGAGAAATAGCGGCAAAAGAGATCGAGCGGCTCCTCGCCGATGCGCAACGCGCGGCGGTTGGAGGCGGCGCTCACCACGCCGGAACTGGTCAGCCGCTCGACCACGCGGTCGAGCGCGCGATCCATCTCCGCCGGCGCGGCAATCTCGTCGCACATCAGGCGGCCTTCCGGGCTGTCGCATAAAAGCTTGCGATCGTATTGAATGGCTTGGCGGGCGATGCGGTCGCCGGTAAAGCGCGGCATGCGCAGGTTGGCGGCGCCCGGAATGATGCCTTCCTTACGCGCCGGCAGCGTCATGAACGCGTCGCTTGCCGCCAGCACGTAATCCATGGCCAGCAGGATTTGACAATGGCCGCCGATGGCAAAACCGTCGAGCGCCGCGATCCATGGTTTTTCGATTGCAGTGCCGTGCACGTCATCCGGGACTTCGTCTGGCCGTGCCACGCCGCGGAAGAATTTGTGCACAAAGCCGAGATCGCGCCTGAGAAACCAGACGAATGGAATTTTTCCGTAATAGAGATGCGTCAGATTGATGCCGGCGCCGAACAGCCGCTGGCCGGCATATTTTGGATGATCGACTGCGCCGCCGCGCAGCACGGCGATGTCGGTGGCGGGGTCGAGAATAGCAATGTCGACGGCGGTCTCCATCGCGTCGAGAGTCGTGTTATCCTCGGCATTGAGAAAGCGCGGATTTTTTGCGGTAACAAACGTCGCGCGGCCACGCCGCTCAACGGCAACCTTGCCGAGATCGACGATATCCATTGTCGGTCCGGCGCTCCGGATGATTTGCAACCTATGCAGATGCTCGGCGGTCTCGGGTCGCGGCAACAGCATCGAATGGCAAAGATGGAGGCCGGCCGGTTCGCTGGCGAGGACATGTGCAAGGAAGATGCCCTGGTCGATTTCGACGCCGTCCTTGTCGCGCTGCAGCAGTTCCGCTTCGGCGGCGACCTGCGCTGGCGTCGGGGTCAGTCCCGGCACTGCCGCTGCGGCGGCGAACACGAGCTCTTCGAGGCGGACGAAATGCGAGCGGTTGGCCGTGAGTTCGTCGTAAAGCGCCTCAGCATGAGCGGCGAGGAAGCGCTCGCGCTGCTCGCGGCCGGCGGTAAGTATAAAGTGCGCCGCGTCGGCTTCGGCCCGGCTGCGCTTCGGCTTTCCCGGCAGACGAGCGATCAGCGTGTCGCACTTCTTCCAGAAATCCGCATAGCGGCGTCGATCATGCGCAAAATCTTCGGTCTCGCGCGGCGCGGCGGCTACCCACTCGGCCACGGAATTCTCGTCGAGTCCGGACGATTGCAAGTGTCGCGTGGCGGCGGCCGGATCAATAGTCATCGCGCGCATTCTTTCCTGAGAATAGTCCAAGGTTCACGCTTTCGCTCGCAGATCGACAACCCGCTTGGCTTTGCCCTGCGAGCGTTCGATGGTTCCCGCTTCGAGCACGCGTACTGCCGCGCTGATCCCGACGTAGCCTTTGATCAGATGCTCGGCCTGTTGCGCCAATGTTGCGATGTCCTCGGCGCCCAATGTGCCGGATAGTTCCGGGCGCATTTCCACCAGGATCTCGACTTCATCGAGGTTGTGCGGTCGGCGCACCTCGATCAGGTAATGCGGCGCGAGCCGCGGCTCTTGGCCGAGCAGGGCTTCGATCTGCGAGGGAAACACATTGACGCCGCGGATGATCAGCATGTCGTCGGAACGGCCCTTGATGCGAGCAATGCGGCGCATGGGGCGGCCATGCGACGGCAAAAGCCGCGTCAGATCGCGCGTGCGGTAGCGGATCACCGGCATCGCTTCTTTGGTCAGCGAGGTGAGCACAAGTTCGCCGGGCTCGCCGTCGGGCACGACGCGGCCGCTCTTCGGATCGATGATCTCCGGGAAGAAATGATCTTCCCAGATCGTCAAAGTGTCCCTGCTTTCCGGGCATTCCTGCGCGACGCCGGGACCAATCAGCTCTGACAGCCCGTAATGATCGAGCGCCTGCAGGCCGATCCGGCGCTCGATTTTGCTGCCCATGCTTTCGGTCCACGGTTCGGCGCCGAACATGCCGATGCGCAGACTGCAATCGCTCGGCGCAAGACCTTGCCGCTCGAACTCGTCGGCGATCGCCAGCATATAGGAGGGCGTCACCACGATGATATCGGGGCGAAAATCGACGATCAGCTGCACCTGCCGCTCGGTGAAGCCGCCGCCGACCGGAATGACGGTCGCGCCCAGATATTCGGCGCCGTAATGAAAACCCAGCCCGCCGGTGAACAGGCCGTAGCCGTAAGCCACGTGAATCTTGTCGGTCGAGCGGCCGCCGGCGGCACGGATCGAGCGCGCCATGAGCGAGGACCAGGTGTCAATGTCGCCTCGGGTGTAGCCGACGACGGTCGGCTTGCCGGTGGTGCCGCTGGAGGCGTGCACGCGCACGACCTCGTCCATCGGCACCGCGAACATGCCGAACGGATAGTTCTGCCGCAGATCCTCCTTTGTGGTGAATGGAAACCTGGCGAGATCGGACAGCTCTTTCAGGTCGGACGGATGAGCACCGGCGGCGTTGAATTTTTCTTTGTAATGCGGGATGCGCGCGTAGGCGGCGTGAATGGATTTTTGCAGCCGATCGAGCTGCAATCGCGCCAGCGCGTCCCTGCTCGCAGTTTCGATCGGCTCGAGTTCGTCGCGGGCCGACAAGCGGGCAGCCATTATTGTATCACCGCCGCCTTCAGTCCGAGCAATTTGGCGAGATCGGTGAGCTTGGCGCGTTGTTCCTTGATGGCAGCGCCAAATTCGGCAGGACCGCGGATCGACACGACCTGTCCGGTGAGCTCAAGCCGTTTGCCGATTCCCGGGTTGGCGTCGGCGACCTTTCGGAAATCGGCGGCGATCTGGTTGCGTACGTCGGCCGGCATACTGGGCGGGGCAAACACGCCGCCAATGCTCTCGAAGGTCAGATCCGGATAGCCGGTTTCGATGGCGGTCGGAACGTTCGGCTGGCTCGGCATCCGCTGCCGGCTGGTCACGGCCAGAATCTTGATCTTGCCGGCGTCGGCGAGCGGTTGCACCACCGCGATCGAGGTCGAGAGCACCTGAATGCGGCCGGCCACGAGATCGTTCGGCGCCTGCATGATGTCGCGGTACGGTACTTCCGTGACCTTGAGGCCGAGCTTTTTGAAAAATCCGAACAGCAGAAAATCGGAAATGCCGTTGGCCGCCGAGGCGTTGAGCTTGCCGGGCTCGGAACGCGCCAGTTTCACCAAGGCGTCGACGCTGTCGATCTTCATCGCTGCGGGCGTCGACACCGCGAGCGCGACGGTGACCACGCCGGCGACCGGCGTCATCTTGGGTCGCGGATCGAACGGCAGGGTGTCGTGCATATAAGGCAGCGTGTTGAACGCGGCAGCCGGCCCGAACCATAGTGTGTGATCGTCATTGGCGGAGATGAAGGTATTCATGGAGACGAGCCCATCGCCGCCGGGCCGATTCTCCACCACCACCGGTTTGCCCCACAGTTCGCTCAGGCGGTCGGCAAACATGCGCGCGGCGATGTCGGTTGCGCTCGCGGCGCCGTAGGGCAGGATGAACCGGACCGTGCGGGTTGGATAGGTTTGTTGCGCCGCCGCGCTGGCGACCAATTGGAAGCCGAAGATGAGCGCCGCGACCGCGAATGTGCCAAGCCATCGCATCGATATGTTCCCTGCTGGATCGGTATCGTCGCTTAGTGTGGCGGTTGAGAAGTCCGCATCATCCTTGTGGCGAGGCTCGTCATGCGGACTTCTGAACCAAAGCCACACTAGATCAATAACTTGCCAGTGTCCTTTCGATTCCGAAGTTCGCAAACGAGTAGGCCGTACAATAATGCGAACTTCGGAATCGGGACACTAGAATAGCATCCTCTTGCGTGCAAAACATCTCGTGGACCGCCCATCGCGGGACCTCACAGGGAGGCAGCAGTGAAAAGAAGCACGGACCACATTTTGACTACCCATGCCGGAAGTCTGCCACGGCCGGCCGATCTCATCGCGATCAATCGCGCGCGGGCCGCGGGTGAAAACAAGGATGGATCGGCTTACGCGTCGTGCCTGGCAAGTGCTGTTGCCGGCGTGGTGCGCACACAGCGCGGAGTCGGCGTCGACATCCCCGACGATGGGGAGTTTGGCAAGCCGGTGGCCGGTTCGTACGATTACGGCGCGTGGTGGAATTACGCCTTCGCGCGCATGTCGGGCTTTTCGCCGGCAGGCAGCGCTGCCGCGGCGGCGCACGAGACCCAGCACAAGAAATCCACCGTCGCGGAGGTCGCGCTCACTTCATTCGCCAATCGTCGCGATTGGCAGAAATTCGGCGAGTTCTATCAGGACCCCGACTCGAGCGGCAGCCTGATGGGCAGCGCGGCGCGGCGCCCGGTGGGCCGCCCCGCCTGCACCGGACCGATCAAATATACCGGTCATGCCGCGCTCGCCGCCGACATCGGCAATCTGAAAAAGGCGCTTGCCGCCGACGGCGCTGAAGAAGGATTCATGTGTTCGATCGGGCCCGGCAGCTTCGCTCGCGGCGTCGATCTTTACTACAAGACCGAGGAGGAATTCCTGCTCGCCTCCGCCGATGCCATGCGCGAGGAATACAAGGCCATCGTCGATGCCGACATTGTGCTGCAGATTGACGATCCGAGTCTGCCCGACAACTGGGACATGATCAATCCGGCGCCGCCGCTTGCGGAATTCAAGAAATTCGAGCGCGTGCGCATCGATGCACTCAACCATGCGTTGCGCGGACTGCCGCCCGACCGTATTCGCTACCACATTTGCTGGGGCAGCTGGCACGGCCCGCACACCACCGATATTCCGCTTGCCGACATCGTCGACCTCGTGCTTGCCGTCAATGCCGGCGCCTATTCGGTGGAAGCCGGCAACGTTCGCCACGAGCATGAATGGCGCGTCTGGCAGAACGTAAAATTGCCCGAAGGCAAGCTGCTCATTCCGGGGGTCGTCAGCCACGCCACCAATATCGTCGAGCATCCAGAGGTGGTTGCCGATCGGATCATCCGCTACGCCGGCGTTGTCGGCCGGGAAAACGTCATTGCCGGAACGGATTGCGGACTGGGTGGGCGCATCCATCCGCAGATCGCCTGGGCCAAGCTCGAAGCGCTGGCTGAAGGCGCCAAATTGGCGAGCCGGGAGCTGTGGCGTTAGATCGCCGCAGCTTGCATTCTCTCGTCAACCTATGAGACGAAACGGTAGCCTTGCTTTGCCCGGTCTGCAATGATGTGGGGCCAATCCCACCGGCACGGCAACCGTGGGGCGATATTCGCGATGAGGGAGGAATCGGAGATGAAGCGGGAAGCTGCCAAACGCAGCGCCGCGTCCAGAAAGGGCGCGCGCCAGGATGTCGATCGCCAGCGGCGCAAAATCGTCAAGCTGCTCGGGGCGGGCGGGGCCGCCGCCATCGCTTCGCCATGGATGTTTCAATCCGCTCGCGCGGCTTCTCGGCCCATCAAGATCGGTATGATCACGCCTGAGACCGGACCGATTGCCGCATTCGGCCAGCCTTCGCAATGGGTTGCCGACGAAGTCAGCAAATTCCTCGCCGGCGGGATTACGGTCGCCGGCGAAAAGCATCCGGTGCAGATTCTCAACCGCGACAGCCAGTCGGATGCGAATCGCGCGTCGGAAGTGGCCGCCGATCTCATCAATAATGCAAACGTCGATATCATGATCGCGTCGTCCACGGGAGACACGACCAATCCCGTGTCGGACCAATGCGAACTGAACGGTGTGCCTTGCATCACCTCGGACGACCCCTGGCAGTCCTGGTTCTTCGGCCGCAAGGGCGACCCGAAGAAGGGCTTCGAGTGGACCTATCACTTCTTCTGGGGCTTCGATCAGGTCGCGAACATGTACGCCGAGATGTGGCTATCGATACCGACCAACAAGAAGGTCGGTATCATGCTGACCAACGACCCGGACGGCATCGCCGCCAGCGATCCCAAACATGGTCTGCCGGCGACGGTGAAGAGCCACGGATTCGACGTCAATTACCTCGGTCTTTATCCGCCTCTGTCCGATGACTTCACCGCACAGATCACCCAATTGAAGAAGATGAACGCCGACATCGTCTGCGGCATTTTCAATCCGCCGCAGTTCGCGATTTTCTGGACGCAATGCGCCCAGCAGGGCTTTCGGCCCAAGATCGCGACCCCGCCGAAGGCGTTGCTGTTCCCCACCGCCGTCGAGGCTTTGGGCGACCGCGGCGCCGGCACATCGACCGAGGTGTGGTGGTCGCACCATCATCCGTTCAAATCAGGCCTGACCGGACAAACCGCGCAGCAATATTGCAATTCTTACGAGAAGGCGAGCGGCAAGGAATGGACGCAGCCGCTGGGCTTCAAGCACGCCAACCTCGAAGTGGCGATCGACGTGCTCAAGCGCGCCAAGAAGCTCGAAGCCGCCACGATCCGCGACTCGATCAAGCAGACCGACTACAAGTCGATCGTCGGTCCGATCACCTGGAAGGGCGGGCCGCTCAATCCGGTACCCAACGTGTGCACCACGCCGGTGGTCGGTGGGCAATGGGAGAAGGGCACGAAGTGGAAGTACGATTTGGAAATCGTCTTCAACAAGACCGCTCCGGAAATCCCGCTCGACCGGCCGTTCACGGCCATCAAGTATTCGTAACGGCCTCGCCGACGATCTGAAAAACGGCTGCGCCTCCGCCGTCCCGTGCCGCTAAGCGGAGCGGGACGAGCGGGGGCCCGCCGGCCACGGTAACATGACTGTCCTCCTCCAACTCAACGGCGTGTCAAAGTCGTACGGTGCACTCAAGGCCGTGGACGGAGTCGATCTCGCGGTCGAAAGCGGCGAGGCGCTCGGCGTGATTGGTCCCAACGGCGCGGGCAAAACCACGCTGTTCAATTTGATTACCGGCGATGTTTTTCCAAACACCGGCCGCGTTATGTTCGGCGGGTCGGATATGACGGCGAAGGCGCCGCACGCCCGCTCGCGACTGGGCATCGGTCGCTCGTACCAAATCCCGCATCCATTCGCGAATATGAGCGTGTTTGAAAACCTGCTGGTCGGCGCCATCTTCGGCGGCCGCGCTGCTGAACGGGAAAGCTACCGGCGTTGCAGCGACGTGCTCAAACTGACCGGGCTCTACGACCGAGCCAACGTTCCGGCGCGCACGCTGACCTTGCTCCAGCGCAAGCGGTTGGAGCTGGCGCGGGCGCTGGCGCTTCGACCCAAGCTCTTGCTGCTTGATGAGATCGCCGGCGGCTTGACCGAGTACGAGTGCGGCGAACTGATCAAGACGATCAAGGATATCCATGCGGGCGGCACCACGATCGTCTGGATCGAGCATATTGTGCACGCGCTGCTTTCGGTGGCGAGCCGACTTGTCGTCATGAATTTCGGTCAGATCCTCGCCCAAGGCATCCCGCACGAAGTGATTGCGGATGGCCGCGTGCGCGAAGTCTATATGGGCATTCCGGTGTCATGACGCTGCTGCGAACCCAGAATCTGTCGGCGTTTTACGGCGATTTCCAAGCGTTGTTCGGCATCGATGTCGACGTCGAGCAAGGCGAAACCGTCGCCATCATCGGCGCCAACGGCGCCGGCAAGACCACGTTCCTGCGCACCGTTGCCGGCGCGCTTCGCAGCGCGCCGGACGCGGTCGTCTTCAACGGCGAGCCGATCGGCGGCAAGGCTCCGCACGAGATCGTGCGGCTCGGCATCGCGATGGTGCCGGAGGGGCGCCGATTGTTTCCCAGTCTTTCGGTTGAGGAAAACCTGCTGATCGGCGCCCACAGCGAGCGTCGCGGACCCTGGAGTCTCAAGCGCGTTTACGAGCTGTTTCCACGGCTGCATGAGTTGCGGCAGTTGCCGGCAACATCGTTGTCCGGCGGACAACAGCAAATGGCGGCGATTGGCCGGGCGCTCATGTCCAATCCGCGGCTGCTGTTATGCGACGAGCTGTCGTTGGGCCTGGCTCCGATCGTCATCCGCGACATCTATCAATGCCTGGCGGCGATCATTGCCGAAGGCACAACGGTCGTGCTTGTCGAGCAGGACATCAACCGCGCGCTCGATGCATCGATGCGGTTCTATTGCTTTCAGGAAGGCCATCTCGCCTTGGCTGCGCCAACCAAAAATTTCGACCGTGCCGCGCTCACTGCGGCCTATTTCGGCATGTAGGGCCGGTCGCCGCCATGCAATGGCTCAACATTCTCATTCAAGGCGGATTGCTCGGCGGCTTTTATGCGCTGTTCGCCATTGGCCTGTCGCTGTCCTTTGGAATTATGCGGCTCGTCAACATCGCGCACGGCGATTTCATCGTGCTCGCGGCCTATGTAGGCATGGTCGTCATAGACGCGACCGGGCTCGATCCGTTCATGAGTTTGATCATCGTGATACCGGCGATGTTCCTGTTCGGTTACGCGCTGCAGCGCGGGCTCCTGAACTTTACGCTTAACGGCGGCCTGTTGCCGCCGCTGCTGGTGACCTTCGGCATTTCGGTTATCATCGAAAATGGATTGCAGCAGGGCTTTGGCGCCTACGATCATCGCCTCAAGGAGGGCGCCATCGAAACCGCGAGCCTGCACCTGCCGGGCGGTATCGATGTCGGCGCCTATCCGCTTTTGGTCTTTGCGGTGGCCGTGCTGGCGATCGGCATTTTGCAGGTCATGTTCTACTGGACCCGGTTGGGCCGCGCCTTTCGCGCCGTCTCCGACGATGCCGATACCGCCGAACTGATGGGCATCGACAATCGCAAGCTCTTTGCCGTGGCGTTCGGGATCGCGATGGTCTTTACGGGGATCGCGGGGGTGCTGTTCGGCATTCGCACCATCTTCGATCCGGCGGCGGGACCGATCCGGCTTATTCTCGCGTTCGAGGCGGTGATCATAGGCGGCCTTGGCAGTCTGTGGGGCACCCTCCTCGGCGGCGTCGTTCTCGGCCTCGCGCAAGCGGTCGGCGCCGCCTTCAATCCGAACTGGCAGATCCTGGCGGGGCATATTGCGTTTTTGTTCATTCTGATCCTGCGACCGAGCGGCCTTTTTCCGCGGACGAGAGATTGACATGGCGGCTGCCGCAGACAGCGTCCTGGTTGAGCGCGCGACCAGAGCGAGCCGCGTCTTTGCCATTCTGGCGGCGGCGGCGCTGATAGCGCTGATTTCGTTGCCGTGGTGGGGCGACGCCGGCGACATGCGGCTCATTGCCGAGATGGCTTACTATCTCGCGCTTGCCCAGCTGTGGAATTTGCTGGCCGGGTATGCGGGCCTGGTCTCGGTCGGCCAACAGGCCTTTGTCGGCCTTGGCGGCTATATGCTGTTCTATTTGACCGGCGTGTGGAACATGAACGTCTACGCCGCCGTGCTGATCTCCGGACCTTTCGCCGGGCTGGTGGCGATTCCGGTTTCCTTCGCGGTGTTCCGTCTGCGCGGAGCTTATTTCGCCATCGGCACGTGGGTTGTTTCCGAAGTCTTTGCGCTGTTGGCGAGCCTGATCGGGGCGCTTGGGGCGGGCTCCGGAATGTCGCTGACGGTTCCCATCTTGTTCGAAATCTCGCACCAGCGCGGCGCCCGCAACACCATCATTTACCTGATGACCCTCGGGGTTTCGCTGTTCGTCACCGGCGTCGTTTATCTGTTACTGCGCTCGCGGCACGGCCTTGCCCTTACCGCCATTCGCGATTCCGAACCGGCGTCCGCAAGCCTGGGGGTCAATACGTTCGGCACCAAATTCATCATCTTCATCGCCACCGCCACTTGTACCGGATTGATCGGCGCGCTGATCTTCCTGCAAAAGCTGCGCATTTCGCCGGAAGCGGGTTTTAGCGTCAACGATTGGACGGTCGTGGTCATCTTCATGGTCGTCATCGGCGGCATCGGCACGATCGAAGGACCATTCATCGGCATGCTAATCTTCATCTTCTTGCGCGAATGGCTGGCCGATTACGGCACTTATTATCTGATCCTGCTGGGGCTGATCGCCATCTTCATCATGCTGAAAGCGCCATCGGGCATCTGGGGCTGGGTCATCCAGCGCTACGATTTGCAGCTCTTTCCGGTCGGGTGGCGCCTCGTACTAAAGCCGCATGACAAAGTCGCAAAGCGATAAGGGGGACGCGATGCCGAACGGGTCCGCGCCTGCGCCAACCGTGAGCCGGGAGGATATCTTGTCGCGGGCCCGCTCGCTGGCTACGCCTTTCGCCGCGCGCGCCGAGGCGGCCGAGGAGGCGCGGCGGATTCCGGCCCAGTCGGCGAGCGATATGCTCGATGCCGGCCTCGCCCGCATTCTGCTGCCGCAGCGCATCGGCGGTTATGGCTTGGGCTTCGATACCTGGTACGACGTAACGCGCGAATTGAGCAAAACCGATGCCTCGCACGGCTGGTGCGCCGGCCTGATCATTCATCATGCGCACCTGATCGCGCAATTTCCCCTGGCGGCCCAGAAGGCCGTGTGGTCCGATGGTCTCGACGTGCCGGTCGCGGCATCGTTTGCACCGAGCGTGAAAGCGATGCCCGCGGAGGGCGGCTACCGCATTTCGGGCGCGGGATCGCCGTTCGCCAGCGGCGTCGACCATTGCCAATGGGTCATGCTTGGCGGAATGACGCATGAGGGACCGAAGCCGGAATGGAAGTTCTTCCTGGTGCCGCCCGGCCAATTCACCGTGCGCGACACCTGGTTCACCGCCGGCATGCGCGGCACCGGCAGCAAGACCATCGTCACCGATGATGTGTTCGTGCCCGACGGGCGGGTGCTGCGCTTGACCGAACTGCGCGACGGCAAGACTCCCGGCGGGGCGCATCACGGCGGCGTCATCTTTCACACGCCGTTCTTTCATTATGCGCCGATTTCGTTCATCGCGCCGATGATCGGGGCAGCCCAAGGCGCCTATGAGACTTTTCGCGAATGGACCAGGACGCGCAAGGCGCAGGACGGCTCCCCGGTCGCGGAAAAAACGGCGGTCCAGGTCCGCATGGCGCGCGCCGCTGCGGATATCGACGCGGCCGAGCTTCTGGTCCGCCGTGCCGTGCATGTAACCGACGCCCCGCAGGATTACTCGCCGCAGCTCCTGGCGCGGTCGGTCCGCGACTTCACCCGCGCATCCGAATTGTGCGTTGAGGC
>JBOHIU010000245.1:0-6834 GCA_050725855.1 Xanthobacteraceae bacterium | reverse complement strand
GCCCCACGTCCGCCCATGGCATGGTCAGCCGCTGCACGACGACCACCGCAATGAACAAGAGAATGCCCAAAATGCTAAGCCAGACCAGCGCCGCCCAGGCGAGGGGGCCATCGAGCTGGGCGTTCGCGGACAAAAGAAGATTGCCCAAGCCGTCAACGGAGCCGACGAATTCGCCGATCACGGCGCCGATCACCGCGAGCGTCACGGCGACCTTGGCGCCCGAGAAGATGAAGGGTAGCGCCGCGGGCAGCTGGATTTTCCAAAAAACCTGCCAGCGCGACGCGCGCAACGAGCGGCCAAGTTCGAGGAGGCCCGGCGGCGTTTCATGCAGACCGGTGGCGGTATCGACCACGACCGGGAAGAACGCGACCAGAAACGCGATGGCAAGCTTCGACTGCATGCCGAGCCCGAACCAGACCAGGATGATCGGCGCGATCGCCACCTTGGGCACCGACTGCGTGGCGATGAGAATGGGATAGAGCGACAGGTTGAGCACGCGCGAATTGGAAACGCACACCGCCAACGGAATCCCAAGGACCAGAGCCAGCGCGAATCCGCAGACGCTTTCGAGGAAGGTCGGCCAGGTTTCCGCAAGCAAGAGATCATGACGGCGCCACGACACTGCGACGATGTCGGCGGGGCTTGGCAGTACGATTTTGCTTACATCAAAGAGCTGCGCATAGCCCTGCCATATCGTCAGAATGATGGCGAAGCCGAGCAGCGGATAGATCAGCCGGCGCGCTTTGCCGCTCATCAGCGCGTAATCCCCAAAGCACGGCCGGCGCGCTGCTCAAGCGCGACGAATGCGGCGGAGTAACGCGTTTCGGCGGTCCGCGGATACGGCAGCTTCACCTCGATATAGTCCGCCACCACCGCCGGGCGCTTGGAGAAGACCACGACCGCGTCGGACAGGTAAATCGCCTCGGCGATGCTGTGCGTGACGAACATGATCGTGGCGCTGGTCTTGGCCCGGATGTCCAGCAGCAGATCCTGCATTTCCATGCGGGTGAGTTCGTCGAGCGCGCCGAACGGCTCGTCCATCAGCAACAGCTTGGGCTGGTGCACGAGTGCGCGACACAGCGCGACCCGCTGCTGCATGCCGCCGGAAAGCTGCGCCGGATAGGTATTCTCGAAGCCTTCAAGGCCGACGAGCTTGAGCAGTTCGCTCGCGTGCCGCCGCACCGGCGGGCCGGTGTCGCCGCGCAGCTCCATCGGAAAGATCACGTTCTTGAGAACCGTGCGCCAGGGCATCAGGTTCGGCTGCTGAAACGCCATGCCGAAATCGGCGTGCGGCTCGACGACTTCAATGCCGTTGATCCGCACCGAACCGCCCGTGGCGCGAATGAGCCCGCCGGCGATGCGCAGAAAGGTGGTCTTGCCGCAGCCGCTGGGGCCTAGCAGACTGACCAGCGTTCCCGCCCGCAAATCGAAGGAAATATCGGCGATGGCGACGAGTTCGTCTTGCCCCGTCCGCCGGAACGATTGCCGTATATTTCTAAATTGCCCGAACGCCGCGGTCGGGGGCTCGTCGGCGTCGCCGCGCTCGTGCACCGGAGTGAGATTACGGCTTGATCGCGGGGGACGGTAAGAAGCTGGTCGCATAGAGATCGGACGCGCTGGGCGGTGTCCCGCCGAGTCCGACATATTTGGTCATGAAATCGAGGCTGGCCTTCATGTCGGCGGGATCGAACCAGCCCAGCCCGTGCTGTTCGACCGCCGGAGTGACCGCCAGCTTCTTGACGATGGCGAGTTCCGCCACACTCTCCTCGACCTGGAGCGTGGGCACGAATTTGGTTTCGTCTTCGATCGCTTTTTTGGGATTTCGCAGCGCAAATTGCCAGCCGCGCAGACTCGCACGCACGAAGCGCCTCACCACATCGGCATTCTTGGCCAGATAGTCGTCGGTGGCGACGATGCCGTTGGAATAAAGCGTCAGTCCATGGTCGGCGAGCAGGAAGGTGCGCAGCTTGACGTTTTTCGCCTTTGCCGCCGCAGCCAGCCCAGGCCTCGACATGACGAAGAACTCGATCGACGGCACTTGTCCCGACAGCAGCGCGCTGGCGCGGGCTGACGGGGTGATGTTGTCGATCTTGAGCGTCTTGGGATCGAGTCCATGCTCGGACATGAGCCCGGCGATGACCTTGGGCGTGAAGCTGCCCGCGCCGCTGCCGAGCGTAAGACCCACAAGCTGCTTGATGTCGGTGACGTTGGCGCCCGGGTCGAGGCTGAAAATCGCATAGGGCGCTTTCTCGTAATTGATGGCAACCATCTTCACTTTGGTACCGTGGGCGCGCGCCAGCGCGACACTCGGCAGGTCGGTGAAGCCGAGCTGCGCGGTGCCGGCGACGACGGCTTGCACGGTCTGCGCGGTGCCCTGGGAGGGGATGATCGAGACGTCGAGGCCCTCGTGCTTGTAGTAGCCCTGCGCGATCGCGGAGTACCACGGGGCGTGACGCCCGAGCGGAATGAAGTCGAGCGAAAAGGTGATCTTGTCAGCGGCTTTTCCTGCGCTCGGCCGGGACCCGATACGGTGCCGATCGCCATGGCCGCGGCCAATGTTCCCACGTCCCGCCTGCTCAATCGTTTCATGCCTGGTCTCCGCTCGACGCTCCGCCTGAATCGTTCGCGGCAAAAACCGCGCGACGAAATATGTCGCGCCGATTATCGAAGAGTCAATGGATTTTCGAAAATCAGATTGCTTGCCGCAAAACGATGCTGTAGGGCTGACGCCTTAAGCCGGGCCATTGCGGCCCGAGGAACATGGAGCGGAATTTGCCCGATAGTCGCGGCGTTGGCGAAACGCTCCATGCGCGGGTGCTTGGGCAAATCCGCACCGACATCGTTTCGTGCCGCCTGATGCCCGATGAAAGGCTCACGCTCGAAGCGTTGCGCGACCAGTACCGGGCAGGGTTCAGTCCGTTGCGCGAGGCGCTGATGCGCCTTGCCGCCGAGGGGCTGGTGCAACTGACGCAAAACAAGGGTTTCCGCGTTGCCGGAGTGTCGCGCGATAGTCTCCTCGACCTGATGCAGTCACGCATCGACATCGAAAGCATCGCGCTGCGCCGTTCGATCGAAAACGGCGGCGTCGAATGGGAGGCGGATCTGCTGGCCGCGTTCCACCGCCTGTCGAAGCAGAACAAATTGGCCCGCACGCAAGGGGAAACGATCAGTTCGGAATGGTCGAAGGCGCATCGCGGCTTTCACCGCGCGCTGGTCGCAGCCTGCAACTCGCCGATCATGCTGTCGATCCGCGAAGGCCTGTTCGAAAAGGCCGAGCGTTACGTCGCGCTTGCCATTCTCTCCAAGCTCGCCCCGCGCAACGATGTGGCCGAGCACGAGCAGATCATGCGCGCGGCATTGGCGCGCAGCTTCTCGCGCGCGGTGACGCTCAACCGCGAGCACATCGAGCGGACCTTCAACAAGGTCGCCAAATCCCTGGAAAAGCATGCGGAGTTTTCGAGACCGGCCGCCGGCGATGCACGCGGTCGCGAAGGAGCGCTCCGGTTGGCCGGTTAGCCTGCCGCAGAAGCCAGTGTGCATTGATCCATGATCGCATCCGTACCGATAGAAATTTTCGCCGCGGACCTCATCGCGGTGGCGGCGCGGTTGTTCGTGGGCTCGGGTTTGAGCGAACAATCGGCGAAGACCGTCGCCGAGGCGTTGGTCCAGGCCGATCTGGAAGGGCTGCCCTCGCACGGCGTCCTTTTGGTCGATTTGTATGTGGACCGGTTGCGCGCCGGTTCGGTGAGCGGGGCCGACAACTCGCATATCGTTTCCGACCGCGGCTGCTGCGTCGTGCTCGATGCCGCCCACGGTCTTGGCCAAGTTACCGGCGACAGCGCGATGGCGACCGCCATTGCGCGCGCCAAGGAGCATGGCGCCGGCGTTGTCGCCGTTCGCCACGCCTTCCATTTCGGTGCAGCGCGGCGCTATGCCTTGGCGGCGACGGACAAGGACTGCATCGGCATCGTGATGTGCAACACGCGGCCGCTGATGCCGGCGCCCGGCGGCGCCAAGCGGGTTGTCGGCAACAATCCGATCGCCATCGCGGTGCCCTGCGAGGGCGCCATCCCGCTGGTGCTCGACATGGCCACCAGCGAAGCGGCGATGGGTAAGATACGCTTGGCCGAAAAGGCCGGCGAAGCCATTCCCGCCGGCTGGGCGTTGCGCGGCGACGGCAGCCCCACCACGATTCCGGCCGAAGCCATCGCCGGCATGCTGCTGCCGGCTGCCGGCCCGAAGGGTTTCGGGCTTGCGCTGATCATCGACCTCATGTGCGGCCTGCTCTCCGGCGGAGCCAGCGGCGACAAGGTCAATCCACTCTACGGCGATCCGGCGGTGCCGTACGATTGTTCGCATCTGTTCGTCGCCATTGATGTCGCCCATTTCTGCGATCCATCTTGGTTTCGCGCCCAGAGCGCCGCCGCGGCACAGCACATTCGCGGCGGCAAACGGGCGCCGTGCATCGGCGAATTGTTCGTTCCCGGCGAGCCCGAATGGCGGCGCGCCCAGAGCGCGGCCGGAAAAGTGAAGGTGGAGCGCGCGGTGGCGGACAAGCTCATGAAGCTTGCGCGGGAGCTGGGCGTTTCGGCCGATCCTCTGCCTGCGCTTTTGCATGTTTCCTTGGAGAATGGCTATGCCCAAACGTGAAGTTAGTTCCAACGCCATCCGCAAACCGATCGGCGTATTCTCGCAGGCCACCGTGATCGAAGCGAAAGGCCGCCTGGTCTTCGTCTCCGGAATGACGGCGCGCCGGCCCGACGGCACCATCGCCGGCATCGGCGACATCGAGGCACAGACGCGGCAGGTGTGCGAAAACATCAAAGCGGCGGTCGAGGGCGCCGGCGGTACGCTCGGTGACGTCTGTCGCGTCGACGTTTACGTGCGCAACATCGAACATTTCGAAACCATTCATAAGGTGCGCCGCGAGTACTTCAAGCCGCCGCTGCCGGCCTCCACCATGGTCGAGGTCAGCAAAATGGTCTCGCCCGATTATCTGATCGAGATCAATGCCATTGCGGTCATCGCCGATTGAGCGAACGCAGGGTCATCGAGAGCGGAGTCATCGAGAGCAGAATCATCAGAGCAAGGTCATGGCGGACGAATACGGATTGAAGCGCGCGGCCGAGCGCGGCATCGTGCTCGGCGAAGTCGGCCAGCGCATCGTGCTGGAGAACGAGCATGTGCGCGTCTGGGAAATCCGTCTCGATCCGGGCCAGACCATCGATTTCCACATCCACTATCATCCCTATCTGGTGATTTCGCTTGGCGGCGGCGAAAACGAGATCGAGACGGTGTTCGGCAAACGCATCACGACCGACGAGCCGCTCGGCGGCACGGTTTTCATCAACGAGATGCGGGCGGTGCACCGCCTGACCAACCGCGCCAGCGTGCCTTATCTATCGCGACTGATCGAATTGAAACACGTCACGTGGTCGGCCGAGACGACCGCCTGATTTGAAAACTCGGAGTCATGGCCATGCTGCCCAATGACGCGCTCAAGCTCGAGGAACTGCTGATCCAATCGGAGTCGCTGCCGTGGCGGGAAAAATCGCTCAAGGGCATCTCCGAGAAGATGCTGTGGCGCGACGAAAATAGCGGCGCGTCCATCGCACTGATCAAATTCGCCAAGGGTGCCGGGATTCCGCAGCCGCATTATCACGCCTCAAATCAGTTCATGTTCTGTCTGAGCGGACGCTACGAATACACCGCGACCGGCGTGACGCTGACCGCGGGATCGTTCTATTGCAATCCGAAGGGCAACGTGCACGGCCCGGCCGTAGCCCACGAAGAGACCGTGGTTGTCGAGATGTATGACGGCCCGCATTATCCGGAAAAGCCGTCCTGGTACACCGACGAAGCGGACGCGCGATAGCAAGGCGTACTGCATCGAACTATCCGAGTCGCTGTACGGTAACAGCCCACGACCCCTCCCCACTTTTGTTGTTGAACCGCCAAGTTGCCCTCTCCCCTCAAAGGGCAGAGGGCGCGGAAAGGCGCGCCGCGGTTTCTGGCGCGGTAAGACTAGCTCTGTCCTCCCGCCACTGGCGGCGCCGACCGCGCCGGCACTGATTGCAGGCCGGCGAAGGCCTGCAACAGCTCGATCGGAAATGGGAACACGATGGTCGAGGAGCGGTCGCCGGCGATGTCGAACAGGGCCGCGAGATAGCGAAGCTGCATGGCCTGCGGCACCGGCGCCAGCACCTTGGCGGCGTCGAGCAGCTTTTGCGCCGCCTGGAACTCGCCTTCGGCGTTGATAATCTTGGCGCGGCGCTCGCGCTCGGCCTCGGCCTGACGGGCGATGGCGCGGACCATGCTCTCGTCGAGGTCGATGCGCTTGATTTCGACGGTCGACACCTTCACGCCCCAGCCCTCGGTCTGCTTGTCGAGCACGTCCTGGATGTCGGCATTGAGCTTGTCGCGCTCGGCCAGCATCTGGTCGAGATCGTGCTTGCCGAGCACCCAGCGCAGCGTGGTCTGGGCCAGCTGGCTCGTGGCCGCCAGATAGTTGCTGACCTGAATGATCGCCTTCTCGGCGTCGACGACGCGGAAATAGATCACGGCGCTGACCTTCACCGAGACGTTGTCGTGCGAGATCACGTCCTGCGGCGGCACCTCGTCGACCACCACCCGGAGATCGACACGTACCATCTGCTGGATGAAGGGATACAGCAGAATGAGGCCGGGCCCCTTTATTCCGCTGTAGCGGCCGAGCGTAAAGACGACGCCGCGCTCGTATTCACGCAAGATGCGGATCGAGGCATACAGAAATATCAGTACCAAAACGGCGATGATTACGATGGCGGCGATGTACATGGCTGGGCTCCAAGGCTT
>JBOHIU010000244.1:0-31388 GCA_050725855.1 Xanthobacteraceae bacterium | reverse complement strand
ACAGCGCCGGATGCATGCCGCACACCACGGCGACCGGGCAGGGCTGCCCCTTCTCGTGATAGCGGCGCTTGATCAGGTCGCCATGCTTGCCCTTGGAGCACATCAGGGTCGCGACGTTGCCCTCGTGCGCCTGCACCCGATACGCGCCGTAATTGATCCACCCTGTGTCGGGGTCGCGCATTACCACCATGTCGCCGGTGCCGATGTAATAGCCGCCGTCGTGCTCGTGCCAGCGCGGCACCGGAATCTTGAAAATGTCGATGTCCTTGCCGGTGTGGACGTTTTCCAGGAGCGGTCCGGTCTTCACCGTGACGGGCGCGATGGCGTGCGCTTCCTTCATGTAACGGCGCCAATAGTGCACCAGTTCGACGGCGCTAGCGTCGGGATCGAGCCCGAGCGTGATGTTGATGCGCCGCACCGAGGTGAGAATGTTGGCGAGGATGCGAAAGCCGCGGGGAAAGCCAGGCACGTCGTCGAACAGCACCGCCTTGTTGCCGATGCGGCGCTGGTAGATATCGACGATGCCGCCGATCTCTTTCTCCCGCTCGGCGCCGGCGATGTCCTGCACTTCGCCGGCGGCGCGTAGCTTTGCGATCCAGGCGCGCAGGTCCTGGCGGGGGTTCGTTGCCGTCTTCTCCGTCGGGCGAGCTTTTACTGGTGCATCCATACCTTCAGTCCGTAGGGTGGGTTGAGCAAAGCGAAACCCACCATTGGACCGAGTGGCGATTGATGGGGTTCGCTACGCTCAACCCATCCTACGAAGTTTACATATCCAGCACCAGCCGCTCGGTCTTGCAGCCGCAGCAGCAGATCATGGCCTTCTCGTTCGTGGCCTGCTCTTCCTCGCTGAGCACGGAATCGTGGTGCACCGGAATGCCGGAAATGACCTTCGTCTCGCAGGCGCCGCAGATGCCGAGTTCGCACGAATAATCGACGTCGACTCCGGCCTGAAACAGCACTTCAAGCACCTTCTGGCCCTCGGGAATGAAATATTCTTCGCCGGAGCGGGCGAGTTCGACCCAGAAGCCGCCGAGTTTGGATTCCGCCTCCGCGGAGGTTTCCTCTTTCGGCGTGAAATATTCGACGTGAACGAGATTGCGCGGCCGGCCGGCTGCGGCGGCCTCGAAGGCCTTGAGCATCGGGTTGGGACCGCAGCAATAAAGGTGCGCGCTTGCCGGCGTCTCGGCGATCGCTGCCGCGATGTCGAGGACCTTGCCGGCCTCGTCGTCGAAATGCAGGTGCCGCGATCTTTCGTCGAGCTTTTGCAGCGTCTCGACAAACGCCATGTCGGCGCGCGAACGGCAAGCGTAATAGAGCTTCCACGAACGGCCGCGCGCGGCCAGTTCCTGCGCCATGCACCAGATCGGCGTGATGCCGATGCCGCCGGCAAACAGCACGACGTGTTCGGCGTCTTCCACCAGCGGAAAATTGTTGCGCGGCGCGCTGATCTTGATCTCGTCGCCTACTTTCATTTCATCGATGATGTAGCGCGAGCCGCCGCGGCTGTTGTCGTCGCGCTTGACGCCGACGACATAGCTGTCGGGTTCGGAAGCGGGCGCGGGAGCAACCAAAGAGAATTGCCGCACCAGCCCGTTGGGCAGATGCAGGTCGATATGCGCGCCCGGCTTGTAGGGCGGCAGCGGCGTACCGTCGAGGCGGCGGAACGTGTAGAGCTTCGTGTCGCGGGCGGCCGTTTGAATGTCGGTCAGCCGGGCGGCGATCAGATGCGAAGCCGCTGCCGGCGGCAGATGCGCCTGGTCAGGGGGCGATGCGGTTGCGGTATCCATGCGCGGCTTAGATAGGCGGCCAAGGTACGGTTTCGCAACCTATTCTTTTGATTGGTCATTCCGGGGCGCGGGCAAGGCCCGCGAGCCCGCAATCCATAACCACTGATGGGGGGAATTTTGGAACGCTGTGCCAAATAAAATCCGGCCGGGAGTATGGATTCCGGGCTCGGCCCTTTCGGGCCGCCCCGGATGACGGCTATTTCTCCCCAATCCGCACCGAGGTCTCCGGCATCACGCCGCCGCGCTGGCGGTCCAAGGTCTCGCGGCCGGTGATCTCCCAATCGCCGGCGGTTGCGCGGCGGGCAAAGGTCTCCCAGCGCTCGATCCAGTCGCCGAGCTGATAGCCATGCCACGGAGAGGTGACGGTGAGCGGATGCAGGCCGAGCTGCTCCCATAACGCCTTCGCATGCTCCATGTGCTCGCGGGTCGGCAGAGCGAGCGGCGCCATCGGCCGCTTGCGCGTGGCGTCGATCAGCAGGGCTGAGTCCGTCTGCTCCGGCCCGTACTGCGCGCCTTGGACGCCGCCGCGATAGGGCACGACCTGCGCGTCTTCCTTGGGGTTGGAACGATAGGCGAGCGACCACAGCACCGCATCGACGCTTGCCGGATCGATGTCGTCGCTCACGGCGACGACGATCTTGCCGCAATTGGACATCAACGTCGACGCGCCGTGCAGCGCGCGCCAGACTTCGGTGCGTGGCGTGCCGTAGGCGATCTGCAGAAAGATCACCGGCCGCAGATTGGTGAGCCGCTCGTGCATGACGATGCGCAAGACGCCCTTGATCGACAATCCGTCGCGCAGGTGCGCGAGAAACAGCGGCTCGTAGGCCACCTTCTTGATGACGCTGGACTCGCTGGGCGTGACCTGACTGATGATCGAGCAGAATACCGGCCTGCGCTTGCGGGTGATCGCGGTGATCTGCATCGGCATGTTGAAGCCTTCGAGCGCCACGTAGCCGTTGCTTTCGCCGAACGGCGCCTCGGGCTCGAGGACCTCCGGATTGATCAAACCCTCGATAACGATCTCGGCCTCCGCCGGGACATGCAGATCGACGGTCTTGCACCTGACGGTGCGGATCGGTTCGCCGGCGAGCGCGCCGGCAACGCCAAGCTCGTCGAGATCGATGGCGAGCTTCTGCGGTCCGGTGAACATCACGACCGGCGCGGCGCCGATCACGATGGCGATCGGCATTTTCTCGCCCCGTTCGCGATATTTGAGCCAATGCAGATAACCGCCGGCGCCGGTCGCCTCGCGCGCCACCATGCGCACGACCAGGCGGTCGGCGGCCTTGAGCGCGGCGCGGTAGGTGCCCATGTTCTGCACGCCGGTTTCCGGGTCGCGGGTGACGCACAGCGTCGCCGTTAGATACGGCGCGGAGTCGAATCCGGGCGTCGACACCGGCACCGGAAGGGCCGCGAGGCCGCCGGGCGCTTTCAGCTCATTGCCGGTAATGACGACTTCCTGGCAGAGCGCGTTCTCGACGACGACCGGCGCGATCGGGTGCGCGATCGCTTCCATCCAGGCTTCGCCGATTTCCTCCACCTTGCGGCCCATGCCGATGGCGTAGATCTGGGGCGAAGCCGCGAGCGCGCCGACCACGACCGGAATGTCGTATCTGCGTCCCTTCGCATCGGTGACGTTGGTGAAGACGAACGCGCGTCGCTTGTCCTCCGGCACCCCGCCGAGGAATTGCCAGCGCACCAGCGGGTGCAGTTCGGTATCCTTGTTGACCGGCGTATCGATGCGCTGGACCAGTCCGGCGGCTTCAAGATCGGCAAGGTGCTCCTGAAAATCGAGACGAGGGCCTGAGCGCGCGGCGACATTGCGGCGCAATTCGTCAGCTTGGTCGAGCATGATTTCTCGGCGTCCACTCATTGGGAACGCCGACCGTATCACGGCGGCTCGTCAGGGTGGACTCGGTTGCGGATCGCCGCGGCGAACTGCGCCAGCGCCGCTGCTTCGCAGCGCCGCCCTGCGATCGCGCCCCAGACCGGTTTCGGCCACAGCGGATCGCCGATCCGCCGCGCCACGACGTGGATGTGAAGCTGCGGCACCACGTTGCCGATGGCGGCGACATTGAGCTTGTCGCAGCGCGTTTCATCCTTGAGCGCGCGCGAGACTGCCGAGATTTCATCCATCAGCAGCCGCTGGTCGCTGCCGAGATCGATCATGTCGCTGGCGCCGAGGCGCCGCGGCACCAGAAGGAGCCATGGAAAGTCGGCGTCGTTCATGGCGAGGAGCCGAGACAGCGCGAGATCGCAGACCGGTACGGTGTCAGCGGCGAGCTGAGGATGAAGAGACCAGCCGGTTTTGTTCATTGCCGCCTCGCCCATCGAGATCGGCAGTGAACTCTTTCGTCGCGGTGCTTTCAATGTGTCCCGTAGGCTCGCGCGCGGCGCTCAGCCCAGTGGCAATCCCGGGAACGACGCAGACCGGAATGCCGGCCGCGCGGCAGGCCTCGATTTCTTGTTCGGTGCGACCCGAGACGATAGGATCGCCACCTTGCAATCGCACCACGCGCCGCCCGGCCTCGGCGAGCGAGACCATCAGGGCGCCGATCTCGTGTTGTTTTCTCGAACGAGATTGGCCGGTTTCGCCGACCAGCATCTTCTTGGCTTCACGGCGGGCGAAGTCGAGGATGTCGGCGGAGACGCCTTCGTCGAACAGAATAATGTCGGCCGATTGCAGGGCGCGCAGGGCGCGCAAGGTCAGCAAATCGGCATCGCCGGGGCCGGCGCCGACCAGCACGACGGACCCGGTCTTACTCGTTCGCGGCTGAAGTAGCGCGTCGAGATCGGCCTCGCTTGGTGCCGCATCCGGCGCCGCCACGGCGCGGTCCGCGAATCGTTCCCAGAAAGCGCGCCGACCGCGGAATGGCAAATCCAGCGGTTGCACACGCGGACGCCATGTCCGCGCGGCTTCGGCCCATTTTGCAAAACCCTTTGGGATCAGCGCTTCGATCTTGGCGCGGATCGCCTGGCCGAACACTGGAGCGCCGCCGCCGGTCGAGATGCCGATGACCAGCGGCGAGCGGTTGACGATGGCGCCGAAGGAAAAATCGCAGAATGCCGGGCGATCGACGACGTTGACCGGCACGCCGGCGGCGCGCGCGGCGCCGGCAAACTCCGCGGCTTCGCTGTCGTCGGCGCAGTCGGCAACCGCCATGGCGGCGCCGGTGAAATCGTTCGAGCGCCAGGCGCGTGCATGGATCGTGACCGGACCGCGCGGCGGCGCGCCGGCGAGCGTGCGCATCTCTTCTCCGGGCGCGGCAGCAAAGACCTCAACGCAGGCGCCGGCGGCGGAGAGCAATTCGGCTTTCCATGCGGTTGCGGCCGAAGTTCCGCCGCCAACGATGGCGCGCTTGTTCTCAAGCGCAAAGAACACCGGCAGCCGCGCCAGCGGACCGATGCGCGGTGTCACAGTGCTGCCAAGCGAGCGATCGGCGTTCGCCATACGAGGCTTTCTAATAAACATCGGTCTGATAGCGATCGCGCGCTTTAAGTTCAGCGAGAAACTGCGAAGCTTCGGGCGGGGTGCGGCCGCCATGCTCGGCGATGATGTCGAGCAGTGCCGCCTCGACATCCTTCGCCATACGCAAGGCATCGCCGCAAACGTAGAGATGTGCGCCGCCATCGAGCCAGGACCAGAGTTCGCGGCCGTGCTCGCGCATGCGCTGTTGGACGTAGATCTTCTCCTTGCCGTCGCGCGACGAGGCGAGCGACAACCGTGTCAAAAATCCTGCCGCGTGCATGGCGGTCAGTTCTTCCTCATAAAAAAAGTCGTGTTGACTGCGCTGATGGCCGAAGAACAGCCAGTTGCGCCCCGGCGCGGCCGTCGCCTGCCGCTCGTGCAGGAAGGCGCGAAACGGCGCGATGCCGGTGCCGGGACCGATCATGATGACCGGCGTGGACGGATCGGCGGGCAAAGCGAAGTGCTGGGCACGCTGGACGTAAACCTTGATCCTGTCGCCGGGTGCGGCGCGGCCGCCGAGAAAAGTCGAGCAGACGCCGCGCCGGACGCGCGTTCCGATCTCGTAGCCGACGGCGTCGACGGTCAGCGAGACCCGAGTGGGCGCGGTCTTTGGTGACGAGCAGATCGAATAAAGCCGAGGCTGCAGCGGATCGAGCGACTCGATGAACGCTTCGGGATCGGGCCTCAAGCAGGGGAACTTGTGCAGGGCCGCGAGCACGTCGAGCGTGGCGGCATCGCCGTCCGGGTCCTGACCGGCCGCGAGTTTTCTGGCCTTCTGTTTGCGCTCGCCCCCGGTGAGATGGGAAACAAGTTCGAACAACATGTCGGGCGCGGGCGACAGGGATACGCCGTCGATCAGTTCTTCGCGCAAGGTGCGGCCGCCGATGGGAAAGTCCGGCGGTGTATCGATGGCGGCGAGCACGGCATCGACCAGCTTGGGATCGTTGGTCGGAAAAATTCCCAGCGAGTCGCCCACCGCGTAATCGAGATCGGTACCGGCGAGATCGGTATCGATGTGCCAGGTCTCCTTCTGCGAGCCTGGTTTGTTCAGCCGCCGCCGCGACAGAAACGTCGCGGAGACCGGCTTGTCGCGCGAGCGGGCCGGCCGCGGAAGCGGCGGCGCCCCCGTCGTGGCCGGCACCGCGGTTGGTGCTGGTGGTGCCGCCGGCGCTTGTTCAAGCTCCTGATAAAGCTGCTTGAGCATCCGGGCAGTGTCCTTGCCGCCTGGAACGCACAGATTGAGCCGCTTCTCCGCCTTGGCAAACAGCGCGCTAGCGTAATCCTTGCAGTTATAACCGCACTGGCCGCAGTCCTGCTGCGCCATCGCCGCCATCAACCGCCGCGGCAGCGGCTGGTTGTCGGCAAGCTTCATGCGTTCCGGCAACGGCACCGCCGGATCGTGCCAGGGAGCGCCATCGTCGGTTTCAACGTTCGCGGCGGGTGCGGTTTCGCCGAGGAAGGCGGTGGGGAGAAGCTCGGCTAGGTCGGTCGAAGACAGCGGCGTGACCGCATCCTCGATCCCAAACAGCCCGGCGAAAAGTCCATTGAGCCACGTACGCTGCTCCGGCGTGAATGGCGCCGACTCGGGGATGACTGAAGGAATCGGCAGCCGCTGTGCCATGCTCATGCGGCGGCCTCCAGTTCGGTCATTGCCTTTAGCGCGTCGCGTTCATGCCGCCGCGCGAATGCGAGAAAACTCTCTTGGCGCGACGTGCGGTGCGAGAGATAAGCTTTGAGAATCCGCTCGATGGTTCGCGGCGCTTGTTCGGCGGGCACGTCGCGGAATAATTCGCGGCCGAGGGCGGCATCCGGTCCAAAGCCTCCTCCGATGAGGATGTGATAGCCCTCGATGGGATCGGCGTCTTCGCCCGCCCGGACCTTGCAGGCCAGGAGTCCGATCTCGGATATAAAATGCTGCGCGCACGAGTGATGGCAGCCGGTCAGATGAATGTTGACCGGCACATCGAGAGGAACGCGCGTTTCGCACCAGCGTGCGATCTCCTCGGCATGACGCTTGGTGTCGGCGGCGGCGAATTTGCAGCCGGTATTGCCGGTGCAGGCGACAAGGCCGGATCGGATCGGATTGGTCTCGATCACAAGGCCAAGCGCTACAATTTGCTGCCGCGCGGCGAACAGCTTGTCGCCAGACACGCCGGAGATGAGCAGATTCTGCCAGACCGTGAGCCGCAGGTCGCCGTCGCCCAGTTCGCGCGCGATGTCGGCTAGTCCGTGCATCTGTTCGACCGACATTCGCCCGACCGGCAGGACCACGCCAATCCAGTTCAGGCCGTCCTGTTTCTGCGCATGAATGCCGATATGAGCGGCGCGATCGAACGGCGGGCGCGGGCCCACGGCGCCGGCGACGGCGCGGTCGAGTTTGCGGCCGAATCTTTCCTCGACCAGCTCGAGAAATTTTTCCACGCCCATGGCGTCGAGCACGTATTTGAGTCGCGCCTTGGCGCGGTCGGTGCGATTGCCGTGTTCGATGAACACGCGCACCACTGCATCCGCGACCGTGCAGGCGTCCGTTGGCTGCACCAACACGCCGCTGTCGCGGGCGAAGTCATGATGTCCGGTAAGTCCGCCGAGACAGAGCTTGAACCAGACTCCAGGCGACAGTCCGAAACCTTCGTTCACACGCACGGCTTGAAAGCCGATGTCGTTGGTATCCTCCAGCGCCGGAATGACGCCGGCGCCGTCGAACGCGACGTTGAACTTGCGCGGCAAGCCGTAGAGCGAGCGGTCATTGAGGATGTGGAAATGCCACTCGCGCGCGTAAGGGCGCGTGTCGATCAGTTCCTGCGGGTCGATGCCGGCGGTCGGCGTGCCGGTGACGTTGCGGATATTGTCCGCGCCGGAGCCGCGCGAGCAAAGACCGAGATCTCCAATCGCCTCGATCATGGCGACGGCGTTGCGGGATTCGATCTCGCGGATTTGCAGATTGGCGCGCGTGGTCACGTGGGCGTAGCCGCCGCCATAGCGCTCCGCCAGATCGGCGAGGCCGGCGAATTGCGCGGATTTCAAGATGCCGTTGGGAATCCGCAGCCGGCACATATACGAATTCTGATTGGGAGCGACGCAAAACAGGCCGAAGAAGCGCCAGCGGAAATTGTCCGGCGATTTGGGATATTGCCCCTTGGCGGCGTACTGCTTGAGCCGCTCATACGCATCGAAGGGATGCTGTTCGCGTTTGAATTTTTCCGGATCGGACAGCTTGCCGCCGGCGGCGAGCACGCGATCTTGCGCCTTCCATGCGGCGGCGTCCGGTCCGACCGGTTCGGGCGGCGCGGCGGCCGATGTTGCCGCCGCCACTGCTGCCGCGCCAGTGACGCCCTTGGCCGCTTTGGCGATCTGGACGCCGGCGACGAAACCTTCCAGATAGCGCTTCTGCTCGGCGTTGAAGTCACTGGTCTCCGCCGCGGCACTCGCTTTTAGATGCGCTTCGCTCATTTGGCCGGCACTTCCGTCGGCGCGGTGAGAGGCGCGGGCGTGGCCATGCGCGGCTTATGGGTGATGTAGAACGCGAGCCCAGTGAAGACGAAGCCGCCCACCAGATTGCCGAGCGTCACCGGAATCTGGTTCCACAGCCACCATTCGGTGACGGTGACCTTGGCGCCCAGCATCATGCCGGTCGGGATGATGAACATATTCACCACCGAATGCTCGAAACCCTGGGCGAAAAAGATCAGGATCGGAATGTAGGCACAGACGATCTTGCCGATGGTCGACGACGTGGTCATGGCCGCGACAAAGGCGAGGCAGACCATCCAGTTGCAAACGATCGCCTTGGCGAAAACGGTAACGAGACCGGCAAAACCGAGCGCTTCGTAATGGGTGGTCTTGGCCTCGGCGGCCGCCACAAGCGCCTTGGCAATACCGGTCGGAGGCGACGCGCCGAAATTGGTCAGCGCAATCACCAGCAGGCCGCCATAGACGACGCTGCCGAAGAGATTGGCAACGAAAACCCACGACCAGTTCTTGAGGACCGCCTTGGCGTTCGCGTCATTCTCGATCCACGGCAACGGCAACAGACCCAGACTGCTGGTGATCAGATCGAGGCCCAGCAAGGCGATGAGAATGATGCCGACGGGGAAGACGAGCGCACCGACCAGCGGCACATTGGTCTGGGTGATGGCGGTGAAGGCGAGGCTCGTAGCGGCGGCAAGGATTGCCCCGGCAAGCCCTCCACGGATGACGAGATCGAGCGGCGATAGCGCGAGCTTATTGCGCGCGCTATTCATCATGGCCGCGGCGACGTCGGCCGGATTCACGTAATCCATGTCTTGTGATCCATGTCTTGCTCCGCAAGGTTTGAGCCGGCCGGAGCACTCGTCAAGCTGGCTGGCACAGCATTATTGCTGCACAGCAGCAAACCTCGTGCCACTTTGCATTGGTTTGATTTCTGGCAAGTTTTTGCGATTTCTGGGTCAAAAATGCCGTGTCTTTTGGCGTTGCACGATCAAACCTTAAGCAGGCACAAATAGCGGGCAAATTGAAATGTGCGGCGGCAGCTTACTGCAAAAAAATTTGGCGGGCGCCCGACGGGATTCCGCCGGGCGCCCTTAGAGACGATGCCAGTCAGCCTGTAAGCCGGGTTTTGGATGGCATGCGGGCAAGCCCGCATACGTGACGGCCATTCCTCTTGGACGCCGGTTACCCGGCGCCTCTAGCAACCTACCCGGACGGCAGGGCCTGGACATCGCCCCGAAGCAGCGTCGCGCTCGCGCGCGACGAAGCCCCGCGCCGCCCCTATTCGGTCTTGCTCCCGGTGGGGTTTGCCGTGCCGCCGACGTTGCCGCCGGCGCGGTGCGCTCTTACCGCACCGTTTCACCCTTGCCGCGGCCAATACGCAACGCGCCGCGGCGGTCTGTTCTCTGTGGCACTGTCCCTAGGCTCGCGCCCGCCGGATGTTATCCGGCACCGCTTGTCCACGGAGCCCGGACTTTCCTCCCCCGCCACCTTTCGGCGATTGCGGGAGCGGCCGTCCGGCCGACTGACCCAACAGGGATGGGGGCGTTCGGCGCCAGCGTCAAGGGGCGACGGCGGCAAGGCGCTCGAAGGCGCGGGCACGCGCCGCGATATTCCGTGGCCGGCCGCGATTGGCGAGGAGATTGTCGAGTGTCTTGCGCGTCGAGGCGTCGGCGACGCCATCGACCCGTTGCGGCCGAAAATGCCGTTGGAAGGCCGCAACGACTTCGAGTGTGGCGCTGTCGAAGGTGCCGCTCGCCGCGATGCCGTAGCCATATTCGGCAAGCGATTTCTGCAATGCCGCGACGGATTCGCAATGATCGCCGAGCGTGAGCAGCGCCCCCTGTTCGGTCGGCGCCGGCTTTACCCAGTGCCCCACCCCTGAATCGTGCAACCTGCGCCAGGGAAACTTTTCGCCGGGATCCTGCTTGCGCGACGGTGCGACGTCGGAATGAGCCAGCACGCGCTCGGGCGGAACGCTGTGGCGGGTGAGAATGCTGCGGCAGAGCGCGGTTATCGCGGCGATCTGCCGGGACGGAAAGTCCGGATAGCCGAACTCGTGCCCCGGATTGACGATTTCGATGCCGATCGAGCACGAATTGATGTCGGTCTCGCCGGCCCAAGATGCGACGCCGGCGTGCCAGGCACGATCGCTTTCCTGAACGAGCTGGACGATGTGGCCGTCCTCGAACGCCAAATAATGGGCGGAGACTTTGCTGCTCGGTGATCGAAGCCGCTCAAGCGCGGCGTTGGCATCCTGCATACCGGTATAGTGTAGCAGAATCATATCGGGTTGCCGGTCGTGCTTGCGCTCACTGCAATTGGGCGAAGGCAACACGTCGGCAACGACGCACGAGTCCGGCAAAAACACGGCACGCGGCATACGGGTGAGTTTAGGGCAACAGGTGTTGCGCACAAACTAATTTGGAAACCTGAAAGGTCGCTTGTTGATAACTCTGGATGCCGTTCCGCCAGAGCAACGCCAATGTCGGAAAATCGCGTTCTTAACCGCATTGCCCTCAGACACGCGGACAGGCGAACCGATCGCGGGAAGACGCATCGCTGCGGATTGAGAAGTGAGAACTCGGCCGGAACTGCTTCTAAACCATTCCTTAAGGTTGCCGCTCGCTAATCAAAATCGAGCAAAGCTCCGCCTCCAGTCAGCCGGCTTCGTTGACGCCCATTTATCCCCATGGTATCCCATCATCTCCCATACGAGCCGAACGCGAGACGAAGACAAGTCCGTTGGCCGATTTTCGGGGATTGTCCGTCGGACAGGGGGCGGGATGGACCGGTTTGTGTCCCATTATGTGCTCCGCCTGGACGCCAAGGGGCGCGTCTCGGTGCCGGCGTCTTTTCGCGCGGTACTGGCGCGCGATGGCTTCGACGGGCTCTATTGCTATCCTGCACTCGACCGGCCGGCACTCGATGCCGGGGGCAACGCTTTGCTCAACGAGATCGAGACGCTGATCGCGGATTTTGTGCCCTATTCGGAGCAACGCGAACAATTCGCGCTATCGCTTTATGGAACGAGCGAAACGCTGAAGATGGATGGCGAGGGGCGTGTCGTCCTCACCGATACGCTCAAAGCTCATGCCGGGCTAACGGATGCGGTCACGTTTGTCGGGCTCGGCCACAAATTTCAGATCTGGGAGCCTGGCCGTTTTCGCGCGCAACTGGCGGAGGCCACCGACAAAGTTCGCGCGTTCAAGCAACAACTGGGCACCCGGAGGACGGCGGAAGGCGAAAAACCGCTCGGAGCACGGGAATGATGGCGAGCAGCGACAGCAATGCTGTCGCTGGCGGACTGGCTCGTCACATTCCCGTGCTGATCCGCAACGCCGTCGCTTGGCTCGACGTGCGCGGTGGCGGCTTTTACGTCGACGCGACGTTCGGCGCCGGCGGCTTTAGCCGCGCGATCCTGGCGGTTCCTGGCGCGAGGGTTATCGGCGTCGATCGGGATCGCGACGCCATTGCCAACGGCCGTGTTCTGGTTGGCCAAGTCCAGGACCGCCTTGAACTGGTCCAGGATCGTTTTTCCAATTTGCGGGACATCGTCGGCCGAAGCGATGGTCCCGCAGTCGACGGCGTCGTATTCGATCTCGGCGTCTCGTCGATGCAGCTTGACCAGGCGGAGCGCGGATTTTCGTTCCGGCTCGATGGCCCGCTGGACATGCGGATGGGATACGAGCGCCCGACCGCAGCCGACGTGGTGGCGCGCGCCAGCGAGCGCGACCTCGCCGCCATCATCGCCACGTTGGGCGAAGAGCGCCACGCGCGCGCCATCGCGCGCGCCATCGGCAAAGCGCGCGCCGAACGCGCCGTTGCCTCGACCGGCGAACTCGCCGAACTCGTTGCGCGTGTGGTGCCCGCGCGCGGGACGGGGATTCACCCGGCGACGCGCACGTTTCAGGCGCTGCGCATTTTCGTCAACGACGAGCTTGGCGAATTGGCGGGCGGTCTTGCCGCCGCCGAGCGGGTGTTGAAACCGGGCGGCCGCCTCGTCGTGATCGCCTTCCACTCGCTCGAAGACCGCATCGTGAAATCGTTTCTTGCCGGACGCAGCCGCGCGCCGGCGTTTTCGCGGCATCAGCCGCAGGCGGAGTCGGCATCGCCGAGTTTTCGCCTGCTCACCCGGCGTCCCGAGAGTCCGGACGAGGCCGAAATTGCCGCCAATCCGCGCGCTCGTTCGGCCAAGCTGCGCGCCGCGGAGCGGACCGAGGCTCCTGCGCAGCCGGCGAATGCCGAGAACCTGCTGCCCCGGCTGCCGTCACTGGCCGACATCATGCGAGGGCGGCGGTGATCCTGCGCATCATAAATTTCATTGTCATCGGAACGCTCGTGCTGGCGGCGGCCTATGTCTATCGCATCAAATACGAAGCGACAGCCCAGGCAGAAAGTCTCGCGAGGCTGCGCGATGAGGTGCGGCACAAACGCGACAAGATCGCGGCGCTTCGCGCGAAATGGGGCGAGCTCGACGATCCCGCGCGCATTCAAGCGCTGGCCCAGCGCTTCCTTAAGCTCAAGGAGGTTGAGGCCACGCAGTTCGACACGCTCGGCAACCTGCCCGACCAGCCGCCGGAGTATCTGCGTCCAGGCAGCAAAGACCCGATCGGAGGACTCATCGATCATCTCGAGAAGCCGGTGATTGTGACCGGAAGCGTTTCGGTGCGGCCGTCGCCGCCCTCAAGTCCGGGCGGGACCTCGGTTCAGAGCGTTCCCGCAATGGGACCGCCGCCGGCAACGGCTCCGGTAGCGTCTGGAGCGAACACTCCATGAGTGCGATCGCGGACGGTTCGCCGGTGCAGCCTGAGCGGGGGCCTGCGGAGCCTTGGTCGCGGCGGCTCAAGCGGACGTTGCTCTACGGACGCAATGTCGATCGGGCCGCCAGGGCGCGATCGCGGGTGGGGCTGGCGATCGTCGCCTTCGTGGTCCTTTACGGCATCATCGCGCTGCGGCTTGTCATGTTCGGCATTGTCGCCGACAGCCGTGCGCCGCACCGGATTATCGTCGACGATGCGGTTGCCACGGCCCGACCCGATATCCTCGACCGCAACGGCGAAATTCTCGCCACCGATGTGCGCGTACCGTCGCTCTATGCCGAGCCGCGAAACATCATCGACGTCGACGAAGCCGTCGAACTGCTCACGGCCGATCTCCCCGATCTCGATGCGACCGAATTGCGCCAACGCCTCTCCTCAAAGCGTGGATTCGTCTGGCTCAAGCGCGACATCACCCCGGAACAGGAGAAGGAAATCTATCGGCAAGGCCTGCCCGGAATCGGTTTCTTGAAAGAGAACAAGCGCGACTATCCCAATGGGCCGGAAGTCTCGCATCTGATCGGGCTCGTCAACATCGACAATCAGGGCATCGCCGGCATGGAGAAGTGGCTCGACAATCACGGGCTTGCCGCTCTCCATATGGCGGGGCTCGCCACCGATCGCCTGCAAAAGCCGGTCGTGCTTTCGGTCGATCTGCGGGTGCAGCACGCGCTGCGCGACGAGCTGGTCAAGGCGCGCGAGAATTTCCATGCGCTGGCCGCCGCCGGGCTGGTTCTCAATGTCAAGACCGGCGAGGTGGTCGCGCTCGTATCCCTGCCCGACTACGACCCCAACGACCCGCGCGAGGCCAACGATCCGTCGCGCATCAATCGGCTGACCACCGGTGTGTACGAGATGGGATCGACCATGAAGGCGTTTACCCTGGCGATGGCGCTCGATTCCGGCAAGGTCACACTGAATTCGACATTCGATGCGCGCGGGCCGATGCGGATGGGCCGTTTTCTGATCCACGACTACGATCCGCAAAATCGCTTTCTCACGGTTCCGGAGATTTTCACCTACTCGTCGAATATCGGCGCTGCGCGGGTAGCGCTTTCCCTAGGCACTGACGCGCAAAAGGCGTTTCTGAAGAAGATGGGCCAGCTCGATCGGCTGCGCACGGAATTGCCGGAGAGCGCCGACCCGATCCTGCCACGACGGTGGACCGATCTCACCACGGCGACGGTCGCCTTCGGGCACGGCTTGTCCGTTGCGCCGCTGCAGGAGGCAATGGGTGTCGCCGCGATCATGAACGGCGGCATCCTGATTCGGCCGACCTTCCTCAAGCGCTCGCGCGCGGAGGCGCAGGCCTTGGGCAAGCGTGTCATCAAGCCCCAGACCAGCATAATGATGCGTTATCTGATGCGGCTCAATGTCGAGAAGGGCACTGCCAGAAAGGCCAACGTGGCCGGTTACTACATCGGCGGCAAGACCGGAACCGCCGACAAGGTCATCAACGGCCGCTATTCGAAGACCAAAAATCTGACCGATTTCATGGCGATCATGCCCGCCGATCATCCTCGCTATCTGCTGCTGATCATGCTCGACGAACCGAAGGCGACGCCCGAAACCCACGGCTTCACCACGTCAGGCTGGAACGCGGTTCCGGTCGGAGGCAAGGTCGTCGCGCGCATCGCGCCGCTTCTCGGCATCGAGCCGCGCATGGACCTGCCGCCAGCCAGTCAGCTGATACTGGCCTCGCTCAAGGAAAGCAGGTAAGCGATGACCGGTTTTTTGGCGGCGCGGCATGAAGCTTCACGACCTTCTTCCCCCTGACGCCGAAATCGCGGCAGGCCCCGCCGGCATCCAAGTCGGCGGGGTGGCGGCCGACAGCCGTGCGGTCAAGCCCGGGGATGCCTTCGTCGCCATCGCGGGCGGCAAAACCGATGGACTGCGCTTCGTGCCTTCCGCGCTTGCGGCCGGTGCGGTCGCTGTCCTGAGCGAACGGCTGCCGGACCTCCAACCGCTGGAGGGCGTAGCCTTTGTCCGCGTCGGCAATGCGCGGCGGACGCTCGCCCTGGCGGCTGCCAGATTCTATCCGCGCCAGCCGGACACCATCGCGGCTGTCACCGGCACCAGCGGAAAAACGTCGGTCGCGGCGTTTGCCCGGCAGATTTGGAATGCGCTCGGTCGGCGTGCCGCAAGTATCGGCACCGTTGGCATCGTCTCGCCGCGCGGCGAGACTTATGGTTCGCTGACCACGCCGGATCCGATCGCGCTGCATCGGTCGCTCGACCAACTTGCCGGCGAAGGCGTCACGCATCTTGCGATCGAGGCGTCCTCGCACGGCCTCGATCAGTTTCGCCTCGACGGCTTGCGGCTCGCCGCCGGCGCGTTCACCAACATCACGCGCGATCATCTCGACTATCATCCCAGTTTCGAAGCGTACTTTGCCGCCAAGCTCCGGCTGTTCAAGGAACTGATCGAACCGGGCGGGTCGGCCATCGTCGATGTCGATCACGACCATGCGGATGCGGTCATCGCCGCCGCCGCGGCGCGCGGATTGTCGATCGTCAGCGTCGGACGTTCTGGGAGGACCATCCGCCTGATCGAAGCGAGCGCCGACGGATTTTCCCAGAGGCTGCGGCTTCAGCATGGCGGACGTGACTATCAGGTGCGGTTGCCGTTGCCGGGCGAGTTTCAGATCGAAAACGCGCTGATCGCGGCCGGGATTGCGATAGCGACCGGCGGCGATCCCAATGCGGTCTTCGCGTCGCTCGCCACTCTCAACGGCGCCAAGGGTCGGCTCGAACGGGTCGGCACAAGCCACGGCGCGCCGATCTTTGTCGATTACGCGCACAAGCCCGATGCGCTCGCCAAGGCGCTCGAAGCGCTGCGGCCTTACACGTCCGGTCGGCTCGTCGTGGTATTCGGCGCCGGCGGCGACCGCGATCGCGGCAAGCGGCCGTTGATGGGCTCCGTCGCCGCCGCCAAGGCCGACCGCGTCGTCGTCACCGACGACAATCCGCGCGGCGAGAACGCCGCGGCAATCCGCGCGGCGATCATCTCGGCCGCCCCCGGGGCCATCGAAATCGGCGACCGGCGCGAGGCGATCCGCTCCGCGATTGCCGATCTGGGCCCCGGCGACGTGCTGCTCGTCGCCGGCAAGGGCCATGAAACCGGCCAAATTATCGGCGACCGAATTGTGCCGTTCAGCGATCACGAGGCGGTTGCCGCGGCGCTCAAGGAGCTTGCCGCATGACGGCGCGTGCGCTTTGGACGATCGATGCGATGGCGGCGGCGATGGGCGTCGAGCGCCAAGGGGTGCTGCCGCAATCGGTGTCGGGCATTTCGATCGACAGCCGCTCGATCGGTCCGGGCGAAGCCTTTTTTGCCATCGCGGATCGGCGTGACGGACATGAATTTGTCGCCTCCGCGCTCGCGGCGCAGGCCGCGCTGGCGGTGGTTGCCGCCGACCGCCGCGCGCAGTTCGCGAAGGAAGCTCCGCTGTTGGTGGTTCCCGACGTGCTGGCCGGCTTGCGCGATCTTGCCGCCGCCGCGCGGGCGCGGAGCAAGGCGACGGTGATCGGAGTGACCGGCTCGGTCGGCAAGACCGGCACCAAGGAGGCGTTGCGACTGGCGCTCTCGACGGACGGCGAGACACATGCGTCGGTCGCCTCCTACAACAATCATTGGGGCGTGCCGTTGTCGCTTGCGCGTTGCCCGACGGGCGCTCGCTATGCCGTTCTCGAAATGGGAATGAATCACGCCGGCGAGATCGCGGCGCTGACGCGGCTGGTGCGCCCGCACGTGGCGGTGATCACGACGATCGCGCCGGTGCATCTCGAATTTTTCGGCTCGCTTGCGAAGATCGCGGAAGCCAAGGCGGAGATTTTTCTCGGATTGGAAGCGGGGGGAGCCGCGATCATCAACCGGGATATCGCGCAGTTCACGCTGCTCAAATGCCGCGCCAAGGAGGCGGGCGTCGCGCGCGTGGTCTCGTTCGGCCAACACACGCAAGCCGACGCGCGTCTCATCAAATGCGTGTTGCACCCGCATTGCTCGACGGTCGTGGCGCAGATTTGCGGCACCGAACTCACCTATAAGATCGGCGCGCCGGGCCGTCACATTGTCGACAATTCGCTCGCGGTCCTGGCGGCCGCCACGCTCGCCGGCGCCGATTTGGCGCTGGCGGCGCTCGCGCTTTCGGGACTCAAGCCCGTATCCGGCCGCGGTGCGCCAATCGAGATCGACGTCGGCGGCGGCGCGGCTCTGGTCATCGACGAGAGCTATAACGCCAACCCGGCATCGGTCAATGCCGCTCTGGCGCTGCTGGGCCGGGCCAATATCGGCCCGCGCGGCCGGCGAATTGCCGTGCTCGGCGACATGCTCGAATTGGGCGCAAAGGGTCCCACGCTGCACCGCGCCCTCGCCAAGCAGGTCGGCGCCAACGCGATCGATCTTGTATTCTGTTGCGGACCGCTGATGCGGAACTTGTGGGAGACCCTTCCCGCGACCCGCCGCGGCGGTTACGCGGACGATTCCGCGGCGCTCGAGTCGCAGGTGCTGGCCGTGATCCGCGCCGGCGACGTTATCATGGTCAAGGGCTCGCTCGGGTCGCGCATGACGCCCCTTGTCAAGGCGCTGCAACGCACGTATCCGCACCAGGACACGGGTGAAGATCGGCCCGAAGGCAGCGTGCTCGAAGGCGTGTCCGCGCAAGGTTGATGCGATGCTTTATTGGCTGGTCGGTCTGTCGGACAAGCTCTCGGTCCTCAACGTCTTCCGTTACATCACTTTCCGGACCGGCGGCGCGATCATCACCGCGTTGCTGTTCGTGTTTTTGTTTGGGCCATACATCATCGGGCGCCTACGCCTGTTGCAAGGCAAGGGTCAGCCGATCCGGCCCGACGGGCCGCAATCGCACATCATCGCCAAGGCGGGCACGCCGACGATGGGCGGGCTGATGATTCTGTCCGGCGTGCTGGTGTCGACGCTGCTGTGGGCGAACCCCACCAACCCCTACGTCTGGGTGGTGCTCTGGGTCACCCTCGGCTTCGGCCTGGTCGGCTTTTATGACGATTATCTGAAAGTCTCCAAGCAGGCGCATAACGGTTTTTCCGGGCGCACGCGCCTTCTCAGCGAAGCGATCATTGCCGGTCTCGCCTGCATCGCGCTGATCAAGCTGGCGCAGGTGCCGAGCGCGCCGACATTCGCGACTTCACTGGTGTTTCCATTCTTCAAGGAATTCGCGGTCGATCTCGGCGGGTTCTTCATTGTGTTCGCCATGTTCGTCATAGTCGGCGCTGGCAACGCCGTGAACCTCACCGATGGGCTCGATGGGCTGGCGATCGTGCCGGTGATGATCGCGGTCGCGAGCTTCGGTCTGATCGCGTATCTGTGCGGCAACACGGTCTTCGCTGATTATCTCCAGATTCATTATGTCGCCGGTACCGGCGAGCTTGCGGTCCTGTGCGGCGCGGTGGTGGGAGCCGGCCTCGGCTTTCTCTGGTTCAATGCGCCGCCGGCGTCGATTTTCATGGGCGACACCGGCTCGCTTGCGCTCGGCGGCATGATCGGCACGGTGGCCGTCGCCACCAAGCATGAGATCGTGCTCGCCGTCATCGGCGGCCTGTTCGTGCTTGAGGCGGTTTCGGTCATCGTGCAGGTGGCGTCGTTCAAGCTCACCGGCAAACGCGTCTTCAAGATGGCGCCGATCCACCATCATTTCGAGCAGCTCGGCTGGACCGAGCCGCAGATCGTCATTCGTTTCTGGATCGTCGCGGTCGTGCTCGCGCTTGCCGGGCTGTCGACGCTGAAGCTGAGGTAGATTCGTCGTGATTCCGATCACGACCTTTGCGGGCGAAAAGGTCGCGGTATTTGGACTGGGCGGCTCGGGGCTCGCCAGCGCCGGCGCGCTCCTTGCCGGCGGTGCCGATGTCGTCGGCGCCGACGATGACGCGCAGAGTGTGGCCCAGGCGAACGCTGCCGGTATCCCCGGTGCGGATTTGCGGACGGCGGATTGGTCAAAAATCGCGGCCCTGGTGCTCGCACCCGGCGTGCCGCTCACGCATCCCGCGCCGCATTGGGTGGTCGAACGCGCCAACAACGCCGGCGTGCCGGTGATCGGCGACATCGAACTGTTCTGTCGCGCGCGGGCGCGACTTGCTCCCGGCGCGCCGTTCGTCGCCGTCACCGGCACTAACGGTAAATCGACCACGACGGCGCTGGTCGCGCATCTGGCGGCATCGGCGGGCATGGATGCGCAAATGGGCGGCAACATCGGCACCGCGATCCTGTCGCTGTTGCCGCCGGCGTCGGGCCGCGTCCATGTCATCGAATGCTCATCCTATCAGATCGATCTGGCGCCCTCGCTCGATCCTTCGATCGGCATCCTGATCAATCTCTCGGAGGATCATCTCGATCGTCACGGCATCATGGAGCACTACGCCGCGGTGAAGGAGCGGCTGGTCGCCGGCGTGCCGCGGCAAGGCACCGCGATCGTCGGCGTGGATGATCCGTGGTGCAGCGCCATTGCCGACCGGATCGCTCGGTTCGGCAAGCACGTGACGCGCATTTCGGTTCGGCACGCATTGAGCGACGGGCTTTACGTCAACGAGCAAAAAATCATGCGCGCGAACCGGGGCGATGCCGTTGCGGTCGCCGATCTGTCCGGCATTGGCTCGCTGCGCGGATTGCACAACGCACAGAACGCCGCTTGCGCGACGGCGGCGGCGTGGGCGCTGGGGCTCGATGCGGCGCAAATCCAGGCGGGACTGCGCTCGTTTCCGGGACTCGCCCACCGCATGGAGGAAGTCGGCCGCCGCGGCAGAATCTTGCTGGTCAACGATTCCAAGGCCACCAATGCCGACTCGGCGGCGCAGGCGCTCGCCTGCTTCTCCGATATTTTCTGGATCGCCGGCGGCAAGCCGAAGACCGGCGGCATTGAATCCCTGCGCAAGTTCTTCCCGCGCATCCGCAAGGCCTATTTGATCGGAGAGGCGGCGAAGGAATTTGCCGCGACTCTTGACGGCGCCGTGCCGCATGAGATCGACGGCACTCTCGACAAGGCGCTGGCGGCGGCCGTGCGCGACGCCGAAGCCTCCGTTTGCCACGAACCGGTCGTGCTGCTCTCGCCCGCCTGCGCCTCGTTCGACCAGTATCGCAATTTCGAGGTGCGCGGCGACGCCTTCCGCGTCCTGGTGCGGGCGCTACCTAGTGGTCCGATTCTGCCATTCGCATCCCGGTTCGGCACTCCATCATGCGAATGTTAGAATCAAAGGACCACTAGCAAAAAGTGCTAGTGGGAGCTTTGGATTTGACATTCGCTCCTGGAACTCGCGGCGGGATGGGTAGCGGATGTCAAATCCGCTCCACCAGGGTCACTTCGGCAAATCTTAATCCGCCTTAAACCATCGCGGTGTCACCACTGGGTTCTGACTGCGACGGGGACTTCCGGCGGAGACTTAAGGGCGGGGTCATGGGCTCGCGCGCGCAACGCACCCTTTTCAGCGAATGGTGGTGGACGGTGGACCGGCTGACGCTCGGGGTCCTGATCGCCTTGATGCTTGGCGGCATCGTGCTGTGCCTGGCTGCGAGCCCCCCGGTCGCCACGCGGATCGGGCTGGACCCGTTCCACTTCGTCGATCGGCAAGTGATCTTCCTTATTCCAGCGGCTGCCGTGCTGTTTGCGACGTCGTTTCTGTCGCCGCGCGAAGTTCGCCAGATTTCGCTGATCGTCTTTGTCGTCAGCCTCATCCTGGTGGCGGCGACGCCGTATTTCGGCGCCGAGATCAAGGGCGCCCGGCGCTGGCTGGTAATTCTCGGCGTCAATGTGCAGCCGTCGGAGTTCCTTAAACCCGCTTTCGTGATCCTGATCGCCTGGCTGTTCGGCGAATCGGCCAAGCGGCCGGAGATGCCGGCCAATCTCATCGCGCTGGTGCTCTTGATCGTCGTGATCAGCCTGCTGGTGATGCAGCCTGATTTCGGCCAGACCATGCTGATCGCCCTGGTCTGGGGCGCGTTGTTCTATATGGCCGGAATGCGCTTCATCTGGGTGATCGGCCTCGCCATGACCGCCGGCGTCGGACTGATGACGGCGTTCTATACCGTCCCGCATGTGGCGCAGCGCATCCACGGCTTCCTTGACCCGAGCGCCGGCAGCTCCTTCAACGTTGATATCGCCACCGAGTCCTTTATCCGCGGTGGCTGGTTCGGCCGCGGCCCCGGCGAGGGCACGATCAAGCGGATCCTGCCCGAGGGCCACACCGATTTCATCTTCGCGGTTGCGGCGGAGGAATTCGGCATCGTGCTCTGCCTTATTCTGGTCGCGCTGTTTGCTTTCATCGTCATTCGCGCGCTGGGCAAGGCGATGCGCAACGACGATGCGTTCAGCCGCTTCGCCGTCTCGGGCCTGGCGATTTTGTTCGGTTTGCAATCGGCCATCAACATGGCGGTAAACCTGCACCTGATGCCGGCCAAGGGAATGACGCTGCCGTTCATCTCCTATGGCGGCTCGTCGCTGATCTCGCTCGCTTACGGCATGGGAATGCTGGTGGCGCTCACCCGCGAGCGGCCGCGGGCGGAGCTTTCCGGCGATCTGGTCATTACCGGGAGCCGCGTGTGATGCAGGCGCCGGGCCGGGCGCCGGTACTGGTTGCGGCCGGCGGAACGGGCGGCCATCTTTTTCCCGCCGAGGCTTTGGCGGCGGCACTGGCGCAACGCGGTATCTCCGTGCATCTCGCGACCGACCGCCGTGCCGCGCAGTACGGCGGCGCATTCGGCGACGACGCCGTTCACCTGATAGCAAGCGCGACATTGCGGGCACGCAATCCTTTGGCTATGGCCAAAACTGTGTCTCTCCTCGGCCTTGGCTTTGTCCAGGCCTACGCGTTGCTCGGCCGCATCAGACCGGCCGCCGTGATCGGCTTCGGCGGCTATCCGACCATCCCGCCGGTATTGGCTGCCTCGTGGCGCCGCATTCCGAGCCTGGTACACGATGCCAACGCCGTCATCGGACGGGCCAACCGGTTGCTGGCGCCGCGCGTCGACGCGATCGCTACGACATTTCCCGACGTGTTCGGCGGCGCGCCTTCGCTGGCCGCCAAGGCCACGCTGACCGGCAACCCGGTCCGGCCGGCGGTCGCTGCCGCCGCATCTGTTCCGTATCCCGCCGCGACCGATCCTCTGCGGCTGTTGGTTTTTGGCGGCAGCCAAGGGGCGCGGATCATGGCCGAAATCGTGCCGCTGGCGATCGGGCGGCTGGATGCCGGGCTGCGGAGCCGTCTCGCTATCGTCCAGCAGGCGCGCGAGGAGGATTTGCCGCGGGTGCGCAGAGCCTATGCCGAGCTTACGATTGCCGCCGAGGTGGCGCCGTTTTTCTCCGATCTGCCGGGACGGATGGCGGCGAGCCATCTGGTGGTGTCGCGGTCCGGCGCCTCGACGGTCGCCGAACTCGCCGCGATCGGTCGTCCTGCCATCCTGGTGCCGCTTCCGCACGCGCTCGATCAAGACCAGTTCGCCAATGCCGGAGTGCTGGAAGGTGCGGGCGGCGCCATCCGCGTGGTGCAGGAAGCCTTCACGCCGCAGCGGCTCGCCGAGGAGATCGCCGCGCTTGCGGCCGCGCCGGCGCGGCTTGCGGCCATGGCGGCCGCTTCGCGTTCGCTGGGCCGGCTCGACGCGGCCGACCGTCTGGCCGACCTCGTCCTGACGGTGGCGGCCAAGGGCGCGACCAAGTAGATATTTCCATTCCCGCTCGCGGGGCCGGCAGGGGGCCGGATCCTTCAGGGATCGCTGCGATCGGCCCCGTGAGCGAAAATTCATTACCCCGCCCCATAAGGGGAGGGGAGAACGACGGAGCGCCCATGAGACTGCCGCGCGACATCGGTCCGGTGCATTTCATCGGTATCGGCGGCATCGGCATGAGCGGCATTGCCGAAGTGATGGTGAACCTCGGCTATACGGTCCAGGGTTCGGACCAGGCCGAAAGCGCCAACGTCAAGCGGCTGCGCGACAAGGGCATCAACGTCGCCGTCGGCCACGCGGCGGATAATCTCGCCCGCGCCGCGGTCGTTGTCGTCTCTTCCGCGATCAGGCCCGATAATCCCGAACTCCTTGCAGCACGCACCTCTCGCCTGCCGGTGGTGCGGCGCGCCGAAATGCTGGCCGAATTGATGCGGCTGAAGAGCTGCGTGGCGATTGCCGGAACCCACGGCAAGACGACGACGACCTCGATGGTGGCGGCATTGCTCGACGCGGCCGGACTGGATCCGACCGTCATCAACGGCGGCATCATCAATGCCTACGGCACCAATGCCCGGCTTGGCGCCGGCGACTGGATGGTGGTCGAGGCGGACGAGTCCGATGGTACATTCCTCAAACTGCCCGCCGATATCGCCATCGTCACCAATGTCGATCCCGAGCACCTCGATCACTTCAAGACCTTCGAGGCGGTCCAGGAGGCGTTTCGCGCCTTCGTCGAGAACGTGCCGTTTTATGGATTCGCGGTCATGTGCATGGATCATCCGGTCGTGCAGGGTCTGATCGGCCGGATCGAGGATCGCCGGATCATCACCTATGGGGAAAATCCACAGGCCGAAGTGCGGCTCGTGGACCTTTCGCACGCCGGAGGCACGTCGCTCTTTTCAGTGCAGTTTGGCGATCGTGCCGGGAATCTTGTGCATCGGATCGAGAAGGTCGCGCTGCCAATGCCGGGGCGACACAACGCGCTCAACGCGACAGCGGCGATTGCCGCGGCCCGTCAGCTTGGCATCGGCGACGAGGTGATCAGAACCGCGTTGGCGAATTTTGGCGGCGTGCGGCGGCGTTTCACCCGCACGGGTCTGTGGAACGGCGTCATCATCATCGACGATTACGGCCATCATCCCGTCGAGATTGCGGCCGTACTCAAGGCGGCGCGCGAATCGACCAAGGGGCACGTCATTGCTGTCGTGCAGCCGCATCGCTACACGCGGCTTGCCGCCCTGTTCGAGCAATTCTGCACCTGTTTCAACGACGCCGATGCCGTGATCGTCGCGCCGGTTTATCCGGCCGGCGAAGCGCCGATCGCCGGCGCCGATCGCGATTCGCTGGTGCAGGGCCTGCAGACCCACGGTCACCGCCAGGTCTTCGCGCTTGAGTCGCCCGACAAACTTGCCGGTTTGGTTGCCGGGATGGCCGAACCTGGAGATTACGTGGTCTGCCTCGGCGCCGGTTCCATTACCCAATGGGCTTATGCGCTGCCGAGCGAATTGGCGGCTCTCGGGTAGAGATCGTGGTCGGGCAAGGTCTTGAGCTTTAATGGACCTTGTTGCCCGGCGATTTGGCCCCAATTAGACTGTCAGGAAGGATTTTAGAGGCTTCTATGGGTCGCGCCGAGCTTTGGTCCGAACTGATGAAGCTCGCGCCGGCAGAGCACATCGAGCTGGTAGAGACCTGTGGGATAGTATCGGATCCGAAACGCTTCCGCCGCTTGCGGACAAGGAACAGAATGAACTTGAGCGTCGTCTTGAGGAGCATCGCCGCGACCCAAGCACGGCCATTACCTGGGACGAATTGAAGGCAGAACTGCCGTCGCGACTGAAATGAGCCGCACGCTCGCGTCCTTCGACGTGAAGCCGCCGTCGACCTCGCTGCAGCAATAATCGGGTATGGGAATAACAGACTTGGGTTGGACGCCGATTTTCAGCGCAAATTGAAGAAACGTTGGCTGCAATCGAGCGTAATCCGCTTGAATATCAAATCGTCGAACGCGGGATGCGCAGAGCCATGCTGCACGGGTTTCCCTACGCGGTCATGTATGCCGTCTCGGACCAGCAGATTTTGATCATTGGCTGTCGCCACACCCGGCAAAGTCCGGCAGTGTGGAGAAACCGGCTTGAATGATGCTCGTGCGAGAGGTCTCAGCGCCTGCACATGCCAAAGACTTGCCTTGCCATTCGCCACGTCGCCTTCGAGGATCTCGGACTGTTAGGTCCGTTGGTTGCCGCGCGGGGCTATGACGTCCGGTATCATGACGCCGGCATCGAAACTTTTGCAGCCGACAGTTTGATCGCGCCGGATTTGGTAATCGTGCTGGGCGGGCCGATCGGCGTTTATGAGCGTGATACCTATCCCTTCATTGCGCATGAAATCGCCGGCGTTGCCGCGCGCCTCGACTCCGGAAAGCCAATCCTCGGCATCTGTCTCGGCGCGCAGATGATGGCCGCGGCCCTTGGTGCGCGCGTCGCGCCCGGCCCGGTCAAGGAGATCGGCTACGCGCCAGTGACGCTGAGTGCGGCCGGACGGGCCTCGGTCTTGGCGCCGCTCGGCGGCTCGTCGGTGCTGCACTGGCACGGCGACAATTGCGATCTGCCGGCGGGTTGCGAAGGCTTGGCGTCGACGGCGCAATGTCCGGTGCAGGCTTTTGCGCGCACGCCATCGCAGCTTGCGCTGCAATTTCATCTGGAAACGGAGCCGGCGCGGTTCGAAGCCTGGCTGGTCGGCCATACCGTCGAGCTCGGCAAGGCGGGCATCGATCCCCGCGAGTTGCGCCAGCAAGTGCACGCGCTCGGCCCTGCGCTGAGAGCAGTGGCACATCCCGTATTGGCGGCTTGGCTCGATTCGCTTTCTGGAGCGACGGCATGACCTTTGCCAGCATGGCCGCCAATCTGAAATCGACAATGCCGCCCTTGCGCGGCCGGCTGCTGTCGAATCAGTCGCTTGCCGAGCTGACGTGGTTTCGCGTCGGCGGCCCCGCGCAAATTCTGTTCATGCCCGAGGACGAAGCGGATCTCTGCTGTTTTTTGGCGAACCTTCCGACCGCGATCGCGGTGACCGTGATTGGGCTCGGCTCCAACCTTATCGTGCGCGACGGCGGTGTGCCGGGCGCGGTCGTGCGGCTTGGCCGCGGCTTCAATGCGATGGCGATCGACGAGAGCCAAAATGTTCGCGCCGGCGCCGCAGTACCCGACGTCAAGGTGGCGCGCGCGGCGCAGGAGGCGGGCATCGCCGGCCTATCCTTCATGCGTGGAATTCCGGGATGCATCGGCGGAGCCTTGCGCATGAACGGCGGCGCTTACGGACGCGAAAGCAAGGACGCGCTCGTCGAGGCGCGTGCGGTCGATCGGCAGGGCCGCATTCACGTGCTGACGAACGCCGAGATGGGCTTTACCTATCGGCATTGCGATGTGCCCGACGACTATATCTTCACGCAGGCACTGTTCGCGGGCAAACAGGGCGATCCTGCGGCCATTGCCGAGGAGATGGAAAAGATCACGGAGTCGAGAGAAGCCACCCAGCCGATCAAGGCGCGCACCGGCGGCTCCACATTCAAGAATCCAGCGGGGCAAAAAGCCTGGCAACTGATCGACGCCGCCGGCTGTCGTGGTCTGCGCATTGGCGACGCGCAGGTCTCGCAGATGCACTGCAATTTTTTGATCAATCTCGGCAGCGCGACCGCCGCCGATATCGAGACCTTGGGCGACACGGTCCGCCAGCGGGTGATGGACCATTCGGGTATCGCGCTGGATTGGGAAATCAAGCGGATCGGGGTTTTCGCGGCAACCTGATCCGTTGCGCCCCTCGACGTTTCGCCAAATGTCGATTCTATTAGCGCCCAAGCGAATCAGCGGCTCGGCTGAGGGAATTGGCTTCGACAATGACCAAGCACGTTGCCGTTCTGGAAGGGGGCTGGTCGGCTGAGCGCGATGTCTCGCTGCGCTCGGGAAAGGCGTGCGCCGATGCGCTGCGGCGCATCGGATATCGGGTCACGGAAATCGACGTTACTCGCGAGATCGCGGCCGCGCTCATCGCCGCCAAGCCCGATGTGGCCCTTAATGTCCTCCATGGCCGCCCTGGCGAGGACGGAACGCTGCAAGGTCTGTTGGAGATTCTGAACATTCCCTACAGCCATTCCGGCGTGATGGCGTCCGCGGTCGCGATGCGGAAGGATTACGCCAAGAGGCTGTTCCGCGCCGCCGGCGTGCCGATTGCCGATGATCTTCTGGCCTCGCGCACCGAGGCGGCGAAACGGCATCTGATGCCGCCGCCCTACGTCATCAAGCCGGTCGCGGAGGGTTCCAGCGTCGGCGTCTTTATCGTCACCGCGGCGCATCCGCATCCGCCGCAGGAGCTGTTTCGCGACGACTGGGCGTTCGGCGACGCGGTCATGATCGAGCGCTACGTGCCGGGCAAGGAATTGACCTGCGCGGTCCTCGGCGACCGTGTCCTTGATGTTATCGAGATCGTTCCGGCGACGCGCTTCTATGACTACGAAGCAAAATACGCGGCGGGTGGTTCAAAGCACGTGCTGCCGGCGCCGCTTTTACCAAATGTTTACCAGGAAGTCCGCAGACTCACTCTGGCTGCCCATAACGCGCTCGGCTGCCGCGGCGTGAGCCGCGCGGACTTTCGCTACGACGATCGTGGGACGGGCGAGCTGGTTTGTCTTGAAGTCAACACACAACCGGGCATGACCGAGACTTCGCTCGTGCCCGAGCTTGCCGCGTACGCTGGCATCACGTTCGATGAGCTGGTGCAATGGATGGTGGAGGACGCCTCGACCAGCCGCTGATGCGGTCGGGGCCGGAAGCTGGGGAACCGGTCGGCGCCTCGCGCAAGGCGCCGGGGAAAAGACGCACGCCAGCCGCCCGCCACCGCGGCCGAGCGCCGTTGCTCTCCTGGCTGCAATGCGAGATGAAGGTTCGCCCGCCGCTCTGGCTGGATGCCGCACTTTTCCGAAGCGGACGGCTGATCGCAAAATTCGTGCGCCTGCCGCCGCCGCGCGGCGTCGGCATCGTCGCGTCGGTCCTCTTGCTCGTCTCTGCTGTCGCTTACGGCGTGGTCAAGGGCAACCACGTCGGCGAGGCGATCGATTGGGGCAAAGCGGCGCGTGACGCGGCGGCAAATTCGGTTGGCTTCAATATCGCCGAGGTCTCGCTGTCGGGAGAAAAGGAAGTCAGCCGGGAAGAGATTCTGGCGACGGCCGGCGTCACCGGACGCGCATCGCTGTTGTTTCTGGACGCCGACGCGGCGCGCGCCCGACTGATGGCGAATCCATGGATCGCCGACGCGGCCGTACTCAAGCTTTACCCGAATCGGCTGCAGATCACCGTGACCGAACGGCACGCATTCGCGCTCTGGCAGAAGGATGACCGCGTGCAAGTCATTGCCGCCGACGGCACGGTGCTCGAGTCTTTTGTCGAGCGCCGTTTCATCAGCTTGCCGCTGGTGGTCGGTCAGGGTGCCGCACGCGACGCCAAGGACTTTCTCGACATCCTCGATCGCTATCCGGACGTTGCCGCGAAGGTGCGCGCCTCGATCCTGGTGGCGCGGCGGCGCTGGGACCTGGTGCTGAAGAACGGGATCGACATCAAGCTGCCTGAGACCAATGCGTCCGCCGCGCTCAAGCGGCTGGCGATGCTCGATCAAACCAAGAAGCTGCTGACGCGCGACGTTACGATCGTCGACCTGCGCTTGCCCGACCGTGTGACCGTGCGCTTGTCGGATGCCGCCGCGCAGGCCCGTCGGGAAGCGATCAAGGCCAGCCAGAAAAAGGGCGGCAGCGCATGAATGCCCTCCATTACGGCCTGACGCCGAAAATGAAGCCGATCTCGCCGCACCGGAGTGCGCTCGTTGCCGCGCTCGACGTCGGATCGAGCAAGGTCGCGTGCCTGATCGCGCGGCTGCGGCCGCATCCGCCGCAGCAGGTTTTGACGCGACGGACTCATGCTGTCGAGGTGGTCGGCTTCGGCCATACCGGCGCGCGCGGCATGAAGGCCGGCGGCGTGGTCAATCTCGCCGAAGCCGAGGACGTCATACGGATTGCGGTCGATGCCGCCGAACAAATGGCCTCGGTCGAGATCGAGTCAGTGGTGCTGTCCGTGTCCGCGGGACGGCTTGGCAGCGAATTGTTTGCGGCCGATGTCGACGTGGTCGGCGCCGCCGTTTCCGAGGGTGACATCGCGCGCGTGCTCGCGGCCGGGAGCCGGCATTCGCTGCGCGACGGTCGCGCCGTGCTGCATTCGCTACCGGTCGGTTATTCCGTCGACGGCACCAATGGCATCCGCGACCCGCGCGGCATGTTGGGCAGCCGGTTCGGCGTCGACATGCACGTGGCGACGACCGATATCGCCGCCGCGCGCAACTTGATGCTCGCCGTCGAACGTTGCCATCTCGCCGTCGAGGCCATGGTCGCCAGTCCCTACATGGCCGGTCTTGCCGTGCTCGCCGATGACGAGGCCGATCTCGGAGCGGCGGTGGTCGACCTTGGCGCCGGCACCACCACCATGGTGGTGTTCCTGAATGGACGTCTCGTTCATCTGGAAGGTTTCGCCGTTGGCGGTCATCACGTCACCACCGACATCGCCCGTGGATTGAATGCGCGTGTCGCCGACGCCGAGCGAATCAAAACGCTTTATGGCAGCGTTCTGATCGGCGGCTCGGACGAGCGCGACATGATCACGGTGCCGCCGATCAGCGAGGACGAACGCGAGCCGGCGCAATTCGTGTCGCGCGCCACCCTCGTTCACATCATCAAGCCCCGTGTCGAAGAAATTCTTGAAATGGTGCGCGACCGGCTCGCCGCCTCGCCGTTCGCGACCGAGCGGCGTGGTCACGTGATTCTCACCGGCGGCGCCGCGCAACTCACCGGCTTGCCCGATCTTGCCGCGCGCATTCTCGACCGGCCGGTGCGCATCGGGCGGCCGCTGGGCATTGCCGGATTGCCGGACGCAGCCAAGGGCGCGGCCTTCGCGGTGGCGGCAGGTCTTTTGGTTTATCCGCAGGCGGCGCAACTCGAGCATTTCGTGCAGCACCGCAAGCGGCAATCGGTGAACGGCACGGGCGGATATTTCGCTCGCGTCGGACAATGGCTTCGCGAGAGCTTCTGATGGCCCCCAGATCGCAAGCTAGAGACTCACGACGGCCGGTAGCGGACCGGTCGGGGCAAAATTGTTCTATGGCCCGCGTGGCGTACGCCCGCGCGAGCAAGAAGAGGCAAACATGACCATTAATCTGAATATCCCCGACATCCGTGAGCTCAAGCCACGTCTGACCGTTTTCGGAGTGGGCGGTGCCGGCGGCAATGCCGTCAACAACATGATCACCGCCGGCCTGCAGGGCGTGGACTTCGTCGTCGCCAATACGGATGTCCAGGCGCTCACCATGTCGAAAGCCGAGCGCATCGTTCAGATGGGCGTGCAGGCGACCGAAGGGCTCGGCGCCGGTGCGCAGCCCGAGGTCGGGCGCGCGGCCGCCGAGGAGGTGATCGACGAGATTCGCGATCACCTGTCCGGCGCGCATATGGTCTTTGTCACGGCCGGCATGGGCGGCGGCACCGGCACCGGCGCCGCTCCCGTCATCGCCAAGACGGCCCGCGAAATGGGCATCCTGACCGTCGGCGTCGTCACCAAGCCGTTCCATTTCGAGGGCCAGCGCCGGATGCGCATCGCCGAGAGCGGCATCACCGAACTGCAAAAATGCGTCGACACGCTGCTCATCATTCCGAATCAGAATCTGTTCCGCGTGGCGAACGAGAAGACGACCTTCGCCGACGCTTTCGCGATGGCGGATCAGGTGCTCTATTCCGGCGTCGCCTGCATCACCGACCTGATGGTCAAGGAAGGCCTGATCAATCTCGATTTCGCCGACGTTCGCGCCGTGATGCGCGAAATGGGCAAGGCGATGATGGGTACCGGCGAGGCGACCGGCGAGAAGCGCGCATTGACAGCGGCCGAAGCCGCGATCGCCAATCCGCTGATCGACGATTCCTCGATGAAGGGCGCCCGCGGCCTGCTGATCTCGATCACCGGCGGCAAGTACCTGACACTGTTCGAGGTCGACGAAGCCGCCACCCGGATTCGCGAGGAAGTCGACCAGGACGCCAATATCATCGTTGGCGCCACCTTCGACGAGAGCCTCGAC
>JBOHIU010000243.1:0-9905 GCA_050725855.1 Xanthobacteraceae bacterium | reverse complement strand
AATATGGAAGCGACGGCCCAGAGTCACGGCCGGCATCGACCCGTGCTTGGGATAGATCGATATTTGCACTTCACCGCAAAGCTAAAACTCGTTGAACATTTTGAATTGCGCGCGCAGTTATCCAACTGCGCGTGCGGGCTAGCGCACACCGCACGAGCTTAAAGGCTAAGCTCCTTCCGAATGATCGGTCCAGCGCTCCGCGTGCGGCGCGTGGTTGCCGTTCGGACGGTCCTTGCCACTGATAAAAGCAACGGAATCGATCCCGCGCGGCGTGTTGCTCGGATGGTCATGGTTCGGATGAGTATGGTTCGGGTGCCCATGGTTTGCATGACCATGGTCTTGCCGCCGACGCGAATTTTGTTTGTGTGCGGGGCGGCCGCGCTGGCCGCGCCGTTGTTTGGCGTTGGCGGCAGGCTTGATGGACGCCGCCGCGCCGCGCGAAGGCTCCGCCGGCCGCCGGTCGGCGCGTCTATCGCTCACCGGAACGGTCATGCGGATAAGCTTCTCAATGCTGCGCAGGAACGCCACCTCCTCGCCGTCGCACAGCGAGATCGCGACCCCTTCCGCGCCGGCGCGGGCGGTACGGCCGATGCGATGCACGTAGGTTTCCGCGACGTTCGGCAGATCGAAATTCACGACGTGGCTGACGCCATCGACATCGATGCCGCGCGCCGCGATATCGGTGGCAACGAGCGTCCTGACTTCGCCGTTACGGAAGGCGGCGAGCACTCGCTCGCGGTGATTTTGCGATTTGTTGCCGTGAATCGCCTCGGCGCCGATGCCGGCCCGGATCAAGCCGCGCACGACCTTGTCGGCGCCGTGCTTGGTCCGTGTGAAGATCAGGGCTCGATCGATCTCTTCCCGCCGCAACACGTCAATCAGCACCGCCGGTTTTGCCGGCCGATCGACAAGAATGACGCGCTGCTCGACCCGCTCGACCGTCGTTGCCGCCGGCGAGACCGCGACCTTGACCGGGTCGCTCAGCATGTGCGTGGCGAGTTCGGCAATCGCGCGCGGCATGGTCGCGGAGAACATCAGCGTCTGGCGTTTCTTCGGAAGTCTGGCAACGATCGTCCGGATGTCATGGATGAAGCCCATGTCGAGCATCCGGTCGGCCTCGTCGAGAACGAGGCACTCGACCCCGCCAAGGCGGAGTGCGTTGCTTTTGACGAGATCAAGCAAACGGCCGGGCGTGGCGACAAGAACATCCACGCCGTTGAGCAGCGCGCGAACTTGGGCTCCCATCGATACGCCGCCGATCGCCAGCGCCGCTCGAACGCGAAGATGGCGGCCGTAGGTGCGGAAGCTGTCGAGGATTTGCCCGGACAACTCGCGGGTCGGGCTGAGCACCAGGACTCTGCAGCCCTTGCGCTCCGGCGGATGCGGGTCGGCGGCGAGACGGTGCAGAACGGGCAGCGCGAATGCGGCGGTTTTGCCGGTCCCGGTCTGGGCAATGCCGATGACGTCGCGGCCCGCCATCACGATCGGAATCGTCTGCGCCTGGATTGGAGTCGGGGTGAGGTAATTTTCCTCGGCGAGGGCGCGTGTGATTGCGTCGCCAAGGGCAAAGTCGTGAAAGGAGGTCAATGAAGAATCTCTCAGAGTGCACGCTTATACAGCCGCTGCGCAACGCACGGCGGTCCGTATTGCGGGTGAAACGAGACACCCCGCGCGATCTGGGCTGTCGGTGATAAAAGGGAGAGCGAGCTTGAAGCCGTTGGGGAAAACAAATCCGACGGATCTCGAACACGCGGCTCGCTGCCGGCCGATTCGGCCGCAGGCACGCTACATGGGCGCTCGATGTGTTCGTTTCAAGGCGCGGTCACGATTAACCGCCGGCGCGCGTCTTGTCGGCTGCCTCCTTGGCCAATCGAAGCGCTTTCAATCGCGCCGTCTTTTCACGAACTATTCGACCGTTGGCCTGATATTCCATCATGGCCTTGGCGCCTTCCTTGGCGCGCTCTTCCTTCCTGAAACTTGCCTCGGCCCGGGCCCGTGCTTCGTCCGATTTGGTTGTCAATGTCGTTTCCCTTTCGGCAATTGCGCGATATGGCTGCAGGCCAGACCGACGCCCCCTATATTTAGGCCGATTCGCGAGAATTTAAACGGCTGTGGATAGGGTTGGCGCCGAGGCCAAACGCGTAACCAAGTGCGTTAACGATGTGCGCCTCGGCCCGTGAGCGTTAATAGAAGTTTGTCCAGGTGCGAATCCGCCGCCGTGGCGAAGCGACGATAGCCGGGCCGTTGCCGTAAATCGCTCGTTCGCTTTGCCATGAGCAGTTCGGCCGGTGAGCCATAATCAAACATCACGATCACGCCTTGGCAGCAGCCAAAAAACGGCAGATCCGCGGTCATACAACGCGATCTAACTGACTTTCCTTGACGACTCGCTCGTGCGGTTCATTGGCGTTCTTGATCCGGTATTGAAAGTCATCGCCTTCGGGGGGCAACAACAGCGTGACCGTATAAACGCCGTTCGTCCCGCCGCGGCCGAAGGGACCGGACGTAAAGCTTACGGATTGGCCGACTTTGAATTTATGCTCGGGCATGAAGCCCTCCATCAATACTTGACGGCATTGCGGCGCCACATCGTCGATGGAACCGGGCAGTTTCGATTGCTTCGCAGTAACCAATATCACGAAATTGTCTTACAGAGGCGATTTTAACGAATTTCCTTCGAACGATTATTGAAGGCGTATTTTCATTCGCTTTCGGCGGTTGCCTCAGCGGTGGCGCTCATTTCGGATACAGGCGACAACGCACGCCCAACCGTCGCGGCTGCCTCGTGACGGATCGGATTGCGCCTTCAGAGCGAAAGCTATTTGCTTCGCGCGCGCGCCCGACGAATGCTCTTTATAGCCAGGGGTAGCCGTCCTGATTTATCGGCGATTTCCCGATCCTGCTCGATGATGAAACCCCGCGCGGCATCGTCTTCGGCCGGACCGCCGAGCAGTTCGGCCGGCACGCGCCTGTTTGAGCGTTGCGAGCCGTCCTCATAGATCACGTCGAAAAAGACGAATTCATTCTTGGGTCTGGTGCCCGGCTTGGTCGGCATCTCGGTTGTCCTTCCGCAAGCGAAACGCCGGCGCGCTCGCGCCGGCGTTTCTTCGGAACGGCCTTAAGCGGCTTGCAGATTTGCCGCGGCGGACTTGCCGCTCCGCCGATCGGCCTCCACGTCGAACGAAAGCCTCTGACCTTCGTTGAGACTATGCATGCCGGCGCGCTCGACCGCCGAGATGTGGACGAACACGTCGGGACCGCCGTTGTCCTGAACGATAAAGCCAAAGCCCTTTTGGGCGTTGAAGAATTTAACGGTACCTGTGGCCATTGATGGCCTCCTTAAAAAGCGCGCAAAGCGCCGGTGCACCAAACGAACCATTTCGCATGGCTTCTATCATATCCGGGATTTTGCGTGTCTTGGGAGGGCCGTTAAGCCGAAACTGCAAGGGTCAGGCGCAATCACGAACGGCGCCTATATAGCGATGCCGTCCAGGGATTGCAATTAACGCTCGGGCATCAATCCAATTGCTGGACGGGTCCGCGTTTCGGCTTCCGCTATTCGCACCGATATCGAATTAAAGGCGTTACGCTTGTCGCCCGGTCGCGCTGCAACCATTTCTTGCCGCCGCCGTGGGGCATGAACTGCGGCTGGGGGCATGAACGCGCGCGGCGCCTGCTCTTCCACTAGGACTTATAATTTCTGGTGGCTCTTTAGATTCTAACGTTCGCATAAGGAAGTGCGGAACCGGGATGCGAATGTTAGAAAGAACGGCAACGTCACACCTTACAACCTGCCAAGTGTAACGTGGCCTATGGCTCGTATCGCAAGGCAGGATGAGAAGTGCCGGCTGCGCCACCTGGGGCGTGGCATTTGGCGGCGTGCGGTGAGGCAAGGTTGTGTTATTCTGGGCAGCTATCCGAGAAAAGTTGCAGCCGGGTGAGGGTTGTCACGCGGTGGCGCGACCGCCATCTGTCAAAAAGGCCGCCGTTTGGCGATAACCGCCGGCGATGACGATTTGGCGAATAGTCGATAAGGGAATGCGTGGATGCCGCTCTATGCGTTCGAACTCAGGGACGGATCGCGCCGAATTGAGGACAAAACCGGGATCAACCTGCCTGACCGGGCGCATGCTCTTCAATACGCGCACGACGTCGTGCGCGAGCTGATGAGCTGCCGTGAGGCGGAGACGCGAACCTGGCGGCTCGACGTTTATGAGGACGAGGGCACGCCGGTGTTCGAGATTCCATTCGCGAGCGTCGACGCCACGCTGGCGTATCTGACTCCGAACTTGCGCGCTGTTATGGAAGGCTGGTGCCGCGGTGTCCTGTCGCTGAGAGAGGCGGGGAGTGCGGCGGCCGTCACCGTCAGGGAATCGCGGGCGCTGGTCGCGCGATCGCGCGGCAAGCCGTTTCTTGCCGCTGCGCATGGGCAAAGGACCATCCGGGATACTTAGCGGTCCAGGCGAAAGCCCGGGCGATAAAGGCCTGAGCGAATACTTCGGCGGCGCGGCCGCAGCGCGCGGAAATTTCCACGGCGGCGGAACCTTTTCGCCGGTGTCGCTTATCCGCCAGAGGGCCCTCGCCAAATGGAGGCGCGGCGGCGGAGCGTCGGGGTTCAAGTGGGGGTATGGAGCATTACGATGCTCGCGCAGGGACAAGAGACAAACGCCTTTGTGTCCGAGTTGGGCGCCGCGGAATTCGCTATTCTGCGATCGCACCTCGTGCCGGTCGATTTGCACGCCGGCGATCGCCTGCATCGGCAGGGAGTCCCGGTCGACGACGTGATCTTTCCCCAATCCGGACTGGTGGGTCTCACCATGCCGTTGCACGACGGTCTGGGGGCGGTGGTGGCCTTGATCGGATCCGACGGCATTGTCGGCGCAATCTCCGCGGCGGCTTCGGCGCCGGCGAGCTCCGATGCCCTGGTGCATATCGGTGGGCAGGGTTTGCGCATGTCGGCGGTGGCCTTTCGGCACGTTCTCGATCAGAATCCGGCGATCCGGCGGCGCGTAGCGCGTCACGCCAGCGCCATGCTGGCGCAGGTGCAACAGACGGCGCTGTGCCATGCCAATCATGCGGTGGAGTCGCGCATCTGCCGCTGGCTGCTCGAAGTTCACGATCGCACCGGCGGCAATAAGGTGCCGCTCACCCAGGGCACGCTGGCGCAGATGCTCGGCGTCCGCCGCACCACGGTCACGCTGGTCGCCGGGCGGCTTGAGGCGGCGGGCGTGCTTTATTGCCGTCGCGGCTATTTGCAGATCGTCAGCCAGGGCGAACTCGCGCGGCACAGCTGTGACTGCTACGCGCATGTGCGAAGCTATATGGCGAACCTTCGGTCCGCACCGGGGGAGGCTGCTGCGGTCCGCGCCGCTGACGCAATGCCGGCGGGCGGATGGGCGATGTGATGGCGCGCCGCGCGATCCTCCAAAGCGAATGATCCAGCGATTGCGCTCGCGACCGGCCGCCGCGTGCCTTTCGAGCGGCGCTCCGTTGCGACGGCCGTAATCGTTGCCGCGATGGTCGTGATCGCCTATGCGATGGATGCGTCGCAACTCGATCCAATCAAAGCCCGGCTCGTAACCGATGAAATTCGCCCACTTTTCCCACATCTGGGCCAAGCCCGGGATGACGCCACATCAGCGCTACGAGCAGCTTTGGCGCGAACTCGGTCTATGCGACCAGCTCGGCTTCGATCACTCTTTCTGCGTCGAGCATCATTTCCGCCCGGACGAAAGCTGGATGTCGTCGCCGTCGCTCTATGCGGTGGGCGCCGGCGCGCGGACCAAGCGGTTGCGAATCGGGCCGATGGGCTACATCGTGCCGCTCTATCATCCGCTCCGCTTGGCCGAGGAGATCGCCATCGTCGATCAGATGCTGGGCGGCCGGATGGAGCTTGGCCTCGTGCCCGGCATCAATCCCGATTATTTCCGTCCGTTCGGCCTCGATTACGGGCAGCGCAAATCGCCGACGCTGGAATTCGTCGACTATCTGCGCGCGGCATTCGGCGATGCGCAGCCATTCTCGTATCACGGGACGGAATTCCACACCGACAACGCGCGCATTTCGGTACCGCCGGTGCAGCGACCGCATCCGCCGCTGTGGATGATGAGCCGCGATCCGCAGACGCTGGAATTCTGCGCCACGAACGCCATCAGTCCCGGCTACTTTCTGGTCTATCCTCGCGCCGATGCCGCGCCGCGCTACCGCAAATTTTTGGCGGATTGGCAAAGCGCGGGTCACGCCGCCAAGCCCAGCATCGCCTATTGCACCGTGGTCTATGTCGACGACAGCGACGACAAGGCGATGGCGACCGCCTTGTCCCGCGCCAGCCGCGCCTATGAGGGATTTCTGGCGCCGCCCAAACCCGGCGAGAGCTTCGAGCAGCGCGCCGCCGAGCACGCGAAGATGTTCGTCGGCCGAGGTGAGCCCGGCGCTTCCGAGATCATGCAGCATCTGTTCGATGCCGAATACTTGCGCCGGCACGACCTCGTGTTCATCGGCTCGCCCGAAACGGTCGCCGCAAAAATCCGTGCCGCCGCGAAGGAGGGCGTCTTCAACGTCTTCATGGGCGAGTTCAACTTCGCCGACCTGCCGGAGGACGCGCTGCTGCGATCGATCCGCCTGTTCGGCGAGAAGGTGATCCCGGCGCTCCACGCCTATGAGCCGTTTTAAGGATTCCTCTCCCGCCCACGCGCGAAGCGCGTGGGCGGGAGAGGTTAGGGTTGGGGTTCACTTTGTTTGGTGCAGTTCTTCAGATAGTCCCCCCAGCTCGCCGCTCACAAGAGGTTCGCGGCGACCCTCCCCACCGCAAGCGGGGGAAGGAAAGGGAGCTATTGCCCCTGCGCCAACTCGGGATTCGCCTTCAGCCGTGCGCGGTTGAGCACGTAAATGATGTAGGTCACGACTGCGCCGAGCGCGAACGGAATCGTGGCAAACAGGTAAAGGTGCTGGATGGGGAAAGAGCCCACCAGCAGCGCGCCGGCCAGCGGCCCGAGGATGGCGCCGAAACGGCCCAGTCCGAGCTGCCAGCCGGAACCGTTGGCGCGCAGCGAGGTCGGATAGATCATCGCGCCGACCACGTTGATCCCCGACTGGATGCCGAGCACCACGGCGCCGGCCAGGAAGGCGACAAATACCAGCGCAGTCGTCGACGACAATCCGGCGTAGCCGATCGCGGCGACCACCGGGATGGCGATCAGGAACAGGATGGCGACGGCGAGGAATCGCTGCCGTTGCAACCACCAGCACAGCACGAGCGCGCCGATCGTGCCGCCGACCTGCAAGCCGGCTCCGGTCAGCGCCGCAGTCGTCTGCGACGCCTTGGCGGCCGCCACCAGGATCGTCGGCGTCCAGGAAATGAGGAAGAAGTAGCCCATCAGGTTGAGAACGAAGACCAGCCAGGTCAGCGGCGTGATCACCTGCAGGCCGTTGTGGAACAGATAGCGCGGATTGGAACTGGGAAACTGCTTCTCGTCCTCGATGACGAACCGCGCATTGGGTGGCACCCTGAAGTCCGGACGTATCGCCGCGATCAGCCGTTCCACCTTGCGGCGCTGGCTTTCATGCAGCGTCATGTATTTGATCGATTCGGGCATTCCGAACAGGGCAATGATCGCAAAGACGATCGGAACCACGCCGCCGATCTTGAACAGGATCGGCCAGCCGTGGTGCGGAATGAAGGCGGCGGCGGCGAAACCGGCGAGCGCGCCGCCGATCGGCACCATGCCGGCGGCGATGATTGCGAGCGTCGCCCGGAGGTGCCGTGGCGCCGATTCGGCGTTGATCGCCACCACGTTGGGAATGACGCCGCCGATGCCGAGGCCGGCAATGGTGCGTAGCCAGAACAGTTCCGTGAGATTGGTCGAATAGGCGGCCCACCAGGTGAAAACGCCGAACAAGAGATTGCAGAGAACCAGCGAGGTTTTGCGGCCGTAGCGGTCGCCGACCCAGCCGAAAATCTGCGAGCCGAACAGCACGCCGAAATTGCTCGCGGTCAGCACCAGACCGAGCGACTTCGGCGGAATGTGCCACGCCTGAATGAGATGCGGGGCGGCAAACGCGATGGCGCCGATGTCATAGCCGTCGATGAACGCGACCATGGTGGACCAGAAGATGAGCTTGATCTGGAAAGCGCCAAGCCCGTGCTCGTCCAATAGATGCGAGACTTGAACTTCCGCTTCGCCGGCCATCGTCCCCACCCCGTCAGTGTTTTTGTTTCGCGCAGACCGCGCGCGGCGAAAGCGTAGGGCAGGGACCCGGCAAAGGGAAGCGATAATCCGCTCGCAGCGTCGGTGGTGCGCGGCCCACTGCGCCCCCGCTCGTCACCGCCAAAGGGCAACCAAAGTGTGCAATCTGGATTTCCGCGTTCGCCTCAATGAGCGGTAGAGGAAAGCGCGTGTCCTAATTATGCGTCCTCGAGCTGCCGTCCTTCCTTTGCCTGCAGCGCGCGAAATACCGCCTCGGGGGTGAGCGGCAGTTCGGTCAGCCGCACGCCGATGGCATCGTCGATGGCGTTGGCGATCGCCGGCGATACCGACATCGTTGCCGATTCGCCGACGCCCTTGGCGCCGAACGGCGCGTTGCTCTGATAGGCGTCGACGGCATCGTTGATCATCACAGCCGGCAGATCGCCAATGCCTGGAATCTTGTAATCGGCGAGCGAGGCGTTGGTGATCTGGCCGTTATCGAGATTCATCTTTTCAAACAGTGTGAAGCCGAGTTGCATCGTCGCGGCGCCGGAAATCTGCGTTTCGACGATCCGCGGGTTGACCCGCGTGCCGCAATCCACCGCGTTGATCAGCTTGGCGACATGCACGCGCCCGGTTTCGGTGTCGATTTCGATCTCGACGCCCGCGGCCGCCACCATCCAGAACGGCGTGATGGCCGTCGACGCTCCGGTATCGTGGTCGGGCATGACGTGCTCGGGCTTGTAGCTACCGCTGCCGACGATGTTGCCGGCCTTCATCCCGTATTTCTTGACGAACAGACCCGAGACCGGGGTGTTGCTGCCTTCCGGCTCGCCGACCTCGCGACGCAGCGCTTCGATTTTTTGCCGCGCGTCCTCGGCGGCGAGCCGAACCGCGTGACCCATGTGGAATAGCGAGCGGGAGCCGAGCGTGCCCATGTCGTAGGGCGTGATGTCGGTATCGCGCGCAACGACGCGCACTTCTTCGGCCGGGACGTTGAGCACTTCGCCAACGATCTGCGCCATCGCGGTATCGGAGCCTTGGCCCATATCGACCGTGGAGATGTACAGGGTCGGGCTGCCGTCGGCGCCGACATTGACGATGGCGACCGAGGTGGTTGGCGAAACGCAGGCCTTGAGCGCGAAAGCGATGCCGCGGCCGCGTTTGACGGTGCCGCTGCCGCGATCGAAGTTCTCCGACCAGCGCATGCGGTCGGCGACGTGTTCGAGCACGGCTTCCAGTGCCGCGTCCTTGAGGATCGTTCCGGTCGCCTGCGGCCGGCCGTTGCGCAAGACGTTTTTGCGGCGGAATTCCAGCGGATCCATTTTCAACGCCCGCGCCACCATGTCGGTGTGGCTTTCGTAGGCGAAGGTGAGCTGCGGCATGCCGAAGCCGCGCAACGCCCCGGCCGGCGTCATGTTGGTGTACATGGCATAGGAGTCGATCGAGATATTCTCGATGTCGTAGGGGCCGCCGGCCGTGAAGCCCGATTTGTGCGTCACCCGCGGGCCGATATCCGCATAGGCGCCGCCGTTCCACCACACGTGGCATTGGCGGGCAACGATTTTTCCCTCCGTGTCGACGCCGGTCTTGATGCGGAAGGTGCTCGGATGCTTAGTGATGGTGACAAACACTTCATCCATAGTGAGTGCGACTTTTACTGGTCGCCGCGCCAGCATCGACAGCGCCACTGCCATGGCTTCCATCTTGATATAGAGC